>CAVGGQ010000138.1:0-2028 GCA_963628785.1 Oscillospiraceae bacterium | reverse complement strand
CCTTGCAATACACAAAGTATTGCTGCGTCAATGTGCCTCATTCGGAAGCAAAATTGTCTCGCAAATCGCTCTTGCCGAATTATGCGGTATTGCCTAAAATTTCTGCGCCGGGGCATTATGCTCCGGCGCAGTTTTCTGTGAGGGTATTATGCAATTCAACGGATTCAGTGAGGAGACCGGGGAGTTTCTGTGGGGTATCGCGTTCAACAACGAGAAGCCGTGGTTCGAGGCGCACCGCGAGCAGTTTGTGCGCGCCGTGAAAGACCCGCTCGATGCACTCGCGCGCGAGGTGCTCGCGCTGACGGAGGCCAAGCACCCGGACGACGGATACCGCGTGCACATCTCCCGCATCCACCGCGATGCGCGGCGGCTCTTCGGGCGCGGGCCGTACAAGGATCACCTGTGGTTCACGCTCCGGTCGAACGCCGGAGACGACAACGGCCCCGCGTTCTGGTTTGAGGTCGGCCCCGCGACCTACAGCTACGGCGTCGGCTTCTACTGCGCCAATGCCGGGCAGATGGACGCCTTTCGCCGCTATGTCGATGCCAATCCCGCCGAGACGGAGCGGCTCGTAAAGCGCGTCGGGCGCGCGGGCTATGCGCTCGACGGCGAGGAGTACAAGCGTCCGAAAAAAGATGTCGGTCCGGTGCTCAACCCGTGGTACAACCGCAAGTATCTCGCGCTCAGCAAAACCTTCGATCACGGCGGGGTATTCTATACCGCCGAGCTCCCCGGCGTCCTGACGGCCGCTTACGAGGAGCTCATGCCGGTTTACACTCTTATGTGCCGGTTCGTCACTCCGTGAGGATGACGGGCTCGCCCTCGCAGCGGAGCTTGCCGCCGCGGATCTCTACCGGTTCGTCGGTGATGAGGTTTACATAATTTCCGTCCTTCAACGGGACTTCCACCTCGGCGCTCTTCCCTTTCATGGAGAAGACGCCGAGTTTTTTCTTCTTTCCGTCATAGCGGAGACACACGGCAATGCCGTTCAAATCGTCCGCGTCGGCGCGGAACGTGCCCTCCGGCGTGTGGTTGCGGACATAAACACTGCAGATGAGCTTTTCGCGCAGCTCGACCGGTGTGTTTTCTGCCACGGTATTGCTCTCCTTTACGCACACATCCCGAGGCATTTCTGCCCCGGGACGGATATTCGTCAGTCATCACCGCACAATGTCGTCTGCGGCGCTTTACGGAAATTTTGCTCGCAAATCGCTCCTGCCGAATTATGCGGTGCTGCCGTTATTCTTTTACGGCGGCGTCGCAGATGATCCGCACGCAGGTATCAACACCGAGGGAGCCGCTGTTGAGGGCAAGATCGAAATTGTGGCAGTCGCCCCAGTGCCGGCCGGTGTAGTGCTCGTAGTACGTGCGGCGCGCACGTTCGACCTTCTTCATGGTGTGGAGGATCTCGGTCATATCGTTCGTGCCGAGGCGGTCTTTCATTCGCTCGGCACGGCTCGCTTCATCGGCATGGAGATAGACGTTTACCGTGTCAAAGCCGGCCTCGCGGAGAATGACGTCGGCACAGCGCCCTACAATGACACACGGACCCTTGGACGCAAAGTCGAGCAATACGCTGCGCTGCGTCTCATAGATATAGTCCTTCTGGTCATAGGATACGGGGGTGATGTTCCGAAGGAAGTTCTCCGTGCCGGAGATGGTCTCCCCTTCATCGGCGATCTGCCTGGCGTCGATGCTGCTGGCCTTCGCGGTTGCCGCGATGATGTCGCGGTCGTAAAGCATAATGCCGAGGCGCTTCGCAACGGCGAGACCGATCTCGCGTCCTCCCGCGCCGTACTGCCGGCTGATGGTAATGATCTTCATGGATCCTCCGCCTTTCTCCGTGGTTGGCATTTGTAATTTGATGCTATGGTTATAGCATTATTTCCGTAAGATTGCAAGAGTTTATCTGTTCGAATCTTCCCCGAAAGGAAGGATACGGCGGGGTCTTTTTCGGTTCTTCGCGGTGATAAGGCAACACCGCACAATGTCGTCTGCGGTGCTTTGCGGAAATTTTGCTCCCGCATT
>CAVGGQ010000137.1:0-2035 GCA_963628785.1 Oscillospiraceae bacterium | reverse complement strand
GGAGTGATCGCGCACGGTGAAGGCATAGACGATGGCGTCCGCCGTCTGGATCCGGCTGCGCAGAAACTCGTCGAAGCCGTCCGTGTAGATGCATTTGCCCGTGGCTGCGCAGTTGAAGCAGCTCAGGCAGCCGCCGCGGAACGGGTACTCGCGGATGTTCACGACGCGCGTCTTTCTCGGCAGCACGGCGCGGAAGCGGTCGATCATCGCCTGCAGAGCGCTGTCGCCCTCGCGCAGATCTGCAACGATGACCACATCGCCCGTCTTTTCGGCGTCCGTGCTCTCCGGGATCGTGGCGGGCACCGGAGTATACTCGTACTTTCCCGCCGTGGGCGTCTCGCAGATGCCGTGCTCGGCAGACCACACGAGGAATCGGAAAAAGTCCTCGGCTTCCTTCTGCCCTTTCCCGGTCGTCAGGTCCTCCATGTCCGCGGATAGACCCCGGATGTACCGGAGGCCGAGGTCGCCGCAGTTGTCCTGAATATACCGGTGGGCGGTGATGTCGTAGAAGTGCTTGGAGGTGGTGATCTGCGAGGCGAATTTGCCCGCGAGATCCGCGCCGCTCTCCTTCAGCAGCTCAATGAACCGCTGCAGCTGGCAGGGCGCGATGAACGTGTAGACCGGATAGGAGAAGAGCAGCATGTCCGCCTTTTCGACGGCGGCGAGTGCCGGGGAGAAGTCCCGTTCGAGTGATTTGATGTTCTGCCCCGCGTGCAGCACCGTGAAATGATGCTCCGGGTGCAGAATCTCCAGATAATTGACCGTCTGCAGTGTGACCGAATTTTTCCCCTTCGGGCTGCCGTTGATCACAAGTATTTCCATTTATGTACCTCTTTGTCTGAATTTGTCCCTATTTTCGCACGATTCGGCGTAAAAAGCAAGGGCAATACCGCATAATTCGGCAAGAACGATTTGCGAGCAAATTTTGCTTCCGAATGAGGCGCATTGACGCAGCAATACTTTGTGTATTGCAAGGAAATGTAACGAAATGCGGGAGCAAAATTTCCGCAAAGAGCCGCAGACGACATTGTGCGGTGTTGCCAAAGGTTCAGTTTTCCCGTAGGATCTCGGGGAATTTGCCTTGCAGGAAGTGACGGTAGTCGGGGTGATCTCCGGAAGTTTCGTACTCTCTCCGGATCGTTTTACACAGCCAGACGTGCTGTTTTTCCGGCATGTCCTCGTAGCGCTCGAGGATGAGGCGACCTTTGCGCTCGGCCTGCAGGATGGCCTCGTAGGCGTCGGGCACAAACTCAACGCCGGACATTTCCATCGGTTCGCTGCTTGTGACGGCGTCCGGGATGCCGACGGCGAAGCCCGAGTCCGTGACTTGCCCGGCGCGGTAGATATAGGCGGACACGCCCTTATAGGTGTCGGAGAGCGCGTTGGGGTAGTACTCGCCGAGGCGTTGGATGCCGTCCTTCGTGAAGCCGTATGGCCCCCACTTGACGTATGGCCCGCTGTGCGCGAAGCCGGTCTCCCGGCAGTACTTTTCCACGGCGTTGCTCAGGTAAACGAGCACATTTTCCCTCTTGCGGGAAAAATAGACGAGCGACACGCCGTGATTGGAAACGTGCGGCTCAAGCCGCGTGATGCCTGCAACCGGCGATGCGTGATAGTACATGGGTCTCTCCTTTTCGTTCTATCGTTCGGAAAGCTGCTCCGAGTCGGGTTTTTTGCTGCGGCGAATGAAGGACATATTTCGTCTTTCCCGGCAGTGCTTGCCGTTATTTCCGGCGTGTGTTATAATTATAAAGCACCGCCGTATAATTTGGCAAGAGAGGTTTGCGCGCAAATTTTGCTTCCGAATGAGGCGCATTGCGCAGAGGTAGAGACACAGGCCAGGCAGCGCATTGATGTGATGATAGAGCAAATAGCCTGGGAACGGGGCATCAGAGAGGGCATGACGAACACAGACCCGCCGGGCTGGGCGGGTCTCATGAATCAGGCCCGGCAATGCGCCGATGAGGTTATTTTGAACGATCTAAGGAACCTCTGAATAAATAGCTTTTGGGGATTCAAGGGGTGTCCTTTAACC
>CAVGGQ010000136.1:0-2070 GCA_963628785.1 Oscillospiraceae bacterium | reverse complement strand
TCTCTCCCCGTCTGTTTGGATTTTCAGCGCGCAAATTTTGGGTATACCCGTGCATTATTTTAAATTATAAGTCTTTGCTTAGTTTCTGTCAATGGTATTGAATATATATATATTTTTAAGAAAATTTTCTGACAAAATACACAACATACGGTATCGAGGACGTTTTTGTTTTGAGTGTTTGTGTACGACGGACACCGCTGTCCGCGGGCGGCGAACGGCGGTGATTTTCAGGCGTTCGGGATGGCAGGAATCGCAGTTTATGGCAAAATTGTTGGAAAACTGAAGATAAAATCGTCGATATTTGGGCTTTCCTTCTTAGGATTCTGTGGTATACTGTACCAGAGAGTTTGTCCCCCTGCGCGAAAACAAAACGGAAAGGTGATTGATTTGATCTCACACGGCAAAGAAGTCAAGGTGTTCTCCGGAAACGCCAACACCGCACTTGCGGAAAGCATCTGCAGCTACCTGCATAAGCCCCTCGGCAAGGCATCCATCAAGCGCTTCGCCGACGGCGAGTGCTCCGTTTCCATCCTTGAGCCCGTCCGCGGCGCGGATGTGTTCATCGTCCAGTCCACCTGCAAGCCCGTAAACGACAACCTGATGGAGCTGCTCATCATGATCGACGCGATGCATCGCGCCAGCGCCGGACGGATCACGGCCGTTATGCCCTACTTCGGCTACGCCCGTCAGGACCGCAAAGCCAAGAGCCGCGACCCCATCTCCGCCAAGCTCGTTGCCAACCTCATCGAAGCCGCCGGCGCGGACCGCGTTCTCACCATGGACCTCCATGCCGCCCAGATCCAGGGCTTCTTTGACATTCCCGTCGACAACATGCGCGGCGCTCCCCTGTTCGCCAACTACTACCTCGAAATGTTCGGCAAGGGCAACCCGGATGTCATGGTCGTCTCCCCCGACGTCGGCTCCGTCGCCCGCGCCCGCCAGTTCGCCATGAAGCTCGACATGAACCTCGCCATCGTCGACAAGCGCCGCGAGGTCGCCAACAAGTCCGAAGTCATGAACATCATTGGCGATGTCCGCGGCAAGACCGTCATTCTGCTTGATGACATGGTCGATACCGCCGGCTCTCTCGTCGGTGCCGCGAACGCCCTCATCGACATCGGCGGCGCCAAGGAAATTTACGCCTGCGCTTCCCACGGCGTTCTCTCCGCCCCCGCACTCGAGCGCATTGCCAACAGCCCCATCAAGGAGCTCAAGCTCTGCGACACCATCCCCTACCCCGCCGACCAGCCGCAGATCGACAAGATCAACTATGTCTCCGTCGCTCCGCTCTTCGCCGAGGCCATTGAGCGCATCTACGAGGAAGTTTCCATTTCCCCGCTGTTCGAGTAAGGCTTTGCCATGCTGTTTCGTTCCGAATCCGGCGCCGTCGAGTGGATGCTCGTCTTTCTCGGCAACGCCGGTCCGCGCTATGACGGCACGCGCCACAACGTCGGCTTCGCCGTGGGCGACATCATCGCCAAGCGCTGCGGCGTGACCGTCAACCGTCTCCGCTCCCGCGCTCTCACCGCGCGCACCCGCATCGGGGAGCATGAGGTGCTGCTCGTAAAGCCGCAGACCTTCATGAACCTCTCCGGCGAGGCCGTGCGCCCGCTCGCAGACTACTACAAGATCCCGTACGACCGCGTGCTCGTCGTCTCCGACGAGATCGCACTTGCGCCCGGACATATGCGTCTGCGCGTCTCCGGCAGCGCCGGCGGTCACAACGGGCTCAAAAACATCATCCTCCATCTCGGCACCGAGGGCTTCCCCCGTCTGCGCGTGGGTGTCGGCTCGCCGCCGCACCGCGACTACGATATGGCGGACTGGGTGCTCGGCGTCCCCCGCAACGAAGATGCCGAAGCGCTCGAAAAAACCGAAGAGCGCGCCGCCGACGCCATCGAATGCTGCGTCAAAGAGGGCATCGAGCGCGCCATGAACAAGTTCAACGGATAAAACCACGCGCAGACAGTTTCTCCTGCCTGCGCGCGTTTTTTGTGAAAAATATAATGAATAATGAATGGTGAAGAATCATGGCAGGGGCTTCGCCCCTTATTATTCATTCTTCAGTAT
>CAVGGQ010000135.1:0-2182 GCA_963628785.1 Oscillospiraceae bacterium | reverse complement strand
GTTCCCGCAAAGTACTGCGGAGCGCCCACATTCAACTATGAGGTGGACTACTTCACCATCGACAGGAACGGCAGCCTGTCCTTTGATGACAGTGCTGACAGCGAGGTCATCGAGCGGCTTTTGCAGCACATCTACGATGAGGGCTTTGACATCGACCAGAGCCACACTGGGGATGAGAACGGGCCTTGCGCCGTCTGCGTTTCCATGCCAAGGAGTCTGTTCACCGACAGCAATCTGGAGAACCTCAAGGCGCTCATTGCAGCCAAGGGCAATCTCATCAAGAAAGCACTCGGTGTGAGCGACGTGCCGCTGGAAATCACGGACACGAAGGTATCCTTCCCCTGGTTCCCGGCGATGCCCTCGCCGGACGAGATGCAAGCCTACGACACATTCATCTGCAAGCTGTGCGAAATGGCACGGAATCAGAAACGGGTCAGCGCCGCCGAAAAGCCCACGGACAATGAGAAGTACGCATTCCGCTGCTTTCTCCTGCGGCTGGGCTTCATCGGTGCGGAATACAAGACCACACGGAAAATTCTGCTGAAGAACCTCTCCGGCTCTTCGGCTTTCAGAAACGGAGGTGCGCAGCATGAGATTTCCGAGTAAGGAAACGGTCGAGCGCATTCGCAAGAAATACCCGGTCGGCACCCGTGTGGAGCTTGTTCGGATGGACGATCCCCAAGCGCCGCCCGTCGGCACGAAGGGCACCGTGCGCGGTGTGGATGACATCGGCAGCATCATGGTGGCGTGGGATAACGGCTGCGGCCTGAGCGTTGCTTACGGCGAGGACATCTGCCGGAGGTGTAGCAATGACTGAGAAAATACGAGAGCAGATTCTTATCGTCCGCGACACTGGGCGCACGAACATGTTTGATGTGCCAATGGTACAGAATATCGCCAACGAGATGCGGTTCTATGACCTGGTGGTTTACCTCGAAGAACACCGCAGTGAGTATGTTCACTTCATACTTACAGGCGAAAGCAAATAGCTGAAATATACACAGTTTTTGCTCCGAATGATTGTGTAGTATATTCCTCAGAATTGACTTGATATTATGTGCTTTTAGAGTGATATATGTACACAACGAAAGGGCCACAGAGCCCGAATATAGGAGGAAAACACCATGAAAAACCACATCGCAGCCATTGATAACGCCATCGAGAACAACCTGCAAGCAAGCTGGAAAGAGCTCGGCTTCAACAGCACATTCGGAGCGGCCTACCTTTACGGCCTTGAGGCCGGAAACGACCTGCCAAACTACGGTGAGGTCATTTGGGACACCGACATCGACGAGATCCTTGCCGACTGCCACAAAACCGGCACCACAGAGTTCACCATAAGCTCCACCTTTTCGAGCCTTATCGAGACCATTGCCGAGTTTCAGAAGCGCGGCTGCATGATGCAGGGCCTTGTGGAAATCAACAGCCGCTACGATAAAGACTGGCACACCGGCGAAAAGAAGCGCATCCCCGCATTTCTGATGAAGGTTTGCTGAGAACTTTAAAAACTGCACCAACTGAGCCGCGAGGCTCTTTTGGTCGTATATACACAGTGCAGAGCCGCAAGACACTGTATCTCGTTATGAAGGTCGCATCCATTTCGGATAGCGGCTTTTTTGCGTTTTAGCATCGCACTCAAAAAGAGCATTATCTCATGCAAAAATACTAATTAAAATAGGCCGCGAAAAGCCATGGAAATACACATTTCTCGTTAGATATTATTACAATAGCGAAAAGAGAAGCTCACAGAAGCCTTGTAGGATATGTTCCTGCAGGGCTTTTTTGCTTGAATTCATGGAAGTGAAAACATCCGAAGTTCAGAAAAATATTTCTGAGTTTTTCCAAAACGCAAATCTCATGTCCATTACACAGTGAAAAGCGTAAACGATACAGCTTTTCGCGGAGGTGAAATGAAATGTATATCGCGATTGAGACCGAAGGTAATGCCAAGCTTGTTGAAGTCTTCGCAGCAATCCGAGGGGCGCCATAAAGCTGAGAATGCCGGCAATCCCCAAACAATGCCTGCTCAGGGGACCCTGCAGGCAGGAAAGCTTAAAAACCCGAAATGTAAAACCGCCGCCGCGGCTGCCGACGAATTTCGCACGGCATTCGATGCACTCAATATGGACGGCAGAGTCACGGTAAAAGACATGGCTGAGTACATTGGCATCATCGATAAGAC
>CAVGGQ010000134.1:0-2338 GCA_963628785.1 Oscillospiraceae bacterium | reverse complement strand
AAATCTTTGATTTGGAAACGCACACTTATGCTTTAGCTAAGGGGAGGTGTCACGCAGTGACGGAGGGGTCGCCGCAGTCCTTCCACCCTCGCTTTATTATCGTTCGCGACTGCGAACACAATATCTCAACTCTTCACTCTCAACTCTTAACTCTCGCAGCTATCCCGCCGCGTGCTTGTTCAAAACGATGCTCAATGCCGTCGGCGCTTTGTCCGCCGCGTTTCCGTCCGCGGCCTCCATGCTGCCTTTGATTTTCCGCAAGCTCTTCGGCGTCAGACCGAGCGTCTCGTTCTTCTTGTCAATCTCGGCCTGTATCTTGAGGATGACGCCGTAGATCGGCTCCGTGAATGACGGCGCGCTCTTGCCCTCGGCAGTGCGCTTCCATTCTTTCCGCGCCCTTGACAGCTCTCTCTCCAAGATGCAGAGCTGATGTATTTCCCCATCGAAAGCCGGAGAGTATATCCCCAGCTCCTTGAGCGTCTTCACGTAATCCTGTTCCTTGGACATATCTCCCTCGCCTCCTTCGCACCGCAGCGTATCGCCGCAGGCGACAGCATCCGCAATCCGTGCGCGTGTCGCGCAATCTATAGTTTATTTATATCATCCGTTTTTCCCGGGATTATTCGCCCCCGCCCAAATTTCCCTCGGGGGTATTTCGGCGCTGGCGCGATGAGGTCGCCACCGGCAGCTTGGGGGCTCCCTCCCCCTACCACTCGCCGTCCGGCGTGAACATTCGCGCCGATTGCGCTGCCGCTTCGCCGCGCATTTTGTCGCTCTTTGCGGCGTTGCATACGTAGTGCGCCGCCTGGAGGTTGCCCCAGTCCTGCGCCGCGGCTTCGCGCGATGCGTAGCCCCCGGCGTAGTATTTGCTGACCGGCACGATCTCATCGATTACGAAGCTGAGCGGATGCGCCGCGTCGCTGGGTTCGTCGTATCGGATCGGGCCGAGTCTGCCGCCGCAGATTCCGCACGCCGCTCCCATCGCTCTGAACCGTTGCCGGTACTTTCGCCGGAGGGCGCCGTTGCTCGACCGGGGGTTAGATTTTTTGACCCCCCCGGGTGTATTTTTTTCGGCCATGTTTTTCAAGACCCCCCTACCCCTGACAACGGGCTGCCACCTCCGGCAGGATAGAAAAAAGCCGGGCTCATGAGCGCACGACCGCCTTGGTCTGAACTCATGGGCACCGGCTCTCAAAGCACTGGCCTCTCAGTATATCCACCGTGTACTCTGTCTTGCACCTCTTGCAAAACAGACGGATGTTCATAGCCACGCTGTCCGGACGGATCTGGAGGAGCTTCACGTTCCACCCCTCGTCCCTGCAGCGCGGACAGATGATATAACCATCTCTCACCGGTATTGTATCAAATTTCTCGCCTGCAATCAAGCCCTCTTTCACCTCTTGGTTTAAGTTAATATATGTTTCCAAGACTAAAAAATATATAAAAAGCCGCTATTTGTTCGCCCGTCGCCGACGCCGGAAGTGTTTCCTCCGCACGCCCGCCTTGAACGAGTACTTTATATATTCGTACCTGCCGTACTCCGTGCGCTCTTTAATCTGCTCTATCATCTCCGCGCCGCGGGGCAGACCGAGCTGCGTATCGTTCGGCACGGCCATTGTCTCGACCTCTGGATTGACGCACGACCTTGTGCAGCTCCACAGTCTGAGCCCCGGCTTCTCTCTCGCCTCGCGGCACATGTACCTCGCCAGCGTCTCATAATTCTTTTCCTTGTCGAAGCGAAACGGCTTGATCTCCGCGTTGCCGCGCCGCCAGCAGCCTCTCAGCGCCTCGTAATCGCAAGGCGCGTTGCATATCAGATGCACGTGCCACCGTCCCTCGCTGCTCTTGTTCTGAATCACATACAGCAGCTTGAACGGTACGCGGCTTTTCTTCGGCATCAGCTTGCCCGCTTCCTTGATAAACTGCTCCATGTGCCGCTTGACCTGCGTCCGCTTCTGCGGCAGATGCGCGTCATCGTAGGTCAGCGTGATAACCGGATCGCCGACAACGAAGTTCGCCGCCATTTTCATCTCGCATTTTTCCCTGCTGTATTTCGCGTTCATCCTCGCCTGCGCCGCGGTGGACGCCTTTTTCTTCGCCGCTCTGACATTGTCGCTGTCCTTGCGGTCGATGCGCGGATAAATAACCTCTTTTACCAACGGCCCCGCCGTTATAATCTTGCGTGTGTAAGCCAAAAAGCCCAGTACCCCCTTTGATGCCCTTTCGGACATAATCTCGGACACCGGGCTCCAAGGCCTCTCGTCACATAAATATTCTTTTTATCTTCCGGTAGATCCGAATCCGCTGTCGCCGCGGTCGGTC
This sequence comes from Oscillospiraceae bacterium, assembly GCA_963628785.1. Lineage (GTDB taxonomy): Bacteria > Bacillota > Clostridia > Oscillospirales > Oscillospiraceae > Apopatocola. The sequence continues at coordinate 16 of CAVGGQ010000134.1, read as the reverse complement.
TCATCGAGCGTTGCGA
>CAVGGQ010000133.1:0-2514 GCA_963628785.1 Oscillospiraceae bacterium | reverse complement strand
CCCATAAGGTACCTCCTTCGATTCTTTAGTGCGGTCGGCAAACCCTCACTATTCTATCACGGGAGGTTTATTTTTTCCCTCATAGGCTCCGCCTTTTTTGAACCTCGGGCATAGCCCGAGGTTTTCTGGGTTATAAAAAAAGACGGCCGTCAGCCGTCTGAAAATAAGCCTCGCAGAGTTCCCGCCCGCAGGCAGGAAGGAAAAGAGAACCCGGCGCAGCGGGTCATGTTCGAAGTGAAAAATAAGATAGCCCCTGACCGTTGAGTGAAGATTTCGGTCAAGGGCTATCTTTGATTCTTAATATCTAACATCGTTTAACCTCGCTTTCTGCGGATTCATGACACCGATCTGTCCCGTCTGTCTGCGCCTTCTTCTATATCAAACGCCGCTGTAAGCGGCAGCACCGTGTAGGATGGCTTGCATTCGGCTGCTTTCAGAGCTTCCACTCCGGTGTCATCTTCCCCGAATCGGTTTCCTCGGGGGAGCTTATCTGTACATTGGATTCACCCCTTTGAGTGATTTAAATATACCAGATTATTTCGTGTTTCACAAGAGGGGAAATATACAGAATTTTCAATGTATTTCTATACATTCATCCGAATTTTCGCGCGGCGGCGTTTTTGCCCTTGACGGTGCCGGCGCGCCGGAATATAATAGAAGTGTTGTGAGGCCTTTTCGGCCCTGTCATAAAATGCACCGCGCAGCTCTTCGGAAAGCCGCGCGGTGCGTTTTTGTTTTCAAACGGATCAGTACTCTTCTTCCTCCGGCTCGGGAGGCGTGAAATTGCGGATGAGTACCCAGCACATAACGGCACAGCCGACGCCCCAGCCGCCGACCACGGCCCGCAGGCCGATTGACGCGCTGTCGGTAAACGTGGCGAGAGATGCGGCAAGGGCAAGCATGCACGCAAATATGGTTTTGCGGGGTTTGGCGCGGTAGAAGAGGTAGGCGCTCAGCCGGAATACGGCGAGCAGGCACATGGCAATTGCGAGGATCTCCATGCCGTACGACCAGAGGATCGGGTTGGCGGCATTGTTTTTATAGTACATCACGAGCCACAGGCAGTAGAAAATCACCGGGATCACCGAGAGTGCCGCGCCGAAGCCGCCCCATTTCGGAAGCTGCGGCATCACGGCCAGCACCGGCGCGGACAGCAGTCCGAGGAGTGCCGCCGCTTTCATGACCGTACCGTCCTCCGTAAAGAAGAGGTACACCGAGCCGAACGCCGTGACCGCCGCTGCGGCGACGAGCAGCCAGCCGGTCTCGCGGTGTGCAAAAGCGAAGGCGTCCTTCGGCTCTTCCGGCGACCAGTCCGCATGCATGCGTCCCGACAGCCACCAGAGAAGTGCCGCCACGGCGATAAGCACCACCACGAGCATCGTGGTGAGAGGTGCATGGAGCGTCGGGAGTCCCGTTTCCTCATCGAACACCGTCTGCATCTGTAGCCAGCGGAAAATGACCGTCACGGCTCCGCACACGGTGCCCGCCATGGTATATGTCCAAGCTTTTTTCTGCATAAGAACGCTCCTGTTCCTTCGGAGTCTTGCCCGCCTTTTTGAGAGCATCTTATTTTATACTTCTTTTGCGCTATCGTCAAGTAAGCGAGAAGAAATCGGCACACACAAAATTCCCCCCGCGGGAAAATAAATTCCGCAATGACAGTGGGCGGTGTTGCCTTAAGAATAAGCGTGAAGGCTACAGGCTCAAAGATGTATTGCGCATAAGGATCGCATCGGCAATAGCTTCTTCCCTTGCTTGCTCCTGGTAATGGCTTTTCAATGCATTGTAAATCGCTCTATGCGTTGCGGAGCGAACTTTGGTTGAATACTCGTCCATGACAGAGCATTTAATGAATGTGTACCAGCGATATCGGAATATCTTTGCCCGGTACATTTCATAGGCCGAATTGAAAAAAGTATTCTGCGCACTTTGCACGACCAACGTATGAAACCGGTCTTCATTTACCGGATACAGCGCCTGGCTCTTCTCTCCTTTTTCCATATCGATCAATATTTCTTTGAGCTGTGCCAATGTCTCATTCGTTATCAGCTTTGCTGCATGGTAAGCCGCGCGTCCCTCAATTGCCGCACGAAACTCCGCAAGTTGATAGTATTCTCCCCGTTTAAGAGGTGAAACCGTTGCGGTCTTGCTATGTTCCAAAACTGCCAGTCCTTCTGTTTCCAACCGCCGTATTGCCGTCCGTACAGGTGTTCGGCTCACGCACAGTTCCTCGGATATGTGGGTCTCATTTAGTTGCGTGCCCGGCAGTAAGTTCATTTGAATAATATTCTCACTGAGATAATCATAAACCAAATCCGAAATCGGAGCAAAGGTAATCCCCTGTTTCTCAAAAAATTCGTCTTTCGTCATATTTTATATTCTCCCTTTTTATGCCATCATTTTGCTCTAAGTGCTTGTTTTCCGTGTCAAATGAATTTTTATAAATACAATTTTCAAAACCAGTGAAACGGTTTGTTCCAAAGTGCGAACATTTTGTTGTGCGTTGTTTATAGA
>CAVGGQ010000132.1:0-2669 GCA_963628785.1 Oscillospiraceae bacterium | reverse complement strand
CGACAGAAAATATTAAGTTGTGAATGTCTCAAAAGCCCTTATAAATCAAGGGTTCCGAGGCGGTGGGGTACCGCATGGCGATTCTGATTTCGAGACCGCCCCGTTATGACCGCTTCGATACCACTCCGTATGAAATTTTCAGGCCGCCGCGATCGCGGCGGCCTGATAAAAGTGGAGGCGCCATCCAGATTTGAACTGGAGCAATCGGGGATTTGCAGTCCCCTGCCTTACCACTTGGCTATGGCGCCATATGGAGCGGGCAACGAGATTCGAACTCGCTACCTCCACCTTGGCAAGGTGGCGCTCTGCCAAATGAGCTACGCCCGCATAATGGCGACCGAGAAGGGACTTGAACCCTCGACCTCCGGCGTGACAGGCCGGCGTTCTAACCGACTGAACCACTCGGCCATATGCCTTATTAATTTGGTGGGAACAACAGGACTCGAACCTGTGACCCCATGCTTGTAAGGCATGTGCTCTAACCAGCTGAGCTATGCTCCCGTTTTTCGCGGCTTTGTCATTGTACCAAACCTATAGGGGATTGTCAAGATTATTTTTTAATTTTTTGGAAATTTCCCCGCGCCCCGGCTGAAGGAACAGGAAAACGGCTCACTTTTTCTCGATGAGCTTCTCCCTTATGGCGTTCACGGTTTGCTCGGTCACGCCGCATTCGTGCAGGAAGGCAGGGACGCTGCCGTAGGTCGTTCGGACGTGGTTGTAAACGGCGAGGATATTTTCGGCGGCAGTGGAGTAGAACGGAAGCGTTTCGGGACGGGAGGCGAAATCCGCGAAGTTTTCGCGCATCCGGCGGTAAAGCGGGCGGAGGTAGATCTGGCTCACGCTGTAGTCGGCGGCGATGTCGTTTTCGGATACACCGCACAGCCCGAGCACGAGCATGGAAAGGATGCCGGTACGGTCCTTGCCCGTGAAGCAGTGGAAGAGCACCGGGCCCTCGGCTTCGGCGAGATACTCCATGCAAGAGCATGTCCAAGGATGGTTGCTTTCAAGCATACGGATGTACTCGTCGCCCCAGAAATATTCCGCATCAAAGGCATTGATGCCGCCCGGGCGTGTACGAGCCACGGCGCGCGGAACGTTGAGCATCGGGATCTGCCGATAGGAAACGCCGTCGAGTCGGGAGAGCTCGTCGAGCATCGTTTCGCTCTCGTCCGTGTTTCGGAGATCGAGCGTGTGGCGCACGCCGAGAGACTTGAAGCGTGCCTTGTCCTCCACGCTCAGACGCTGCGGCAGGTCGCCGCGGAACATCACGCCGTAGCGCGTAACGCCTTCGTCGGCCGCGTAACCGCCCAGATCGCGCAGATTGCACATTCCGTCCATGGCATAGCTGCGGGTATAGTTCATTCGTATGTTCTCCTTATGGCAGCGCCGCAGACGACATTGTGCGGCGCTTCCCCTATTTTCTGTTGCCTTGAGTATACCATATTTCTGCGGAAATTCCATCGGCGAGGTGACAAAAAGTTGACACTGCGGCAGATATTTTATACTATAGGACTACAACAGCAGGGAGGACATGGAAAATGATCCGATTCAATAACGATTATAACCACGGAGCGTACGAGTCTGTGCTGCGTGAGATCGCCGCCACGAACGGCACGAGCTACGCCGGCTACGGCGAGGACGAGTGGTGTGCGCGCGGCGAGGCCGCCGTTCAAAAGCTCATCGGCCGGGACGACGCGCTGATAAAATTCATTCCCGGCGCAACGCAGGCGAACATTCTCGCCGTTGCCGCCGCACTCTCGCCGGTACAGAGCGTCATCGCCGCCGACACCGGCCACATCAACTGCCACGAGGCGGCATCGATCGAAGCGACCGGTCACAAGATCCTGGAGCTTCCGAACACGGACGGAAAGATCTGTGCCGAGCAGATCCGCGCGTGTGCCGCCGCCTACCGGGAGAGCGGCGAAGCGGAGTATCTGACCGAGCCGAAGATGGTATACATCTCCTTTCCGACCGAAAAGGGCACGCTCTACTCCAAGCGGGAGCTCACCGATATCCGAGCCGTGTGCCGGCAGTACGGCATGTATCTCTTCGTGGACGGCGCGCGGATGGGCTACGGTCTCGGAGCTTCCTCGAACGATCTGACACTGCGGGACTTTGCGGAGCTGTGCGATATTTTCTACATCGGCGGCACCAAGTGCGGCGCGCTCTTCGGTGAGACGCTCATCATCACTGCACCCGCGCTGCAGTACCGCTTCAAGGCGTACATGAAGCAGCTCGGCGCCGTGCTCGCCAAGGGCTGGCTGATGGGACTGCAGTTCTCGGTCATGCTCGAGAGCGGCGAGTATTTTGAGCGCACCCGCCGCGCCGACGAGCTCGCCATGCAGATTAAAGCCGCCTTCGCCGCGAAGGGCGTTCCGTTTTGGGTGGACAGCTTCACGAACCAGCAGTTCGTCATCCTGACCGACGCACAGAAAGAAGCGCTAGCCCGGGGGTATTATTTTGAAGAGGAAGGCAGCACACCGCAGGGTACGGTCGTCCGCTTCTGCACCAGCTGGGCAACCACGCAGGACGAAGTCGACGCCCTTATCGCCGATGTGGCGAAGCTATGATATGAATGTGCCGCAGTCCCGTCAGCAAAGCGGGCCTGCGGCAATTTATTATAACCCAGAAAACCTCGGGCTATGCCCGAGGTTCAAAAAAGGCGGAGC
>CAVGGQ010000131.1:0-2689 GCA_963628785.1 Oscillospiraceae bacterium | reverse complement strand
CGTTCATCGAGATCATGACCGAGGGCGACGCCAACGGCCGCGGCTTCCAGTACCCCATCCCGACCTACTCCATCACGAAGGACTTCGACTGGAGTGAGACCGAGAACAACCGTCTCCTCTTCGAAATGACCGCCAAGTACGGCACGCCGTATTTCTCCAACTACATCAACTCCGATATGGAGCCGAGCGACGTGCGCTCCATGTGCTGCCGTCTGCGTCTGGATCTGCGCGAGCTGCGCAAAAAGTCCGGCGGCTACTTCGGCTCCGGTGAGAGCACCGGCTCCATCGGCGTCGTCACCATCAACATGCCGCGCATCGCCTACCTCGCCAAGACGGAAGAGGAGTTCTACCGCCGCCTCGACCGCATGATGGACATCGCCGCGCGCTCCCTCAAGACGAAACGCGACGTTATCACGAAGCTCCTCAACGCCGGTCTTTACCCCTACACGCAGTACTACCTCGGCACATTCGCCAACCACTTCTCCACCATCGGCCTCGTCGGCATGAACGAGGCGTGCCTCAATGCCCACTGGATAAAGAAGGATCTCACGCACACCGAGGCGCAGGAGTTCACGAAGGCCGTGCTCAACCACATGCGCGAGCGCCTGTCCGACTATCAGGAAATGTACGGCGACCTCTACAACCTTGAAGCGACCCCGGCTGAGTCCACGTCGTACCGTCTCGCGAAGCACGACCGCAAGCGCTACCCCAACATCATCACCGCGAACATGAACGGGACGCCGTACTACACGAACAGCTCACATCTGCCCGTCGGCTACACGGAGGACATTTTCTCCGCGCTTGACATTCAGGACGACCTGCAGACGCTCTATACCTCCGGCACTGTGTTCCACGCCTTCCTCGGCGAGAAGCTGCCCGACTGGCGCGCCGCCGCGGATCTCGTGCGCAAGATCGCCGAAAACTACAAGCTGCCGTATTACACGATGAGCCCGACCTACTCCGTCTGCCACGAGCACGGCTACATCACCGGCGAGCACTTCACCTGCCCCAAGTGCGGCAAGGCCACCGAGGTCTGGAGCCGTATCACCGGTTACTACCGTCCGGTACAGAACTGGAATGACGGCAAGGTGCAGGAGTTCAAAGACCGCAAGACCTACAACATCGGTCACAGTCACTTCACCGGCGGCATCCACCGTCACGAGAGCGGCGTCGCCGACGGCACGCAGACCGAAGAGACCGTCGCCGTGGCGACCGCCGTGCGCACCGCGCAGCTCTTCACCCGCACCACCTGCCCGAACTGCCGCGTGGCGGAAAAGATGCTCGACAAAGCCGACTTCCCCTATGAGAACCTGACCGCCGAGGAGCATCTCGACCTCTGCCGCGAATACGGCATCAAGGGCGCTCCCACGCTCGTTGTCTCCGACGGTGAGCACTTCGAAAAATACTACGGCGTCGCCGAGATCAAAAAGTTCCTGGCCGCTGCGGATGCGGAGTAAAACGCACGCAAAATAAAAACAACGAGAAAGGGCGCATCGGCGCCCTTTTTCCGTAATAAGGAGAAACTTATGTACGACATTATCATTATCGGCGGCGGGCCGTCGGGACTTACGGCGGCGGTTTATGCGCGCCGCGGCGGACGGAGCGTGCTGCTGCTCGAGCGTGAAGGCTTCGGCGGGCAGATCGCATATGCGCCGCGCGTGGAAAATTACCCCGGCATCCCGTCGATCGCGGGCGCGGAGCTCGCCGAGCGGATGCTCTCGCAGGTGCTCGAGCTGGACGCGGAGACCGATGTGGGCGAGGCCGTCTCGGTCGAGCGCGGTGAGGACGGCATCTTCCTCGTGCGTACCGAGGACGGCGGCGAATACCGCGGCCGCGCCGTCATTCTCGCGACCGGTGCCAAGCACCGCCGTCTTGCTCTCCCCGGTGAGGACGAGCTTCTCGGGCGGGGTCTCTCCTACTGCGCCGTGTGCGACGGCGGATTCTATAAGAACGGCACGGTCGCCGTGGTCGGCGGCGGCGACAGTGCGCTGCAGGAGGCGCTGCTCCTCTCGGACATCTGCCGCACGGTGTATGTCATACACCGCCGCAATACGCTCCGGGGCGACGCCGCGAAGCAGTCGCAGCTCCTCGCCCGGGCGAATGTGAAGCTCATCACACCCATGACCGTTGCGGGCTTTGAGACCTGGGACAACGGCGCGCTGCGCGCGCTGCAGCTGCGCAGCGCCGAGACCGGCGCGGGGACGCTCCTCGCGGTCGACTGCCTCTTCGTATCCATCGGACGCGAACCGGAGCTCGGGGCTTTTTCCTCTCTCGTGCCGCTCACGGCCAAGGGCTATGCCGATGCGTCCGAAACATGCGATACCCCGACGCCGGGGCTTTTCACGGCCGGTGACTGCCGCTTCAAGAGCGTCCGTCAGCTCACCACCGCCGTGGCGGACGGCGCGAACGCCGCCCTTGCCGCCTGCGGCTATCTGGATGCGCTTAACGAATAATAGAGGTTACATAATTAAATTTATATAATTTCGTCGGAACGGCACGGAGATTGCAACGTTTTGTTACTTTCTGTGCCGTTTTGTAATCCGAAAAGCGGGAGATTTTTCGACGATTCACTGTTATTTTTCGCTTTTTACGCGAATTTTACGGAAAAAGTATCATTTTGACACGGATTTTGTAGCTCATTTTTAACGATTTTATTTTGCGATTATGTTAATTTATAATCAAATTATGT
>CAVGGQ010000130.1:0-2756 GCA_963628785.1 Oscillospiraceae bacterium | reverse complement strand
ATGTTGTGTGCAAACTTCATTCTACCATGCATGGGAAAATCACTATGGATTTTTTTCTTAGCTGTCCAACTTCATTATGCAATCAACCGATTTTTTCACAAAGCCCTTGAATTTTACCCCATTAATCGTTTATACTATTATGTGGGATGGGTTTAACACAACATTAAGAGAAGGCGATTTTTCCGCCGATAATGGGGGTTTATTTTTATATGGAGAAAAATTTCCTGCAGACTACGGTAAAGGAATTGGAAAAATTCCTCATGGCCTACCACAAAGCCACCGGCGAGACGCCCTCCATGAGTGAGGTGCTCGAGCTGATGTCGCGTAACGATATGCTCCTTCCGGCCATGGAAGAGGCGAGCCTCGCCGAGGTCCTCACGCGCAGTGCGGATGAGATCTGCGACATTATAGATTCACAGCCGATCAACGTCTCGGCCTACCTGCGCAACGCGAACGCGGGCGATGAAAGTTCCGCCACCGAAGAGAGCGCCATTTTCCCGGACGGACGCGATGTCGTCGCCTACCGTCTTTTCCCGTACATTGAGGAGAAGCCGCGCCGCCACTCGTTCTTTGAGATCATTGTCGTCCTGGACGGCAAGTGCACCATCACGTTTGAGGATGCGCCCGTGGAGCTCAGCCGCGGCGATCTCGTGATCATTCCGCCGCAGAGCGAGCGCGTCATATCCATTCCGACGAACAGCTACGTGTTCTCCGTCGATATGCGCCGCTCCACGTTTGACGCGCAGTTCGGCTCCCTCATGACGAACACCGATATGATGAGCGTATTCTTCCGCGATTCGCTTTACGGCCGCGGCGAAACGAACTATCTGCGCATCTCTGCGGACATTTCCGACCGCCATCTTCTCGCGACGCTCTATTCGGTCGTCCGCGAGTGCTGCTCCGAGGAGCCGCTCGCCAACCTGTGCGCCATGAGCTGGCTGAAGCTCTTCCTCGCCTACGCCTATCGCACGAACAGCGGCAAGCTCTCCGTGCTGCGCATCGCGCGCAATGAGAATACCCGCGCCGACTGCGGCACCATTCTGCAGTACATTCAGCAGAACTACCGCACCGTGAAGCTGAGCACGCTCGCGCGCACCTTCAACTACAACGAGACGTACCTCTCGCGCATGCTGCAAGCCAACCTGGGGCAGAGCTTTTCCGATATTGTCCGCGGCATCAAGATGACCCGCGCGGACGACTATCTCACCAACTCCAACCTGCGCGTGCACGAGATTGCTACGCTCGTCGGTTATGACAGCGTGGATCACTTCTCCCGCACGTTCAAGAACACCCACAAGATGTCCCCGCAGGCCTTCCGCCGCATCGCCACCCAGAAGAAAAACGAATCCGCCGCAGCCGCCAAGGCCGCCAAGAAGGCCCAAAAAGGTAAAGAGACCAAAGGGCCCGAAGAAAAAGGAGAAGCGTAACCTGCGCACAGGCCAGCAAATACAGTACCGCCGCCCTTCCGAAAAGAAGGGCGGCGGTCTTTCATTACGGATTTATTCTTCGTCCCGGTTTTCGGTATTTTCGTGACGGTGAGCGGCGCGGTGGGCTCTTCTCGCGGCTCGGGCGGCGCGTTCTTTTTCTTTCTGTTTGCGGGACACGATCACGACGGCGACGATGACGGCGTTCAGGGCGACGGCGGCGATGCCGAGGATGAGCGCGGCGGGAACGCTTTGCACTTTCTCCTCCGGCTCGGGCGCGGGACTCGGCGTCGGGGTCGATGTCGGCTCGGTCACGGCCGGCTTCGGTGTGGGAGTTGCGGTCGGCTCGGGCGTCGGCGTGGCGGTCGGCTCGGGTGTGGGCGTGGGACTCGGCGTCGGCGTCGCGGTCGGCTCGGGCGTGGGGCTCGGTGTCGGCGTGGCCGTGGAGTTCACGGTAATGACCGCTGTCCCGTCCGTGTAGGTCCACTGATTATCCGCGTTGCTGAAGAGGCACACGACCTTCCAGCCGTTCATCGAGGCGGGAACATCGGAGATGACGAGCGTCGTCCAGTTGCCGCCTGCGGTCTGCAGACCCGTGAACTTTTCGGCGGCCACATCGAAGATGACCTCCGTCTTTCTGTCGGCACTCACGAAGCGCCACGCGCACCAGGCCCAGCCGGTGGCATTGGCGATAAAGGTCGCGGCTCCACCCTCGTCGATGGTCTCGGATGTGGGCTGCTTCGTGATGACCGGCGCGCCGGTCGCAGCCGAGGCGGTCGGCGTGGCCGTGGGCGTCGTGCCGCCGGGTGTGGGCGTCGGATCCGAAGGCGCAGCCGTTTTGCCGCCGCTCACGGTGACCGTCACCGTCCAGCTCTCGGTCCAGGTGTGCGTGCTGTCCTTGTAGGACGTGGTGCCCGTGATCTCGTAGTTGCCGGCGAGCGTCGGCGTACCGGCGAGGCAGGATACGGCACCCGATTTGCCGAGCGACATTCCCGGAGGGATGGCGCCGCCGGTCGCCGTTACCTCGGTGACCTCGTCCGTGCCGGCATTGCCGGATGTGATGGTGATGTTTTTATAATCGCCGACCGTGGCGCTGTCTTTCACATCGGCAGCCGGCGTCGGCACAGCCAGAACAAGCAGGAGAACGGCGGAAAGCACAAGAGAAAGCAGCCGATTTCGCTTTTTCATGGGTAGTCCCTCCCCATATTCTTATACAAGGTATATTATACCACACCCCATGGCGAGGATGCCACACAAATATGCGTTTTTTTAAGAACGCAAATTGCAAGTGCAAGTTGGACACCTGCATGGTAGAAATTAGTTAATCAGAGC
>CAVGGQ010000129.1:0-2793 GCA_963628785.1 Oscillospiraceae bacterium | reverse complement strand
AACGCACGGCGAGCATTACAGAGCTTGCCAATTATGCGGCCAATGCGCTTCACACTGTCAAACGCATCGCGCTCATCGTCCTCTTCGTACAGGGTGGCGGTGGCTTCTTTGCAGAGCTTTTCAAATTCCTCAGCAAGGCACAGGATAATGGTATCGAGCTGCTCTTTGGTCAGTTCTACGATGGCGGTTGATTTCATGATGTTGTCCTCCCTGTTTTTTGTAAAATGAAAGGGCGATGGCGCATGGCCATCACCCCATTTTCCCCCTTGAGACCAAAGTGGCGACGAGATTGCCCCCGCCGCCTTACTCCTTCGGCAGTATAATATTCTCACACGACTTAACTGTCTGTCAAGTAGTAATTGAGGTGTTTTTTTACCATTTTTTAAGTGTCTTTTAAGTGTCCTTCATTTCAGGAGGCAATCAGGTGCTTTCCGATGTCCACCACAGCACAGTGGTGCCGACGAAGAATTACACTCTCACAGACATCAAGATCCTTGTAAATTTCTTTCCACGGCTTCAGTTCCAAGTAGCGCTTCCTCATGATTTTGATTTGCATTCCGTCCTGAAGGTCTGCAATCGCAACGGCGATGTCGCCCTTAATGGCCGCCAGCTTCTGATATTCCTCGGCGAGTTCACGCTCTGCATCAGCAATCTGTGCCATAATATCTTCCAAATGCTGGGGATTGGGAGATGAGGCACTGGGCATATCGCTAAGTGTACTCGTAACATTCGTGGACATCTCTCGGAGTTCTTCCAGCCGCGCTTCTTTACGAAGGATAATGCCGTGCTGCACATATACCCGATTCAAAAATTCCTTTGCTGTCATCAATAATCCCTCCACGGCATCTCGCCATCGTAGTACTTGTTGGCAATCGAGCGCTGCTCGGCCTCCGTCATCCGGCGGAAGCGCTCATAGCTCTGCTCGATTTCGTCTTCCTGCTTCCAAATGGGCTTGTAGAACGGGCAGTTCTCGTAGCCGCTGCAATACATTAGCTCCAGTGCACGGCACTTTATCTTATTGCTGACGGCAAAGCACCGCTGGTCTTTTTCTTGCTTTCTCATTCTGGGCATGCTACATTCCTCCCCTCTTACTGTTCCCACGGAAGCTCAGGCTTGCCGAAATGCCCGTAGGCGCTGACCGTGTTGTAATCCACATCCAGCAGATGCAGACGCTCAATGATGCCCTTCGGCGTTAAGTCGTAGTTTTCCAGCACATATTTCTCTATGAAATCCGTCGGGCGCTTTTCCGTACCAAAGGTCTCCACATGGACGGACACAGGTTCAGGCAAGCCAATCGCGTAGGCAAGCTGGATCTCCACCTTGTCCGCAAAGCCAGCCCGCACCATGTCCACGGCAATCTTCCTCGCCATGTACGCACCGGAACGGTCTACCTTTGACGGGTCCTTGTTTGAGATGCAGCCGCCGCCGATATGACCAACGCCTCCGTAAGTATCACAGGCCAGCTTTCGCCCTGTCACGCCACAGTCCGCAAAGCTCCCGCCGATGACGAATCTGCCGGTCGGGTTGACGAGCTTCTCAAAATCGGTGTTCAGTCCGTACTCCAAGGCAGCCACAATCATGAGGTTTTCAATAATCGGGCGGAAGTCCTCCGGCTCGACCGCTTCGCTGTGCTGCACAGAGCAAAGGAAGGTCGTAATCTTGCCCTTGTCGTAGTCGTAGCTGACTTGCGCCTTGGCATCTGCTTTCAGCATCTCACTCGGATGCCGCCGCAGGAGCTTCAAAAAGCGCGTAGCCACAGCGAACGGAATCGGCAGAAGCTCCGGCGTTTCGTTGGTGGCGTAGCCGTACATAATGCCTTGGTCACCGGCACCGCCTTTATCCACGCCCAGCGCGATGTCGGGGCTTTGCTCCCGCACAAACACCTGAATGTCTGCCACATTGTAGAAGGTGTTCCCGCCGCCAAGCTTTTTAAACCCAATGTGCCGGAAGACGTCGTTCACCAGCTTGCGGTAATCCGGCTTATGCTTGCTGGTCAGTTCACCGGCAATGATGATGTGGTTGTCCTTTATCAGCACCTCAATCGCCACGCGGCTGTTCTTGTCGTGGCTCAGGCAGTCCGTCACGATGGCATCCCCAATCTGGTCACAAATCTTATCGGGATGTCCGTTCGATACCTGTTCGCAGGTGATAATGTTGCTCATATAATCTCCTTTTCCACAGCCTAAAGCTGTGTTTTATTTTAATAAACCTGCGTATTCAGCGTATCTTTGTATGCTTTGTGTGCTTTGTAATCTTCATGTGCGTTGCTTGCTTTGTAATCTTCGTGTGCTTCGTCTCGCCGTCTATTCCCCACGGCAGCCGGGAAGGGATTCTTTGTCGGCATCAACTATGGCGGACAGCCACTGTGCAGGAGCGCTTTCACATCTGCCACAGACCGCACGATACCAGCGATGCCGCCGGCGGCCTGAATCTTCTGAATCGTGTTCTCCTGCAGCTTGGTCGGCTTGCCGGTTTCCGTCTTGACCTCAAAGCCGTAAAATCTGCCACAGTAGCAGCAGATGATGTCAGGGATACCGGCTGTGCCGTACATCCCACCGTGCTCCTTCCATGCGAAGCAGTTCTCCAGACTTTTTAGGTATTTTAGAATGCTTTTTACGATGTTCGATTCCTTTTCGTACTCCATAAACGCCTCCGTCATACACATGTCGTGTAGAAAGAATCCTTATTTTTCAACGGTTCTAACACGACAAACACGAGAAATACCATTTTTACCAAAATTTTTTTGAAAAAATATTAGGTAAAGGGTATATATAATGTTTTTTAATATAATAT
>CAVGGQ010000128.1:0-2893 GCA_963628785.1 Oscillospiraceae bacterium | reverse complement strand
CATTGCCGAACTCGCCGGCGATCACGCGACGCGCCAGGTCGTCCACGTCAACGGAGGAGGAGCCGCCACCCGTGGAGCCCGCAGAGCCGCCGGAACCGCCGCCGCCCAGGATGCGGTTCACCTCGGCCTGCACCTCAGCATAGCGGTCACCCAGCGCCGCCTTGCGAGCGTCTCCGTTGCCGAACTCCCCGTTGATGACGCGGCGGGCAAGGTCGCTCACGTCGCCGGAGACGGACGCCCCGCCGCCCGAGGAACCGGATCCAGCGGAAGCCGCGCCGCCGCAGATCCTCGCATGAAGCGCCGCCCACTTCGAGCCGTTCACGTACGGCGCCGGGCACAGCTTGCCCGTCACGTCGAAGTGCCTGATCACGTTGTCGGCCGAGACACCGCAGCGCGAGCGAATATCGGCCACCAGCGCGGCCAGCGCGTTGATCTGCGCCTCGGTGAAGTCCGCACCGCCCGAGACAACCTCGATGCCCACCGAGCAGAGGTTGGTGCCCCAATGTCCGGCGTGCCAGGCAGTATCGCCCTCGCTCACCGACTGGCGCAGTGTTCCGTCCTTGTCGATGAAGTAATGGGCAGATGCCCCGGCAGATGAGCGCGAGAAGTACAGCAGGTTGTTGTGGGCCGACGCCTCGGTGCCCGTGTAGTGCACCACGATCTTCGAGATGCGGTTCCCTTGGCGCCCGGCGGTGTAGTTGCGTGAATCGCACTGGATGAACTCCGCGACGTTAGCCATCCTGCTCGACCTCCTCGGGCTCCGGTGCCCAGTCGTCCGGGCACCCCTCGGCCTGGCGCGCCTCGATGGCCGCGATCTGCTCCTCCGTCAGTTCGAACTTACTCATTGCCGGCCCCCTTAAGCTCGTTGCCCTTGCCGATCTCCGCCATCAGCGGAGACAGCACCGCCATCACCAGCGCCACGACCAGCGCGCGCCACGTGGGCTCAAGCACTGCCACGCCCACCAGCAGGTCGATGTTGGCCACCACCACGCCCAGCACGCCCTGGGCGATCGTGCGAAGCAATCGCCACTGCCACTCGTTGCTCGTCAAGAAGTCGTTCATTTCCCAGCCCTTTCTTCCAGCGACTCAACGTCGCGTCTTACAAGCGCCATGTCCCGCTCGAGCCGGTACGTCCTCTCGACTAGGCAGTTGTGTTTCTCGACCCGGCGGCTCAGCTCGTCGACCTTCTGCTCGAGCACGGCCCGTGACCGGGAGTTCGAAACGACGACGCCGGCTAAAGTCACCGCACCGCCGATCAACGCCACCAGAACCGATTCCATCCGCATCAACCCCAACTAAAAAGAGACCGGCAAGCTTTACGCCTACCAGTCTCCCGCGTGGTCACAAGCTGGTCGCAAACCACGTCTAAGTGGCACGACAGAGATATTTTTAACTTGACCTATTGACGTCTCTTTTACGCTGTATAAAATATCTGACAGGAACAATGATTCTTGATGAAAGGTCTTCGAATGTCGCCAACAGACGAGGAACTCATAGAGAGGCTTCAAGAGCATCTGGGGACGATACGCAAGGCCGCAGGCTGGACCGGCGAGCGTCTTGCAAACGAACTTGGTGTGACGAAGCAGACTGTCAGCAGCCTCGAGACTGGCAAAACCCAGATGACCAAGATGCACTATCTTGCCATTCGATCTGTCTTCAACAACGAAATAGCAGTGAGCGGCAACGAGGACCTGGCTAAGATCATCCAGCTTTTCGTCGACCAGCCGGTGGCCTCCAAGCTCGAAAAGCTCCAGGAAGATCCGGCCGAAGCGCCCGAGAAAGGAAAAAGCTCTCGGCAGGCTACTCTCGCCCGGCAAAGCGCGTTGGTCGGTGCCGCGGCGCTAACAGCCGCCCTCGCTCCAACCTCCGCTGCCTTGGTACCTGTCTTGGCAACTATCGCGAAGGAACTAGGCAAGTCAATAAAGAAATAGGCACTACGAAAGGAGCTATCGATGGCATGGGATTATGCAGAGCTCACGCACTTGGCAAAGATTAGCGGCGGGCCGGAGGCGTTGGTCCAGAAAATTGAAATGGGCGGTGTCCTGACAGGCAGAAAGCAGATGCTTCCAGTCGTTGGAGCCGCGCTATTGCTAGGCGCTGCCATCCCAACTGCAGTTAAAAAGATCAAGGGAGTCTTCGTGCCGCAGCCCAACGTTTCACCTGCGGAAGTAACCGCTGCAAAAGAAGAGTTGATTGCGGGCATAAAAGCCTATGATTGCGAACATCCGGATGGTCCGGTTGTGGAGAAGCAAGCGAGCAGTGAAGGAGATGGTTTGGATGAGCAGTAGGTTTCCAGACGTCGACTGGTGGTGCGACCGTTGCAACGCATATCTGAACGACCAGCCCGGCTTCGATGACCATAAGTACACCTGGGTATGCACCGAGTGCGGGCACAAGAACAGCATTTCATCTTCCAATATCTATGATTCCGAGGAAGATTTTCGTAACGCGCACAATGACTAAAAGCGGCAGGGCAATCTGTCCCATCTGAAAAAGTGAATGGGGGCAGTTTCAGCAGGAGACTGCCCCCATTTTCTCACCCCGCCGTCAAATACCCCGCAGCCCCGGCCGTGTCCACCCGCATCATCGCGTACCCCGTCTTGCTCGAGTCGTACGCCGTCCCATTGCCGCCCACGATGGCCTTGCAGTTGTAGAACGTGCTCAGGCCCGAAAGCCCGCTCTTCGGCAGCGTCCAATCGGCGTCAACCAGCACCGTCTTCAGCGCCGAGCACCCGCCGAACAGATAGTTCACGTTGGTGAGCGAACTCGGGTCGAACCCGGTCATGTCCAGCTCCGCCAGCGCCGAGCATGCGTTGAACGTGAACTGCATGAGCGACACCTCCGCGGCGTCCCATGCCCGCTGGGCCATGGGACGCCGTCCTCGCGATAGGGG
>CAVGGQ010000127.1:0-2905 GCA_963628785.1 Oscillospiraceae bacterium | reverse complement strand
AATTTTAATTTTACATACGGGAGAACAAAATGAGAAAGATCGGATTTGACAACGACAAGTATGTCCGCCTGCAGTCGGAGCGTATCCGCCGCCGCATCGACGATTTCGGCGGCAAGCTCTATCTGGAGTTCGGCGGCAAGCTCTTCGACGATTTCCATGCCTCGCGCGTGCTGCCGGGCTTTCAGCCGGACAGCAAGATCCGTATGCTGATGGAGATGAAGGACGAGAGCGAGGTCATCGTGGTGATCTCGGCCGACGACATCGAACGCAACAAGCGCCGCGGCGACCTCGGCATCACTTATGACATGGAAGCGCTCCGCCTCATCGACGCCTTCCGCGCGTGCGGACTGTATGTCGGCGGCGTGTGCATCACGCACTGCCGCGAGCAGAACGCAGTGCTGCAGTTCCAGAAACGCCTCGAGGCACTGAACGTGCCGGTCTACCGTCAGTACTACATTCCCGACTATCCATCCAATCTCCCGCTGATCGTATCGCCCGACGGCTTCGGCAAGAGCGATTTTATCGAGACGACCCGTCCGCTCGTGGTCGTCACCGCGCCCGGCCCCGGCAGCGGCAAAATGGCCACGTGCCTGTGCCAGCTCTACCATCACCACAGCCGCGGCGAGCGCGCCGGCTACGCGAAGTTTGAAACATTCCCTGTCTGGAATCTGCCGCTCAACCATCCGGTCAACCTCGCCTACGAGGCGGCGACTGCGGATCTGGACGATGTGAATATGATCGATCCGTTCCATCTTGAAGCCTACGGCGAGATGGCGGTCAACTACAACCGCGATGTCGAGATCTATCCGGTGCTCAACGCCATTCTCACGCGCATCCTCGGCGAGAGCCCGTACAAGAGCCCCACGGATATGGGCGTCAACATGGCCGGCTACTGTCTGAGCGACGATGCCGTCTGCTGCGAAGCGTCCAAGCAGGAGATCATCCGCCGCTGGTTCCACACCGCATGCGAGGTGCGCAAGGGCATGGGCACGCAGAGCGCGCTTTTGAAGCTCGAGCTGCTGATGAAGCGCCTCGGTATCACCTGCGCCGACCGTCCGCCGGTCACCCCCGCCCTAGAGAAGTCCGCCATGACCGAGGATAAGCCCGCAGTGGCGATGGAGCTGCCGGACGGCCGCATCGTGATGGGCAAGACGAGCTCTCTCCTCGGCGCGTGCTCGGCGTGCATGCTCAACGCGCTCAAAGCGCTCACCGGCATCCCCGATGACATTCCGCTCCTCTCCCCGGAGATCATCCGCCCGCTGCAGCACCTCAAGGTGGAGCATCTCGGCAACCACAACCCCCGCCTGCATGTGAACGAAGCGCTCATCGCGCTCGCCGTGTGCGCCGTCACGAACCCGATGGCGTCCAAGGCCATGGAAGCGCTCAATGACCTCGCCGGCAGCGAAGCGCACGCCACCGTCATCCTCTCCCGCGCCGACGAGAACACTCTCACCAAACTGCACATCAACCTCACCTGTGAGCCCAAATACGAGACCCACAAACTTTACCACGGATAAGCTTCGCTTCGTTTGGATGGCTTCGCCATCCAAACGAGGGGAATGCGCTCCGCTCCGCGCCTCGTCGTCCCGCTTCGCGGGCCGATCGACACTCCGCTCCGCGAGATGTATTTTTCGCCACGTACACGCCGCGACGAAAAATGATTACAATTTATTTGCGCCAGCGGGCGCAAACTCTGCGAGGCTTGGGCTCGTTTGCGCCTGCTGGCGCGAACATCGCAGGGAGGCAAATTTGTCTCCCTGCAGCAAAACTTTTTTAAAAGAGGGCTTGACATCTGCGAAAAAAAATGTTATTCTCTTATAGCTTGTGATAGCTTGCGGGTGTAATTCAATGGTAGAATACCAGCCTTCCAAGCTGGGTACGAGGGTCCGATTCCCTTCACCCGCTCCAATACCTCGAGGGCCTTTGAATGTGCGCCAGTAGCTCAGCCGGATAGAGCAACTGCCTTCTAAGCAGTAGGCCGGGGGTTCGAGTCCCTCCTGGCGCGCCAGCGTCAAAGAGGACTCCGCAAGTTCATATGGTGGGATTAGCTCAGTTGGCAGAGCACCGGATTGTGGTTCCGGGTGTCGAGGGTTCGAGCCCCTTATCCCACCCCATTGATCCGGGGATCGGGAATCTCTCCCGGTCTCTTGTCTTTCCAACTTTGGGATGTCGCCAAGTGGTAAGGCACAGGACTTTGACTCCTGCATTCGCGCGTTCGAGCCGCGCCATCCCAGCCATGCGGGCTGGCTAAGCCGGCCCGCCATATATGACTCAGTAGCTCAGCAGGCAGAGCAACTGCCTTTTAAGCAGTGGGTCCGGGGTTCGAATCCCCGCTGGGTCACCAACAAATCCCGCAGCCTCAACGGCTGCGGGATTTTTGTAAACATTTCGTAAGCAAAAGCTCCGCCGCCTCAGTCTGTCAAAAAACTTCAAAACAGCCCTCGTTTCCGGTATAATAGAAGAAACGGGGGTGTTTTTCGGCCAATGCCTTGACGGATATGAAAACCCGGTCACACCGTGTTTGGCGGTGTGACCGGGTTTTATGCTTTACTTCGCTTTCGGCGAAAGGGGAGAGGCAATTACTGCTCATCTTTGATGGCTGCCTGGGCGGCGGCGAGGCGGGCGATGGGGACACGGAACGGGCTGCAGGATACGTAGTCCAGGCCGACCTTGTGGCAGAACTCGACGGAGGAAGGATCGCCGCCGTGCTCGCCGCAGATGCCGAGGTGCAGGTCGGGGCGGGTCTGACGGCCGAGGGTGGCGGCCATCTTCACCAGCTTGCCTACGCCGACCTGGTCGAGGCGGGCGAACGGATCGTTCTCGTAGATCTTCTTGTCGTAGTAGGCGCCGAGGAACTTGCCGGCGTCGTCACGGCTGAAGCCGAAGGTCATCTGGGTCAGGTCGT
>CAVGGQ010000126.1:0-2960 GCA_963628785.1 Oscillospiraceae bacterium | reverse complement strand
TATCATGGCCTTATAGGCCTAGAGCAAACCACGGGCTTTGCCCGCGGTTATGATTTTATCAAAGAGATGCATCCCGCGATGTTCCCGCCAAAGGCGGGAACGAGCGCTGCCTCGCAGAGTATGCGCCCGCAGGCGCAAAGAAAGTGAGTGCAGCACCGCACAAAGTCGTCTGCGGCACCGGCTTTATTGCTTCTGCTTGTTCTTTTTCCCGATCACGCGCATGACTCTGTGGCGGTTGTACCGCTGCTCTATGACGAAGAGGGTGTCGAAGGCGGCGGACAGGAGGGATGTGAGGATGAATACGGGCCACGCACCGAAGATCGTTCCGGCGGCGATGGGGAGGAAGCTCAGAAGGGCGTTGGCGGCGTGGATGCGCTCGGCCTGACACATGGCCTGCGCGATCTCCTCCCACGAGTGGAGGCGCGGGTCGAAGAGCGTGGGTTCGGCGGTCGGCAGCCCGGCCTTCCGTTTTTTCACGCCCAGCTTCTCATAGAGCGCGGCTTCGCGCGGAGAGACCCGATAGCGGCGGCGCCGGAGGTCGGCGCGATTATGCATCGCGGTGTCGTACGCCCACGCGACGAGCAGCCGCATGGCGAAATGGTAGAAGACCGTCCCGCAGGTGATGGCGAGCGAGAGCAGCACGCCGAGCGAGGTGAGAGCGTATCCGACGGCGAAGGCGGCCGTTCCGACGAGGGAGAGGAGCGCCGTCTTTTTCATGAGATCAGTCATTCGATGCCTCCCCGGCGGGACGCTCGGGCTCCTTGCGCTCCCCGGCTTTGGTGCCGAGAACGGAGCGGATCTGCTTTTTCGATGCGGCGGGCCAAAGCTCTGCCATATGCGCGGCGATGCGCCCGGCGGATGCGTCCGGGCTCTCGCCGTAGGCCGATGTCACGAGGTCATAGCCCCACAGGTGCTCGGGCGCGGCGTAGAGCGCAATGTGCCAGCCGTACGGCTCGCCGTGACGGTTCGTGCGCTGCCGGAAATCGCTCACGCAGAGGTACAGCTCCGTCTGCAGCGCCGTCAGGACACCCTCGAAGCCCTTTTCACCCTGCCGGCCGAACCCGGCTTTTTCCTTGAGCTCAAAGGAATAATACTCCGCGTCCGACCGCTCGCCGGCGTAGAGATCCATGATCTTCTTCTGCCGCGCGGACGCCTTGATGTCGTCCCAGAGAGCGTCGAAGTCGTAGCCGTCGCGGCGGTAGTTGGCGAAATACGGCAGCCATTGGCGCGAAATGAAGCCTGCCTTTTTGTCGAAGAACTTGCCGTAGGCGATCGTGTGCCTCCGCGCGAGGATTTCGCGCCACTCCCACGGATCGCGCTCCGTGTCGCCCGTCCACCAGAAGTCCGGCGAGGTGTGCTCCTCCAACGAGAAGCCGTCGATACTATTTCGGAAAAGCGGCAGAAACCCCACGCGCTCGATATACGCCGAAGCCTCGTCCACACTCCGGATGCACCCCGGGTCGCCCCAGGAAACTCCGTGCATGATCCACTCTCCGCTTTCATTGCCCATGGTGATATTCCCCCTTGTATGATGCGGCGGCTAAAGGGTTTCCTCTGTTATTATAAATTTTCCGCGGGAAATTGCAACTGCTGATTCGAAGACGGCGGCAATTTGCCGCCATTCGCCGTTATTCTCTGAAAACAAAAACCGATTTCCGCATTTACCGAGGAAGACTACCGTGCCATTGGGATCGCAGATCTCTGCGCACAATAAATCAAAGAGTCGCCGAGAACTTTCGGCGGCTCTTTTTCGGCTGTAGGATGAGTTAAGCAGGGGAGGTCAATTCCACTGGCAAAGGTAGACTTCACAGCTTGCGGCATCTTTGCGGCTGTAGTTGTTTACATTGAACGGTGTCGTTCCGTTGGCTGCCACATCCGAGGCAAAGGTGTGCAGTATGCCGATGAGCTCTCCGTTCTCGTCACGCATCAGAACAGTCACTCCGACGCTGCCGAACTCATAATCGTTCGGGTTATCGATCTCACCGACGACTTTATCCGAGCGGATGGCGACATTCACTGCACTCATCGGAGAATAAGCATTCAGCATATTGGCGTTCTTAATATTGTAGTCTTCGACCGATAATGCTTCAAATTCAACACTTGCCGGCTGCTCATCTACCGAAAAAGCCTGAGAACCGAATACCATTTCTTCCTGCGGATAAATAATGAAGCAGGTCTGATCGCTTGTTCCGAGAAGTATGCCGTCGCCGTCTCTGGCAGTAATGCGGAAAGACGGAAACTCGATGGCGACATCGGCATTGGGGTTGTACAGCTTCACGTAGTAATGCAAATAATCGTTGGACGCGACGACCCAGCCGGATTCCCGAATCTCGAGCGGGAGAACATCCGAGCTGTCCGCGTCGGATATCAAAGCGGAATACGGCAGGTTGGATGTATCCCAGTCGCCGCGTACCAAGGTTATGATTCCAGTCTCGCCTTGAATGGATACCTCAAAAGACAGCTCGCCGTCCTTGTAGGAGAATTCCTTCGTATCGGCGCTTGATGCCAAAAATCCGTTGCCGGTATAAGTGTTGTCGGATGTCCAGCTGTATGTATCGGTATCTTCCGTCGGCGTGGCATAGGTTCCGACCCAGTATGTCCGTGGCGAGTCATCGCCTTCGATGATAAAAAATACGCCGATGGTATTGCCTTGGATTGTGGCCGCCATGCCTTCACTGCCTGCACCTTTCTGGAACCACAGTCCGGTGAGGTCTAAGGGCGCGGCATTTTCCGGCTCGATCGCAGCTTCCGCCTCTTCACTTGTTTCTTCTGTTTCCAGAACGGCGGCAGGCTCGACAGCCGCTGCATCGGTCGGCTCGGCGGAGACGGCCGTCTCACTGCCGCACGCTGTCAGCATGGCAGCCAGCATCAGCAAGGCAAGAATAAGGGACGCTCTTCTTTTTGACATTTTCGATTCCTCCTTAATAAAATGAATAAACGATACTCAAAAACATTTCAAT
>CAVGGQ010000125.1:0-2965 GCA_963628785.1 Oscillospiraceae bacterium | reverse complement strand
ATTCGATATCGGTAAATGTTTCCTGCTTCATTTCCGTGCACCACCATTGCTTTGATGATTGTATTATACCATACTCAGAGCTTTTTTCATAGTGCCGATTAAATCAGAAGTTCCATAATTTCCGCGTTTGAATTTTACCGAGTGAGGAAAAATTTCCATGGTCCATCTTCTGCTGGTCATTATCTATCTCGCATTCATCAGCCTCGGACTGCCGGACTCGCTGCTCGGGTCGGCATGGCCGAGCATGTACCCTCAGCTCGGCGTTCCCGTGTCGTACGCCGGCGCGGTCACGATGATCATCGCCGCCGGCACGGTCGTCTCGAGTTTAATGAGCGACCGGCTCACGCACAAACTCGGCGCGGGCAAGGTAACGGCCTTCAGTGTCGCCCTCACCTCCGCCGCCCTCTTCGGCTTCTCCACCTGCACCGCTTTCTGGCAGCTGTGCGTGTGGGCGGTCCCCTACGGCCTCGGCGCCGGAAGCGTGGATGCTGCGCTCAACAACTATGTCGCCCTCCACTTTGAGAGCCGCCACATGAGCTGGCTGCACTGCATGTGGGGCGTCGGCGCAACGGCCGGCCCGTACATCATGGGCGCCGTGCTGACGAACGGCGGCACCTGGAACGGCGGCTACCGAACCATCTCCGCAATGCAGATCGTCCTGACGGCCATCCTGTTTGCGAGCCTGCCGCTCTGGAAGCGGAATAACCGCGCGGCGGGCGAGCCGGAGGAAGCCGGCAAACTGCTCTCTCTGCGCGAAGCCGTGCGCGTGAGCGGCGTGAAAGAGATTATGATCTGTTTCTTCTGCTACAGCGCGGTCGAGCAGACGACCGGCCTTTGGGCGAGCAGCTACCTCACTCTCTGCAAGGGCATGAACGCGGAGACGGCGGCCTCGTTCGGCGCGATGTTCTTCCTCGGCGTCACCATCGGCCGCGGCCTAAACGGCTTCGTCGCCATGAAGCTCAACGACCTGCAGATGATCCGCCTCGGCGAGGCGATCGTCGGGTGCGGTCTCATAATACTGTTCCTGCCGCTCGGCGCGGCGGCTTCGCTCGTCGGCTTTGCGGTCATCGGTCTCGGCTGCGCG
Organism: Oscillospiraceae bacterium; assembly: GCA_963628785.1. Lineage (GTDB taxonomy): Bacteria > Bacillota > Clostridia > Oscillospirales > Oscillospiraceae > Apopatocola. The sequence continues at coordinate 1,881 of CAVGGQ010000125.1, read as the reverse complement.
CCCATCTATCCTTGCATCATCCACTCCACGCCCGACCACTTCGGCGCGGACAAATCGCAGGCCATCATCGGCATCCAGATGGCAAGCGCCTACATCGGCACCTGCCTCATGCCGCCCCTCTTCGGCCTTATAGCCAGCGCCCTCTCCGCGAAACTTCTCCCCGTCTACCTCCTCGTATTCCTCATCCTGATGGTCATCATGCACGAGCGGCTTGTGAAGGCAACAAAACACTGAAACAATAGACAACAAAGGCGGCTGCCCCCACCAATTTGGGCGGCCGCTTTTTGTGTGCGTATTTTGAGCGAAAAGTATTGCAAAGTTTGACGCGGTGCTTTATACTTGAGGAAAGCTCGGGTAAAAGTCCGACACGGATCACCGAAAAGCCGCCGCCGGCGGCTTTTCAAAAGCGGTTGAGTTAGGCACTGCTAACTGCGCACGCCCATTCTGCCAAAAGGATCGTTCGGGTCGGAAAATTTCAGCCGGAAACCGTAAACATGAAAAAGAAAAGGAGTTTTGCCATTATGAAACCGAATTACAAGAACTGGATACCCAAGGAAATGCTGTATTCGCTGATCGCGGGGACGGCGGTGTCGCTCATCGGAGCGCTGCTGTTCGGCGCGTTCGGGGTCGGCGTGAAGGACGGCCTCCGCACCGCGCTCGGCGCGGTCTTTGCCGTCGCGTTTCTCGTATGCGGCAAGAGCACGGACTGGTGCATCCGCGCATACAGGGCTTTTTCCTACGACGGAGAGCGGCAGCTTTCCAAAGAGATCGTCAACGGCACGGCGGAGTATGTCACGCTTCCCGAAGGCGGGGTGGGGCTGGATGTCGGCTGCGGCAGCGGCGCGCTGACCATTGCCTGTGCCAAGCGCAATCCGCAGGGCAAAATGCTCGGCGTTGACCGCTGGGGCGCGGAGTACGCCTCCTTCAGCCGGTCGCTCTGTCAAGACAATGCAAAGGCGGAGGGCGTGGAGAACACCGAATTCCGCCGCGGCGATGCCACAAAGCTGGATTTCCCGGACGAGAGCTTTGATGCGGTGACCAGCAACTATGTCTATCACAACATTACCGGCGCCGACAAGCAGAAGCTCCTTCTGGAAACGCTCCGCGTGCTCAAAAAGGGCGGCACCTTCGCCATCCACGACCTGATGTCGCAGCGAAGATACGGCGATATGCAGGCCTTTGTGAAAAAGCTGAAGGACATGGGCTACGAGCGCGTTGAACTGATCGACACGACCGACGGCAAATTCATGACCAGATCCGAAGCCAAACGCCTGATGCTGCAGGGATCGACACTCCTTATCGGCAGAAAATAAAGCAGAAAAAGAGGCGAAATATTATGCTGAAATACGGTCTGATTGCAAAAGGAATCGAAATGATGTGCTTTAAGCCTGCGCTTGAAACACTGAAGGGCGTATGCCCCGATATGGATACGATCGCATACAAAAAGAAGGTCATGAAAGAGTTTAAGGCGATGCTTTTACGCACGCTGGATATAGGCGGCAGCTCGCTTGAATCGAATCTGTATGTTGCCGCTTTCGTGTTCTCTCTGCATAAGGCAGAGCCCGACAGAATCACGCCTGACATCGTGGGCAAAATGGTGACGGCGGTTTTCGACTCGCCGTTCATGGTGAAAGCCCACAAGAACAAAAAATGCACCATATTCACCGACAAGGTGCAGGATAAGCACGTGCTTGAAAGCAGGGCAAGTCAAAGCTCAAAATATGAACTTGACTGGAAGTTTGACTATCGGAAGGGCGTAGACGAGTTCTACAACACCTACACGGAGTGCGGTATCTGCAAGCTCGGAAAGCGCGAAAACTGCTTTGAATTCGTGCCTTGCCTGTGCAATATGGACGAGCGCAACTACCGCAACGAGGGCGG
>CAVGGQ010000124.1:0-2988 GCA_963628785.1 Oscillospiraceae bacterium | reverse complement strand
GTAAAGGCAACACCGCACAATGTCGTCTGCGGCGCTTTGCGGAAATTTTACTCCCGCATTTCGTTACATTTCCTTGCAATACACAAAGTATTGCTGCGTCAATGTGCCTCATTCGGAAGCAAAATTGTCTCGCAAATCGCTCTTGCCGAATTATGCGGTATTGCCTAAAGGCCTTTTGATCGACAGATACCGCAGATTTGAATACAATACAAGGAGCCACATTCTCATGAGCAAAGACAAACGATTCAAAACGATCTACACGCAGGGGGCACTCACCAACACCGCCATCCTGGTCGACACCGAGACCGGCGTGAACTACCTCTTCCACGCCGACGGCCACGCCGGCGGCCTGACCGTCCTCGTAGACAAAACCGGCAAGCCCGTAATCACCCCGCCGCAGGAGCTTTGACTATTTCATTCAAACGAGACCCGCTTCGCTGGACTCTCGTTTGAGGGGATGCGCTGCGCTCCGCGCCTCGGTTGCCCGCTACGCTCCGCTTCGTTCGGATGCAAGCATCCGAACGAGGGGATCACACTCCGCTCCGCGAGAAGTATTATTGCCGACGCACATGTCGCCGGCAATAATGATCCCACTCTATTTGCGCCTGCGGGCGCAAACTCTGCGAGGCTTTTTCGGAAAAGATTGCAAACCTTGCCTCGGTGCATTATAATTCGGGCAGAAGGAGAGCGGGACCGGGCGCGGTGCGCTCTTACAAATACAATTTTATAAGGAGAATTTTGTTATGAGCAGGAAACTGGTTGCTTATTTTTCCGCATCGGGAGTGACGGCGAAGGTTGCAAAGGAGCTGGCGGGGGCTGTCGGGGCCGATTTGTTTGAGATCCGTCCGGCTGTGCCGTATACGAAGGCCGACCTCAACTGGATGGACAAGAACGCCCGCAGCACCATCGAGATGAACGACCCGACCTCCCGCCCCGCGATGGCGGCGACGTGCGATAACATGAGCGAGTACGACACCGTGTTCGTGGGCTTCCCCATCTGGTGGTATGTTGCCCCAATGATCATCAACACGTTCCTCGAGAGCTGCGATCTGACCGGCAAAACGATCGTCCCGTTCGCCACCTCCGGCGGCAGCGACATGGGCAAAACGAATGAAAAGCTTGCGCCGAGCTGCAAGGGTGCCAAACTGCTCGAAGGCAAGCGCTTCGCCTCACGCGTGAGCGCCAAGGATCTGGCGGCGTGGGCGGAAGGACTCGGACTCTGAGAAGTCTGACCGCCTTTAACGATATCGGCATTTCGCACCGGATCGGGGGAAATGCCCAAATCGGAGGTCACAAGGCATAAAGAAGCGGATAAATCGGGGCTCGATGGGAGGATCGCATGAGCAACGCGAAACGATTTGACGGAAAGGCCGAGATCTATGCCAAGGCAAGACCGAGCTATCCGTCTGAATTGCTCGATTATGTGAAGAATACATTGCAATTCGGTGAAGGCAGCACTTTTGCCGATATCGGTTCCGGTACGGGAATTTTCAGCGAATTGCTTTTGAATAATGGGTACCGTGTTTATGCCGTTGAGCCGAATGCGGATATGCGCAGGAAGGCAGAAGAAAAGTTGGGAAACCGCAAAGATTTTGCTTCGGTCAACGGTACCGACAGCAGCATGACTCTGCCGGGAATGAGCGTGGATTGCGTCACTGCCGCACAAGCGTTTCATTGGTTTAATGTCGAGGCCTTCAAGGCAGAATGCCGTCGTATACTGAAACCCGACGGCAAGGTCATCATCATTTACAATACCCGTGACGGATCCGCAGAATGTAATAAAGCGTTAGCCGATATCTATCGCAAATACTGCCCGGATTTTCGGGGCTTCTCCAAAGGAATGAATGAAGAAAAATGTTTGGCGTTCTTTAACGGCGATTGCGAAATATTCCGCACGGATAACAGCCAGATTTACGACCGACAGGGATTTATCAACAGGGCTCTGTCCTCATCTTACTCTCTGCGCGAGGGCGATAAGAATTACGAGGAATACCTTTCGGAAATCAATCGACTGTTTGATGATTTTGTCACGGACGGTACATTGACAGTGCCTGTATTTACGGTGGCTTATGCGGGACATGTATGAAGAATTCCTTTGGCCGGACGGGAAGACGCGCTGCCGCTGGGCGAATCCTCGAAACGAGCGGTATATCCGCTATCACGACGAGGAGTGGGGCGTGCCCGTACACGATGATAAAAAGCTCTTCGAGATGCTCATTCTCGAGTGCTTTCAGGCGGGACTCTCGTGGGAGTGCGTGCTCAATAAGCGCGAGGCGTTCCGCGCGGCGTTTGACGGCTTCGATTTGGATAAGGTCTGCGCCTACGACGAAACCAAACTCGAGGAGCTGCAGCATGACCCCGGCATCATCCGCAACCGCCTGAAGATCCGGGCCGCCGTGACCAACGCGCGCATCTTCCGCGACATACGGCGTGAGTACGGCAGCTTCTCCGATTATCTGCGGCATTTCACCGGCGGCAGGATCATCCGGGAAAACGACCGGACGACCTCACCACTGTCCGATGCCATATCCGAAGATCTCAAAAAACGCGGCATGAAATTCGTGGGGACGACCGTCGTCTATGCCTACCTGCAGGCTGTCGGCGTCATCAACTCCCACATGGACGAATGTTTTCTGGCGCGGCCTGAAAAGTGATGACCGCGGATCGCCGCGCAGAAAAGCAGAAAAATTGAGAGGTCAACCTAACCGACATTACAAGCGGTCTCCTCTGCAAAGCCTTCTCCACCGACGGATACACCGAGGACGACATGAAATACATCGTCTGCGTGATGCGCCATATGAGCTATAAAACTATCTGGAACACCTTCCTTTTCTGCGACAACTACTCCATGCCCGGCCTCCATCCCCGGGAACTGGCGGACATCTTCCGCACCCTCCTCAACTGAAGCCGAAAACGGCAAAGCACAATAATGCAAAGCAGACCCTTTCCCAATCGGGAGAGGGTCTGCTTTTTCGGTAAAATACTCAG
>CAVGGQ010000123.1:0-3024 GCA_963628785.1 Oscillospiraceae bacterium | reverse complement strand
TGCCGTTTTGTATTTTCTTTTGGCTTTTTCAGGTCGTCATGTCCGCAAAGCCTTGCGGCACCTTGGTTTGCGGGATCAGACGAAACCGCCTTTAATGATCTCGAAAAATCATAAAAAGACCTGAGATATACAGAACTCGAAATGATGTGTTCCCAAAAGGAACCTAGGGTTCGAATCCCTAACTCTCCGCCAAAAACCCAGTCATATCAAGGCTTTGAGCCATTGTGACTGGGTTTTCTTTATCCTCTGAACTCACAATGGTGTATATGATTTTTGCCGTGTGAAAATTACCGTTACCACCCCTGCTTTTCACCCTCCGGTAAGGTCAGAATATTGTCCATGATATTCGCCGAATTTACCTTTCTGGAAACGGAGAAGCTCACAAAACTGATGGGGAAATATTCGTTTCCCTGCGTGATTTCTCTGGTGGTCGGTGCGCTTTACAACATCGTTGACCAGATATTCATCGCAAATGCCGACTACCTTGGCTCTTACGGCAATGCGGCAAACACCGCCGTATTTCCTCTGACTGTTTTAGCCCTTGCCATTGCGGTGATGATTGGTGACGGATGCTGTGCCTTTGTCAGCATTGCTCTGGGCGGCAACAAAAAAAGAAGATGCCCACCGCAGCGTAGGTAACTCAGTGGTTCTGTGCGTGGTCAGCAGTCTTGTATCGACATTTTCTATTTCCGTTGTTTCTGAAGGCTCCGATGAAGAAAATGAAGATGAATAGAGAAGTACTCTCTCATTGACTAATGTACGGCGAAAAGAAATCCGGGGCCGCTCCGCAGACGATTTTGTGCAGTGCCGCTATCGGTTCACGCAATAAAAAACCGGGGCGGATGCTGTCCGTCCCGGAAAAAAGAGGGAGAAATGAGAGAAGAATTTGTCTTTTACTTATTTTCGATGGCGTGGATCTGATCACGCAGCTCGATGGCCTGTTCGAAGTCTTCCTTCTCGACGGCTTCGTACATTTTGCGGCGCAGCGTGTTGAGATGGCGGCGCTGTTCAATGGCTTCCTCCGCACGCTCCTCGGCTTCCGCTTCCAACGGGAACGCTTCCTCACGCTTCTCTTCGGATTTTTTCTCGTGCTCCTCTTCGGTCTTGCTTTTGTGATCCTCGAGGCCGAGCAGAGGCTCGAACATCTCGCCGATAAACGGCAGACGGCCGAAGCCAAAGAAGTCAACATCCGGCAGCAGGAAGCTGTCCATCATTCTGCCGAACGAGGTAAACATGGAATTCATCTGCTTATCGAAGATCTCATCGAGGCCCTGCTTGTGAGCGCACTCGGCGCACAGGTGCTTCTCCGTGGTCTTGCCGTTAATGGTTTCTTTATAATAGAACTGAGCATCGTTCTTCTTGCAAACTTCGCACTTCATGATAATTTATCTCCTCTTATGATGTAATGTTATTTTTCCGATGCTGTTGTCAGCAGCATGTGTTTGAAAATTCCCGAGCGGATCTTCTTTCGGCATTCTGCCGGTGCCTCGCGCAGCGCCCGCTCACTCACTGCGGAGGCTATGAGTCTCGCACGAGGGATATCCAGTGCTCCGGCACTTACAATGTTTCGAAGCAGTGCGTCCGCCGTGGCCTTATCCAGCTCCTCGCCCACGGCGTTCACCGTGTGCATGATGAGCCGAGAAGCGTCCGGCTGCACCCGCGTGATGCGGATGTATCCGCCGCCGCCGCGCCGCGACTCGACCACATATCCTCGTTCGGGGCTGAACCGTGTGGAGATCACATAGTTGATCTGACTCGGAACGCATCCGAAACGATCGGCGAGCGAACTGCGCTGCAGCTCCGCGGTCCCGTCCGTACCTTCCAGCATGTCCAGAATGAACCGCGCGATCTGATCGCTTGTCCCCATATCGGCATCCCTTCTTTCTTCGTCTTTGACTTTGACTATCTTTAACCTTTTCTGACTATATAATAGTCGGAAAAGGTCAAATCCTCAACTTTCCCTTTGCGCCGATTTCCGCCGATTGCAAAAAGTGCATCGCTGAAATCAGCATTTTTCTTCTGTTTTCGCATTTTTTCTTTAATTTTCTTCGTTTTTCAATTTTTTTCGTCTTCATTCGGTTTTTTGTGTTGCATTTTATAGCAGATATGGTAAAATGCGGGTATTCCATAAAGAGGAGGTACTTTCCCATGTACGTCATTACCGACAGCTGCGTTTCCTGCGGCACTTGCGCCAGCAATTGCCCCGTCGACGCTATCGCCGAGGGCACCGAGCACTACGAGATCAACCAGGATCTGTGCGCTCAGTGCGGCACCTGCGTCGGCAACTGCCCCGTCGAGGCCATCGAGGAGCAGTAATTCACTCTGCCGCGGGCGTGCCGGTCCCACGGCTATATTGAATGAAAAGGCAGCACCGTTTTCGGGTGCTGCCTTTTTTATATTGTTTGGGTTGGTTATTCCTCTTCGGCGGCTTTGAGGTGCTGGGTTTGTTCGATCTCCATGATCATGTCCACGCGGGTCTGGTGGCGGCCGCCTTCGAATTCGGCGTCGGTCCAGGCGTCCACGATCATCTTGGCGAGCTCCACGCCGACAACGCGCGCGCCGAAGCAGAGAATATTCGCGTTGTTGTGGCGCTTGGCGAGCTGCGCGGAGTACGGCTCACTGCAGGCAACGGCACGGATGCCGTGCACCTTGTTCGCCGCAAGGGAGATGCCGACACCGGTGCCGCAGATGAGGATGCCGCCGTCCACTTCGCCCGCTGCGACCATTTTCGCCGCCTTGTAGCCGCTGATGGGATAGTTAAAGCTCTCGGTTTGGTTCGTTCCGATGTCGATGACTTCGACGCCTTTCGCTTCGAGATGCACCTTGATGGCTTTTTTCATTTCCACGGCCGTATGGTCGTTGCCGATAACGAGCTTCATAGTGTTCTCCTTTTCGGGGGCAGATCCCCGTTTCTTTTTTTACTCTTCTATCATACTCTTTCCGAAGCAACTTTGCAACGGTCTTCGTTCTGTTCCTATAATAGAAAAAACTTTTAATTTATCTGTATATTTCTTATATTTATTC
>CAVGGQ010000122.1:0-3137 GCA_963628785.1 Oscillospiraceae bacterium | reverse complement strand
GCTCTGATTAACTAATTTCTACCATGCAGGTGTCCAACTTGCACTTGCAATTTGCGAAATAATCAAAGAGAACCGCTCCGCGCAAAACTGTACGGAGCGGTTATTTTCATTATCGGTGCAGGGCCAACCAGGCTTCGGCTTGGCGGATACCGTCCACGGCAGCGGAGAGGATGCCGCCGGCGTAGCCGGCGCCTTCGCCGCAAGGGAAAATACCGCGAAGATTCGACTGCCCGCTCTCATCGCGCACGACGCGTACCGGTGAGGACGAGCGTGTTTCCACACCCGTGAGCACGGCGTCCGGCATGGCATAGCCGTGCAGTTTCTTATCAAAGAGCGGGAACGCTTCACGGAGAGATGCAAGCACAAAATCGGGGAGACACCCTTCCAGTGAGCCGAGCTTTATGCCGAGCGGATAGGTCGGCTGCACGGATCCGAGGGCAACGGACGGCTTTTCCGCAAGAAAATCGCCGACGAGCTGCGCCGGAGCGTGATAATCGCCGCCGCCTGCGAGGAACGCGGCACGCTCCCACTTGCGCTGCAGCGCCACACCTGCGAGCGGGTCGTCCGAGCCGAAATCCTCGGGACGGACTTCGCACAGCACGGCGGCATTGGCGTTCTTCCCGTCGCGGGCAAAGGGACTCATGCCGTTTACGCACAAAAGCCCCGGCTCGCTCGCCGCACCGACCACATACCCGCCCGGGCACATGCAGAATGTATATATGCCCCGCCCGTTCGGAAGATGCACCGCAAGACGATAATCCGCTGCGCCGAGCGCGGGATGCGAGGCAAACATGCCGTACTGCGCGCGGGAGATGACCTCCTGCGGATGCTCGCATCGCACGCCCATCGAAAACGGCTTCTGCTGAAGCACTGCACCCTTTTGCTGCAAAAGCGCGAACAGATCGCGCGCCGAGTGTCCCGCTGCGAGCAGGAGCGCGTCGGCTTTGATCTCCTCCTCCGTACTGCCATGCACGACACGCACAGAGCGCAGAGCGCCGTTTTGCATTTCGATATCCGAGAGCTTCGTGCGAAAGCGCACTTCGCCGCCGCTTGCGAGGATCATTTCGCGCAGACCCTTTACGGTGCCGGGCAGACGGTCGGTGCCGATGTGCGGCTTGCCCTCCCAAAGGATCTCCTCCGGCGCACCGGCGAGCACGAAGTCATGCAGCACCTGCCGCCCGCGCACATCGTGCGTGCCGGTATTGAGCTTGCCGTCCGAAAAAGCTCCGGCACCGCCCTCGCCGAACTGAATGTTCGATTCGCCGTCCAGCACCCGCGTGGCATAGAATGCATCCACATCGCGCCGCCGCTCCTCCACGGAGCTGCCACGCTCGAGCAAAATCGGCTCCGCACTCGCGCGGGCGAGCATGAGGGCTGCAAAAAGTCCCGCAGGCCCTGCCCCGCACACGATCGGACGGTGCGTCGGCTTTGCTTTTATCACTTCCACCTGCGGCGGCGTCCACGGCGTGTATTTCGGATATTTTTCCTCGCCGCGCCGCAGCGATACGGCGGCGGTCACGGTGAAATGCACATCGTCCTTGTGCCGCGCATCCACGCTGCGCCGCAGAAGCTTAGCCTCCGAAACATCACCCGCCGGCACGCGCAGCTTTTTTGCGCACGCGGCCTTCAGATCACCGCCGAGCGGGAGATTCACATCGCGTACTTCAATCAAGAGCGGCACTCCTTCCCGCACACAGCCCGGACGAAAACGCCCAGTGCAGATTGTACCCGCCGCATTTGCCGTCTATGTCGAGCGACTCGCCGACGGCGTAGAGCCCGGGGACGAAACGGCTTTGCAAAGTGTCGGGCGAAAATTCCGTGACCTTCGCGCCACCGCGCGTCACCTGCGCGTGCTGCGTGTCGCCCGGCCCGAGCACCGTAAGACGATATTTCTTCACAGTCTCGGCTAACGCCTCGGGGGAAGCGCCTCCCGCGCGGCGCACTATGGCCTCGCCGAGACGGCGGTGGAAAATGCCGGTAAAGAGCTCGGCCTCGCCGCCGCGGAGCGTTTTCTGCGCTTCCAGCCGCTCCGCAAGCTCATGTACGGAGATCTCCGGCAGAAAATCTAGCACGAGCGTGTCGCCGGCGAGCGCGTGCCGCGACAGGTTCAGCGCGAGTATGCCGCTCACGCCGAAATCGCGAAAGAGGATCTCGCCGTCTTCGGCGTATACGATCTTCCCGCGCCGCAGCAGCTCGGCGCGGCAGGCACTCCGCAGCCCCGTAAGACCGCGGATACCGTCGGCATCGGTCTTGAGCGGGCACAGAACGGGGGAGAAGGGAACGAGCGAATGGCCGAGCGAGCGCAAAAGAGCCGTCCCGCCGCCGGTTGCAACGATGACGCGGTCGGCCGCAAAGCTCTCGCCCTCGCGCGAGGTGAGCACGAAGCCATGGCGCGAAGGCCGCACGGCCGTGATCTCCACAGAGCATTTTTCCTCGGCACCGACCTCCGCACAGCCGAGCCGCAGCACATCGAGCACCGAAGCGGCGGTGTCGCTGCGCGGATAGACGCGCCCTTCCTCGTCCGCGGCCGTCCACAGCCCGAGCGAGGAGTAAAACTGCAGCAGACCCGCGCACGGCACGGCGCCGAGCACACTTGCGACAAAGTCGGGATGGTTGTATTCCTCCGCCGACACATGCGTGTTGGATAGATTGCACCGGCCGTTGCCGGTCTTCAATAACTTCTTGCCGACGCGGTTGGACATCTCGTATATCGCGACATCCGCACCGGAACGCCCCGCGGCGATCGCGGCGCACAGCCCGCCCGCACCGCCGCCGATGACGGCCACGCGGCGGGATTTTTTCTCAGAACCCATGGGTTTGACCTCACAAATCAAATTGCTCCCATAGAATAGCACATTTTTTTCGCAGACAAAAGAGAAAATATGAAAAAAACCTTGCAATGCCCGAAAGACTTTGCTATAATGCTCGATGCGCCTTGTATCCCCGGTGTGCTTTCACCCGGTCTCAGGGCAGCTCAATATGAGGTGAACGATATGAAGGAAGGTATCCATCCCAATTACCAGCGCACGACCATCCGCTGCGCCTGCGGCGAGGTCATTGAGACCGGCTCCACCAAGAAGGACATCACCGTCGAGATCTGCTCGAAGTGCCACCCCTTCTACACCGGCAAGCAGAAG
>CAVGGQ010000121.1:0-3262 GCA_963628785.1 Oscillospiraceae bacterium | reverse complement strand
TATCATGGCCTTATAGGCCTAGAGCAAACCACGGGCTTTGCCCGCGGTTATGATTATGCGCTCCGACAGCCCCGAGGACGTCCCTTCGCATCCCGCGCATACGTCCCTGTCTTTGCCTTTGCCCTCTCCCTTGTCCTTGGAGAAGTCCCTGGCATTTTCTTTTCCCTTGTCCTTGCCCTCTCCCTTGTCCCTGTCCTTGTCCTTGCCCTTGTCCTAGCCTTTGGTATAATTCGTATTCGTTCGTATACGACTGTATCCGACGGTACACGCCTTCTCTCTTTCCCTCCTCCCCGAGATCCACGTTTAGTATACCACACTTAATGTAAAAAGCAAAGATAAATAATTCACAGAATGTAAAATAATTGACGAAAGAAAACTCCCCGCCGGGCACATGGCATCGGGCGGGGAGAAAAAAACTTAGGCAGCGCCGCACAATGTCGTCTTCGGCGCTTTGCGGATCTTTTTCGCCGACTCATTGTCATCAAACCTTGCCATACACAAAGTATGGCTGCGGTTTTCTTCCTTGATTCGGCAAAAAATCTCTCGCAAATCGCTCTTGCCGAATTATGCGGTGCTACCCTATATAATAACAGAAATACCCCGCGCCGCGCCGCAGGGAAACGATGCTTAATATGACAAAAAAGCAATGGCTGAATACAGCATATTGACGAAAAGGACGCAATTTCTTGTATCTTGCCGGAATCGTGGTATACTTATAGGAGATAACCGAAGCATACCCGAACGAAGGAGTACACATGAAAGATACCGCCCCCGCGCCGGAGCTGCAGGGAGAGCTGCACGAATTTCTCGTCATGCGCAATCTCTACGAGGCCGCCGTCCGGCAGCTCACGCTCAAGTTTGAGATCCTCAACGACGAATTCAGCGTTCTCTATGCCCGCAACCCCATCCACCACATCGAAAGCCGCGTGAAGACCCCCGAGAGCATTGCCTCGAAGCTCATCCGGAAGGGCTACCCCGTCACCATCGGCGCGGCGCGCGAGCGCGTGAACGACATTGCCGGCGTGCGCGTGGTGTGCAGCTACATCGACGACGTCTACCGCGTGGCCGAAATGCTTGAGCGGCAGAAGGACATCGAGATCGTCAAGCGGCAGGACTATATCGCCCGCCCCAACTATAACGGCTACCGCTCGCTCCATCTGGACATCCGCGTGCCGGTCTATCTCTCCGACCGCACCGAATATGTGACCGCCGAGATCCAGATCCGCACCATCGCGATGGACTTCTGGGCGAGCCTCGAGCACGACATCCGCTACAAGGCAGATAAGACCAAACTCCCCGAGGGCATCAACGAGGAAATGCTCGACGTATCCGAAAAGATTGCCGAGATCGACCGCGAAATGCAGGATATGTACCGCCGCATCCGCGCCGCCGAGGGCGAGAGCGACGGCGAATAAGCAAAACAGAAAACAGAGAAAGAGGAAGAAACGATGTACAAACCGACTTCGGACAAGCAGAATCTCTGGCTGTTCCCGCTGGGGACGGTCGGACGGGACATGATCTACAACCTGTTCACCAACTACATCCTGACCTACATCCTGTTCACGCGCAGCCTGACGGCGGCGCAGCTCGGTGCGGTCACGGCCATCATGGTCGCCGCGCGCGTGTTCGATGCGCTCAACGACCCCGTCATGGGCAACATCATCGAGCGCACCCGCACGAAGTACGGCAAGTTCAAGCCGTGGCTCGTCATCGGCATCCTCTCGACCTCGGTCGTCGTGTACCTCGCGTTCAACACGAACCTGCAGGGCTGGAGCTTCATCGCCTTCTTCGGCGTCATCTACTTCATGTACTCCATCACCTTCACAATGCACGACATCTCCTACTGGGGCATGGTGTCCGCGCTCAGCTCCGATGCGCATGTGCGCGACACGCTCACCTCCCGCACGAACCTCTTTGCGGGCATCGGCGGCGCGGTCGCCTCGCTTGTCATCCCAATGCTCACCACCGGCAGCGGTACGATCGGCGGCAACGCGGCAACGGCCTACGGCCGCGTGGCGCTCGTGGTGTGCCTGCTCGCGCCACTCTTCCTGTGCTCGACCATCTTCGGCGTACGCGAGAAGCGCGACTACAACGACAAAAAGGCCCCGCCGGTCAGCTTCAAGAAGATCATCGGCACCATCACCGGCAACCCGCAGATCCTCTGGATCTCGCTCATCTTCCTGCTGCAGCAGATGGGCAACGACGTCATCGTCGGCGGCCTCGGCTCCACCTATGTGTACTTCGCCTTCGGCTACGAGGGCGGGCTTTACTCGCTCTTCAACACCATCGGCCTCGCCGCCTCGGCGCTCCTCATGGTATTCTACCCGATGCTCGCTAAGCGCTGGCGCCGCAAGGTGATGATGGACAAGCTCATGGTTCTCTCCGTCATCGGCTATGCCGTGATGCTCGCCGCGGGTCTCGCCATCCCCGGCACCGGCATGCTGAAATTCTGGCTCGTCGTCGCGGGTTATATGCTTTCCAACCTCGGCCAGTACGGCTTCTACCTCATCATGATGATCTCGCTCATCAATACGGTCGAATACAACGAATACCTGCGCGGCGAGCGCGATGAGGCCATCATCACGTCCCTGCGTCCGTTCTTCACGAAGCTCGCCTCCGCCATCATCGTGGCGGTCACCGCCGTGTCGTACCTCATCTTCGGCGTAACGGACTACACGAACCAAATCTCGTCCCTCGAGCAGGCGGCGAACCTCGACTCCATCACCGAGGCCGAAAAGCTCTCGCAGATCGACGCCATCATCGCCTCCATCTGCCCCGGCCAGTCCGGCGGCCTCCTCGTATGCATGACCATCCTCCCCCTCGCCCTCATGTACGCCAGCTATGTCCTCTATAAGAAGCACTACATCCTGGACGAAGACAAATTCGCCGAGATCTGCACCGAACTCGAAGCGAGAAGAGCTGCGAAGTAATACGGAATATAAAGTCCGCCCTCCCGGAATCGTTCCGGGAGGGCGGCTTATTATAACCCAGAAAACCTCGGGCTATGCCCGAGGTTCAAAAAAGGCGGAGCCTATGAGGGAAAAATAAAGGCTCTATGTCAATAGTTGGGGTAGAGCAAATAACAGAGATCTGAGAGAAGAGAGTGTACGGAGCACCGTGCACTCTCTTGCTCGGTAGGAAGAACAACTATCCTAAGGAACCTCTGAATAAATAGCTTTTGGGGATTCAAGGGGTGTCCTTTAACCATCCATCACTTCTAATCGCGAAATTTTTTGCACGAAAGTCGGTGTTTTACGGGTAT
>CAVGGQ010000120.1:0-3295 GCA_963628785.1 Oscillospiraceae bacterium | reverse complement strand
TCAGAGGCGAATTAAGGCTGCACCGATACATATGTTACAGGCGCCCGGTGTCGAAGGTGCGGAATAAACCATTTTTGCATCGTGCAATGGTACTGCGCCGCACCATTGCCTTCCCCTCCGAGGGGAAGGTGCCGCCATCGGCGGCGGATGAGGTGTTATTCAAATCGGAAAAGAGAGTGCAGACTCGATGTCTGTACTCTCTTTTTGCACTTATATTCAGTTTTTGGTTCCGACTAAATTTTCGGAAGCGGAACGGGCAAGCCCATTCCCTACAAATTGCGGCGCAAAATCAGCGTTGCAGTATTGGGAAGCGACAACCTAACAGTTTCCACCGTGCTCTCGATACCGGGCTGCCGCAAAATTTTCACTGCACTCACGTTACGCGAAACGCCACTGTTTCCACAGTGCTCTCGACACCGGGCTACCGCAATAAACGTATCGGTACAGTCACAATGCGCCACTAAAAAACAAGGGTGATCGTTGTGCCCTTGTCGGGGGCGGAGGCGACAGAGATCTTCGCGTTGTGCAGGGCGGCGGCGTGCTTGACTATCGAAAGGCCGAGGCCCGTTCCGCCGACCTCCTTGGAGTGGCTCTTGTCGACGCGGTAGAAGCGCTCGAAAATGCGCTGCTGCTCCTCGGGCGGTATTCCGATGCCGTTATCCTCGACTGTCAGCAGCGTCCTTGCCCCCTCGCGCCGGACGTCCACGCGTGCAAAGCCGCCGGGACGGTTGTATTTTATTGCGTTCTCGCAGAGATTGTGGACGATTGCGGCCAAAAGCTGCGGTATGCCGTTTATTACCGAACTCTCACCGGAGACCGTGAGCTCGATGCCGGCGGCCTCGGCGGTTTGTGAGAGACTATCGGCCTCCCGCCGTGCGACGGAGAGAAGATCGACGTCCTTACGCTGCATATCCTCCGCGCCCTCGTCCAGGTGCGAAAGCTTTATGATGTCCTCTATAAGCGCGATCATGCGCTTCGACTCCGACCGGATCTGACTGAGAAAATGCGGCACATCCTCAGGCTTTACGATGCCGTTAGCCAAAAGCTCCGCGCAGCCGGAAATGGTGTGCAGCGGCGTTTTCAGCTCGTGCGAAACGTTGGCGGAGAACTCGCGCCGCAGCTGCTCAGCCTTTTCCTTCTCGGTCGTGTCGAGCATCAGAAGTGCGGCACCCGCGACCCTGTCGCCGGAGGTGACGGGGCTTGCATAGAGCCTGTAGCTTACGCTGCCGAGGGTTATGTGCGCCTCGCCGTGCTCACCGCCGAGCGCCTTTTCTACCGTCTCGCGCAGCCGGGGCTCCGCACTGAGCGTGCGGATATCGCGGCCGATGCAGTATCGGCCTATGTCCAAAGCCTTCGTCGCGGCCTTGTTTATGCTCAGGACACTGCCCTGCTCGTTGAGCAATATAAGCCCCTCGGTCATGCTGCCGGTCGCTGCATCGAACTCGTCGCGGCGGCGGCGCAGCTCCTTTTCCTGATCGCGCAGCTGATTCTGCTGGCTCTTGAGCTTGTCTGTCAGCGGGGCGAGCTCCGGATAGGTCTCGATCTTCTCGGCGTTGTCAAGGCACATTTCGTTTAAGGGCTTGACGATGCGCTTTGCCATGCGCGAGGCTAAAAGCAGCGACAGCAAAAGTGCCAAAAGCGCGATTATGATGACCGGCTGTATCATGCCGAGGATAAGCGTCAGCGGCGTGTACTGCATGTCGGAAATGCGCACGACCGTGCCGTCGGACAGGCGATCTGCCGAGTAGAGCTGACGCTCCATGAGCGTTGTCGAGTAGCGCGTGCTCTCGCCGTGACCGGTTTTGAGCGCCTGCTGCACCTCCTCGCGGTCGGCGTGGTTTTCCATGCTCGACTGCTCTGCCTGGCTGTCGTACAGCACAGTGCCGTCGGCAGCGATCCAGGTTATGCGGCAGCCGGAAATGTCCATATCGGAAAAGAAGTCCTCGCCGGCGGCCTCAATACCCTGCGCGGCGAGATGGGTCTGCATGTTCAGCTGATCCATTTGCTTATTTGAAAAATATTCGTAAAGCACACCCGTTATCAGCACGAACGACGCCAAAAGAATGACGGCGGCGACCGTGAATATCGAGTGAAAAATGCGTTTTGTCATGCCCTACTCCTCCATTCGGTAGCCTACGCCGCGCACCGTGCGGATATACGCGCCGCACCTGCCGAGCTTCTGCCGCAGCGTGCCGACGTGAACGTCCACTGTGCGCGTTTCGCCCAAAAAATCCTCGCACCACACGCCGGAGAGCAGCTGCTCGCGCGTGAACGCACGCCCGGGGCTGGTCATGAAGGTGTGAAGCAGCTCATATTCCTTGAGCGTGAGCTGCACGCGCCGGCCGTCGGAGGTGACGGTGTGCTCCGAGAGGTTCATCTCGAGCCCGCCGATGCGAACGAGCTGCGGCTTTGTATCCGCCGCCTTTCCGCTGCGGCGCAGCACCGCGCGCACACGCGAGGCCATCTCCATCATGCCGAAGGGCTTTGCGAGATAGTCGTCCGCGCCGAGGTCGAGGCCGATGACCTTGTCGTACTCATTACCCTTGGCGGTAGCCATGATGACGGGGATATCGGCCGTGCGCGGATCTGCCTTCAGTCGCTTGAGGATGGAAATGCCGTCCTCGCCGGGAAGCATTATGTCGAGCATTATAAGCTCGGGCACAGTGTCCGCCAGCGCCGAGTAGAGTTCCTTCGCGCAGCCGAAGCCCGCGGCCTGAAAGCCGGAGGCGTTGAGCGTGTAGATCATGAGATCTCTGATGCCCGCATCGTCTTCAACACAAAATATCATTGTCATTACCTCAATATTGCCTTGCTTTGCCTTAATTTTAAATGTAAAGCGTAATGTAAAATAGCGCCCGATTGTAAAGCCTGTGTAAAATCAGCTGACAGCGGATAGCCAAATGTGTTTGCATGCGGCAAACGGATTTGATCACACCTCATCCGCCGCCGATGGCGGCACCTTCCCCTCAAGGGGAAGGCATTTCAGAGGCGCATTAAGGCACCTACGGATACGCTTATTGCCGGTGCCCGGTATCGAAAGTGCGGGCAAAACCGTGAAACTGCCGCTTCCCGTGAGTATGGCGCTGATTTTGCGCCGCATCCCATCGGCTTCCCTGCGCAAGGGTAGCTGTCAGCAAAGCTGACTGAGGGGTCGCTGCAGGCAATGAAATTGTTCTGATTTGGTGCAAAATCTACGTCTGCACCATGTAGGGAATGGGCTTGCCCATTCCGCTTGCCGAACCTTGGTCGGCACTGAAATCTACATCGTAGGGGCGAGCATTGCTCGCCATTTTTT
>CAVGGQ010000119.1:0-3371 GCA_963628785.1 Oscillospiraceae bacterium | reverse complement strand
TGGATGGTTAAAGGACACTCCTTGAATCCCCAAAAGCTATTTATTCAGAGGTTCCTTATAAATCATTGAATGTGTTTTGAAAAGGAGTATGCTTCATGAATTTATAACGGTTTCCGCACATTCTTTCGTCAGCTCGCCGACAACATACTGGCACAGGAGCAGTCCGGCCGAGGCGGGCACCCACACGAGGCTGCCCGGCACGCTGCGGCGTCCCGGCGGGGGCGTCTCCCCGGTGTCGGGGGAAGCGGCCTCTTCGGGCGAGTAGACGACCGGCAGGTGCGTGATGTCCCGACGCCGCAGCTCGCGGCGCACCACGCGCGCGAGCGGACAGACCTCGGTTTTGGAGATGTCCGTAAGGCAAAGCCGCGAAGCATCGCGCTTATTGCCCGTGCCGAGCGCGGCGACGAGCCGGATGCCCCGCTCGCGGCAGCTTACCGCGAGATCGACCTTGCAGGAGACGAGGTCGATACAATCGACGATAAAATCCGGGCGCAGCGACAGCAGCTCCTCACGCGTTTCGGGCGCGTAGCGGTAGACCATCGGGATGATACGGCTCTCGGGGGCGATGTCGCGCAGCCGTTCGGCCGCCGCCTCCGCTTTGGGCTGATCCACGGTGGAGGTGAGTGCGAAGAGCTGGCGGTTGATGTTGCTCACCGACACGGTGTCCTGATCGAGCACATAGAGCGTGCCCACGCCGCTGCGGCAGAGCGCCTCGGCGCACCAGGAGCCGACGCCGCCGAGGCCGAGCACCGCCACACGGCTCTCGGCCAGCTTTTTCATTGCCTCCGCGCCGAGAATAGCCTCGGCCCGGCGAAATCGTTCGTTGATCATGTTTGTGATGCCCTTTCAAAGAAGCGCGGCGGGTAAAATGCCCGCCGCGCACGAGGTTTCGGTTTTCTGTAATGTCAGGCAATTCCGCATGATTCGGCAAGAGCGATTTGCGGCGAAAAAGATCCGCAAAGAGCCGCAGACGACATTGTGCGCTGTTGCCTTAAAGTCAGGCTGCCATGACGAGACGCCAGCCGGACTTCTCGGTCGCCGTGACATCCGCCGTGAGCTCTTCGAGAGCGGTGCTGTAGTCGGTGGAGCGCAGGGTGCTCTCCGCCTGAGAGATCGCATAGGACTCTCCTTCGCCGACGAAGTACACCAGATGATACCCGGCATAGGAGCTCGTTTCGCCGTAGACGATGGCGGTATCACCGTGCTCGTGGTCTGCGAAGCAGAAGTCGTTGAACTCGGTGACCATCTGTCCCTTGTAGATGCCCTCATAGAGGCCGCCGTTGGTGTTGGAACCGGTGTCCTCGCTCTTCTCGTTGGCGAGAGCGGCGAAGCTCTCCTCGGTCGCATCGCCCGCGAGCCATTCATCCTCGATGGCCTTCACGGCATCGTATGCGGTCTGCTTCTCCTCATCGGAGTACTCGCCGTCCCCGTCGGAGTCGACGGCCTGGATAAGGATGTGGCGCACGCTGACGGTCGGGTAATCGGCCGACTCGGTGCCGAGCACATAAACGACATACACGCCGGAATCGCTGCTGTGGGTGAAGAGCTTGCCTTCGGCGATCTCGTCCTCGGTGATGCTTCCGTCAAAGCGGTTCAGGAACGAGGTGACAGTGTAGCTTGTCTCGGTCGGGTCGGAACCGGTCTCGGCGAGAACGGCATCGCGATAACCCTCTTCGGTGTCGCCTGCACCCGCGACGATGACCTTTGCGGTGTCTTCGGCGGTGGCGAGAGCGGCCTCTTCATCGATGCCCTCGTCTTCGTTGGCATCGGCGGAGATGAGTGTGTAGAGGTAGTTCACCTTGTCGTAGCTGTCGGCGTTCTCTTCGTAGTATGTACGAAGCTCTTCGTCGGTGTATTCGAGGTTATTGTACATATCCTCTTCGTAGCGGCTCACGAGCAGCTCTTCCGCCATGTATTCGCGGACGGTCTTCTCGGTGTTGCCCGTGCCGTAGTATGCGGAAATGAACTTGTTGAGGCTCGAGTAGCCGTACAGGGAGGCGTAGGTCTTGTAGCTCTCCATGGCCTCGTCGATCTCGGCGGACTCGTCCTCGGTGAGGGTGTAGCCCGCATCAACGGCGGCCTTGTAGACGGCGGTGAATTCCGTCATGCTCGACTCGGCGGCCTTCTTGAAGTAGTCGTGCCAGGTGCCTCCGTCGGAGTCGAAGATGCAGGTCTGCTCCTTGAGGCTCTTGCTCGTATCCAGGAAGCTGCTCAGGTAGCTACCGTAGGTGGATGTGAAGTTCAGGTAGGTCTTCTGATATTCATAGTTCATGCGGGCGACGGAGTAGTCCGTGTCGCCGACCGTAAGAGCGGTAGTCGTTGTGTAGAAAAGACGAGAGTTCACGAAAATGGTGAGAGCTATCATCAGTACCACAATGACGCCGACGATAATATACTTCGTGCGGATCTTGCGGTTCTTTTTTTCTTCTTCCAGCCGGGCTTTTTCCCGGGCGTTGAGGTTCTGTTCAGCCATGTTTTTCTTCCTTTCCGCGAGGTTACCGAAGTATTATATACTATTGTTTCGTCGGATTCAAGACTTTTTTCTATGGCAACACCGCGCAATATCGTCTGCGGCGCTTTGCGGAAATATTGCTCCCGCATTTCGTTGCATTTCCTTGCAATACACAAAGTATTGCAAGGAAATGCGCCTCATTCGGAAGCAATATTTGCTCGCAAATCGCTCTTGCCGAATTATGCGGTGTTGCCCTATTTTAGCAAAGTGTCTGCGGCAGGGTGAAATTTCCCGTGAAGAGGGTGTGCAGGGGTGTTAGCTACTATAAGGCGGTTGTGCCCCGTTTTGTTCGGATTGTGAAGTTTTTCGGCGGTTTTTCGGCGAAATCGTTCGTCAATTTGACCCGAAACGTGCGAAGAAATTTTCAAATCTTTTACTTGCGCTTTCATCAGCTATAGGGCGTATACTGTACATGTTGGGAAAAGACAGCAGCAGTTGATTCCCGATAATGCCTCTCTTGCGGAAAGCACAAAGAAGATGCCTGCAGCTCTTCCGAGTTCCTTCCCAAAACAGCGCCGGAGCGTGATGAACTCCGGCGCTTTTTATTTTGGACAACACCGCGCAATGTCGTCTGCGGCGCTTTGCGAGCAAATCGCTCTTGCCGAGTTGTGCGGTATTGCCATAACAAAAAATCGGCAGAACCTTTCGGATCTGCCGAATGTGGAGCGGGCAACGAGATTCGAACTCGCTACCTCCACCTTGGCAAGGTGGCGCTCTGCCAAATGAGCTATGCCCGCATTTCAAACGCAGGCGTTATTATACCAAATTTCACGCACTTGTCAAGAAAAATTTTCCCATTGCGGGAAAATCATAACCGCGGGCAAAGCCCGTGGTTTGCTCTAGGCCTATAAGGCCATGA
>CAVGGQ010000118.1:0-3733 GCA_963628785.1 Oscillospiraceae bacterium | reverse complement strand
GCTCTGATTAACTAATTTCTACCATGCAGGTGTCCAACTTGCACTTGCAATTTGCGTCGAATTTCTATGTATAACATAGTACAAAACAACGATCTCGTCAAGGAAAAGATCGATAAGCCCTCGGAGTGTCGGATATCTTTCGCCGAATTTTATCATAAATACCTGGTCTCGTTTGAGCAAAAGGCGCTGCCTCGCAAGGAGACAGCGCCTTTTTTGGGAAGAAAGGTGATGAGAGTTTGCCAATAACGGCAGTGCTATTTCGGAAAGAAAGGAAAATCAGGTGGGAAGCACAATGGCCGTTGCGCAGCAGTTGAACACGGTTATGAACATCAGCGTGAAGCTGGAAGTGAAAATACCCGTGCAGATGTTGCCGGTTTTCCGATAGAGGAAGGTGCTCAGGCCGGCGCTGGCGGACATCATGAGCGGGAACATGAAGCCATAGCTCAGAGCAGTCCAATATGTGCTGTCGAAAGGCTGCACGCCGTTGCCGATGATGCGGACACCGAAGAACTCAATGGCCATAAGCAGGCTGAGCGGGCCGGCGGAAAGGAGAATGTTGACGACGATATCGCGGATCATGTCGAGCGTCTCGTTGCCGGTGGTCTTCATGCGGCGGGATGTTGCAATGTTGATATTGATAACGGTCACGAGGAAGATGCAAATGATCAGGTACGGGATAACATAGAGCAGACGCTCGCCGGTCGGGCGGTTGAACTGACCGAGCAGTGTGTAGAACTGATAGTTGATGCCGAAAATCTTGATGACCCAGTCAATCCATGTGAAAGCAACAAACACGGTGATGAGCGTGATGGCAAGACCGTTAAGAATGCGCTTTCCGGTGAAGGGCTTCTCTTCGGCAACGCCGGTTCCGAAGTCAGCGGCAGTGAGTGCCTGGGAGCGGCTCTGCTTTACTTTGCGGATGACGATCATAACAGCACCGACAACGGCGGTGGAGGTGATCCAGAAGAAGATCTGGTTGACCCACTCAGAGCAGAAGATCGATGTGCCCCAATTAGCGGCCCAGTTGGTAATGGGGACGAAAAGCGCGATGGGAATAAGGTAATCGGTAAGAACCTGAATGATCCACTTCTTGGCGGACTTGCCATTCGACGGAGCGAGGGTAACATTCATCGTGGAGTAGAAGCAAACCGTTCTTTGTCTCAAGCAGAGCGCTCATGCCGTTGATGGCGACATTCGCGAGGAGCTTGTGCCACACGGCGTTCATCACGTTGTCGTGCACCATGACTTTGAGTCCCGCCTCGCGCAGACCCTCTGCCATGCGCTCGATGTTCTCCTTGGGAGCCTTGGGGGAGCCCATGTTGGTAACGCCCGTGCCGGTGTGCTTCACATGGCCGGGGGCGACCGGCGTGGCGCCGAAAGCGGTGTTGCCGATGATGATCTGCTCTTCGGGGATGACCTTCGCGATCTCATCGTAGTTGCCGAGACCGTTCTGCAGGCAGAGCACCATGGTGCGCTTGTCGACCATCGGGAGAGCATTGCGCACGGCGGCTTCGAGATACTGATAATGCACGAACACGATGAGCAAATCGACAACGCCGATCTCCTTCGGGTCGGTGGACGCCATGGCGGGGTGGGTGACGACGGTCTTGCCCATTTCCGCGCCCGGAGCGAGCTCTTCCATAACGATGCCGTTTTTCTTCACGGACTCAATGACCGCCTCGGAGGTGTCAAGAACGCACACCTCATGCTTGCGGGCGAGATAACTTGCATAGCAGCTGCCGATAGCGCCGCAGCCGACAAATCCGATTTTCATGATCGTATCCTCCAAAAATCAATCAAGAATTATTTATTCATGCCCTCGGCGATGGCGACGATGTTCTCGACCGTCACGCCGTTGATGGCGAGCAGACGTTCATAGGGAGCGGACTGACCGTACTGATCCTGAATGCCGACTCTCTTCACGAGACCCTTGCCCATTTCCGCGGCGACTTCGCACACGGCGGAGCCGAGACCGTTGAGAATGTTGTGGTCTTCCACAATGATGATCTTGCCGATGTCGTTGACCGCAGCGGCGACCGCTTCGGTGTCGAGGGGCTTGATGGTGTGCATATCGAGCACGCGGGCGGAAATGCCCTTGCTCTCCAGCGCCTTGGCTGCGTCGATGGCGAGACGCACCGTGTCGCCGTTGGCGATGATGGCGACATCCTTGCCTTCGCGGATATGATGCGCTTTGCCGATGGTGAATTCCACATCCTCATCGTAGATCTGCGGGATGGCATCGCGGGTGAAGCGCAGGTACACGGGGCCGTACATCTCCGCCGCCTTGCGGACGAGCTTGCGTGCCGCATTATAGTCGGCGGGCATAATGACCGTCATGTTGGGGAGCGTACGCAGCACGCCCATATCCTCAATGGACTGGTGGGAAGCGCCGTCATTGGCCGGTGTCACGCCGCCGTGGGAGCAGGCGATCTTCACGTTCAGGTTGGGGTAGCAGATCTCCTGACGGATCATCTCGCACATGCGCAGTGAACCGAACACCGCGTAGGTGACCACGAAGGGGATCTTGCCGCAGGTGGCGAGACCGGCTGCCACGCCGGCACCGTTCTGCTCGGCGATGCCCACGTTCACATACTGCTTGGGGAGCGCCTTGCGGAACTCAACGGTTTTGCAGCTCTTGCCGATATCGACGTCGACGACCAGAATGTCGGGATTTTCCTTGCCCAGCTCGACGATCTCCTTGCCGAAGCCGTCGCGGGTGGCGATCAATTTATTCTCACTCATTGCGTATCCCTCCTTATTCGGCGTTCAGCTGCGCCTTGAGCTCGGCCATGGCCTGCGCATACTGCTCGGCGTTCGGCGCCATGCCGTGCCATGCACACTGGTTCTCCATGTAGGAAACGCCCTTGCCCTTTACGGTGTGAGCGTAGATGCATTTCGGCTTGCCGTTCTTCGAGGCATAGCACTTGTCGATCGTGGCGACGATCTCTTCCATGTCGTTGCCGTTGATCTCCAGCACTTCCCAGCCGAAGGCACGGAACTTCGCGCCGAGGTCGCCGTTCGGCATGACCTCATCGCAGGTGCCGTCGATCTGCAGGTTGTTGAAGTCCACGAAAGTGATGAGGTTGTCGAGACCGTACTTGTGGGCGGTGTTCGCCGCTTCCCAGATCTCGCCCTCCTGCGATTCGCCGTCGCCGACGACGCAGGCGAGACCCTGACCGAGCGAGCCGGTGGAAATGTCGATGCCGGGGCACTTGTTCATCGAGGGGTGACCCTGCAGCATGGAGCCTTCCTTGCGGAGCGTATCAAGCTCGGCCTCGGGGAAGAAGCCCAGCGTCGCGAGGCAGGCATACTGGATGGGGCACACATGGCCCTTCGAGAGCACCATGCGGTCGCGGTCGACCTGGCGGGGCTCTTTCGGGTCAACGTTCATATACTTGAAATAGCAGGCGGTAACGAAATCCGCCGCGGACAGAGAGCCGCCCGGATGACCGGACTGCGCCTTGTAGATCATATCAATGACCTTCATGCGCATTTCCGTTGCCGTCCGCTTCAGCTCACGGATGGAAATATCTTTCATAAAAATCACCTCAAGGTAATATGTCATTTCTTTGTACTAACTAATATGTCGGACAAAAGACAATTTCAGTATAGTCATTTGTCTGACAAAATCAACCCCCTTTTTTTCATTTCTACGTTTTAACAAATATTCGACATAAATTTTTACGCAAATTGCAAGTGCAAGTTGGACACCTGCATGGTAGAAATTAGTTAA
>CAVGGQ010000117.1:0-4343 GCA_963628785.1 Oscillospiraceae bacterium | reverse complement strand
ATTAACTAATTTCTACCATGCAGGTGTCCAACTTGCACTTGCAATTTGCGATTATTCTGATATACTAAAGTAGTGATTCGATAGAAAAATTTCGTAAAGGGGGCTCGGGTGCGTGAAAATTCGGAAGTTTCTGCATCGGCTGGCGTTTGAGAAAACGCGCACGGCACTCGGGGAAAAGATCCGCGAATCCGCGGTTTCCGTTCTTCCGATCCTCATCATCGTGATGATTTTGTGTCTGTGCATCGTGCCGATGGAGCCGAATCTGCTCCTCACATTCCTCATCGGAGCGCTGCTGCTCACGGTCGGCATGGGGCTTTTTTCTCTCGGCGCGGAGCAGTCGATGTCGCTCATCGGCAGCAAGATCGGCACGGCGCTCACGAAATCCGAAAATCTGCCGCTCATCCTCATCGTGTCGTTCGTACTCGGCTTTGCGATCACCGTCGCGGAGCCGGATCTGCAGGTGCTCTCCGACACGGTGCCGCACATTGAAAAGACGGTGCTGCTCGCCGTGGTCGGCGCGGGCGTCGGCATTTTCATGGCATTCTGCATGGTGCGCATCCTCTTCGGCATTTCGCTGCGGTGGGTGCTGCTCGTGTGCTATGCGCTCGTGTTCGCGCTCGCAGCCTTTTCCGACAGCAACTTTCTCTCCATTGCGTTCGACTCCGGCGGCGTGACGACGGGACCCATGACGGTGCCCTTCATCCTCGCGCTCGGGCTCGGCGTATCGAACATCCGAAGTGACTCCTCCGCCAAGGCGGACAGCTTCGGTCTTGTGTCGCTCTGCTCGGTGGGGCCCATCCTCTCGGTGCTCATTCTCGGACTTTTCCACCGCGGCAGCTCCGGCGTTGCGGAGCTCACCTCCGTTTCCTACGACACCACGACCGGTATCGGGCGCGCGTTCATTGAGGCGCTGCCGGCGTACATGAAGGAAATGGCGGTCTCCATGCTCCCGATCGTCGTCATTTTCCTCATTTTCCAGGCATTCGTATTCCGCATGAATCTGCGGGGCTTCCTCAAGATCCTCGTCGGCATCGTGTACACCTATGTCGGCCTCGTGCTGTTCCTCATGGGCGTGAACGTCGGCTTCTCGTCGCTCGGCGCATCGCTCGGCTCGGCGCTCGCCGCGGGAGATCGCAGCTATCTGCTCATCCCGCTCGCCGCGATCCTCGGCTGGTTTATCATTTCCGCCGAGCCCGCAGTCGGCGTGCTCGAAAAGCAGGTCGAGGACGTGAGCGCGGGTGCGATCCCCGGGCGTGCCATCAAAATGAGCCTGTCCATCGCAATCGCGCTGGCTATGGCGTTTGCGATGCTGCGCGTGGTGACCGGCATTTCGCTTTTGTGGTTCCTGGTGCCGGGCTATGTGCTCGCGCTGGGTCTCTCGTTCTTCGTGCCGGACATCTACACCGCCATCGCGTTCGACTCCGGCGGCGTCGCCTCGGGTCCCATGACGGCTACATTCATGTTGCAGTTCATGATGGGCGCGAGCACCGCGCTCGGCGGCAATGTGCTCACGGACGCTTTCGGCGTGGTCGCGCTCGTGGCCATGATGCCGCTGCTCTCGATCCAGATCGTCGGCTTCTACTATGAGCATCTCGCCAAGGAGGCCGCCAAGGCGCCGGCCGTCTACGGCGATTACGATATTATCGAGCTTTGGGAGGAGAGCGTATGAACACCGTCATTTCCATCACCGTCCCCGATGCACTCGGGGTGCTCGAGGATATATGCGAAGAGCTTGCCCTGCCGATGAATCTTACGTTCCGCGGCCGCGGCACGGCGGCGCAGAGCATGCTCGATGTACTCGGCATTGAGTCCAACGAAAAACGCGTCGTCATCACGACGGCGAGCGAAGAAAAAACGAAACTGCTTATGGAAGCGCAGCGGCAGAGGCTGCACATCGGCGTACCCGGACACGGCATTGCGATTGCCGTGCCGGTAAAAAGTATCGGAGGAGGGAAAACCGTGGCGATCCTGACAGGAGAAGAAAACTGGCCGACCAAGTCGGCACCCCCGGAGAAGTTTGCGTACGAGCTGATCCTCGTCATCGCGAACGAAGGGCAGACCGATCTCGTGATGAACGCCGCCCGAAGCGTCGGCGCACGCGGCGGCACGGTGCTGCACGGCAAAGGCACCGGCGCGGTGAGCGACCCGAAATTCCGCAACATTTCGATCGCCACCGAAAAGGAAGTCATCCTCATCGTATCCAGGGCCGAGGATAAAGCCAATATCATGCGCGAGATCCTCAAAAAAGCCGGTCCCGACACTCCCGCCAAAGCCATCACCTTCTCCCTCCCTGTGACCGAAGTCGCAGGGTTCGGGTTCTTTAATCAATAAAATGCAAAAAATCGTTCCCGTCCGGTTTCGGATGGGAACGATCTTTTTTTATTCAACGGTATACGGTCGTATTCGTCGGTATTCGCTCTTATCAGGCCGCGCCGAAGAATTGAAATACGGCGGTCACGTATACGAGCAGGCGGTCGCGGCTGATGAATTTCGTCATGTCGGCGATGTCCGAGGTCCGGATGAGACGACCGAGGCTGCCGCCGGTGGCATACGACACGGCAAGGAGCGCAATGCCGAGGATCATCAGTGCGGAAAAGATGATAGCTACCCATCTCCATACTTTACTCATCGTCGTCTTCCTCCTTTTCCAGATAGAGGATGGAGCGGTAAATGCTCTTCGAGAGGCGCACCGTGAGGGAGCAGCCCGTCACGGCAATGCAAATGCCCGCCCAGAGGAACAGCACCGTCAGCGAGAACGCCACGAGCATGCCGCCTGCCGTGAGCAGGATGTCGGGCATGTAGGTGAGCGCGCCGCCGAACACATAGGTCGCAAAGTACACGCCCACGGCGCAGAATACCGCGCCGAGCGCAAACACGATGACGCCAAGCGCAACGGAAAGGCCGAACAGCACCGCCCACATTGCGATCATCGGGATCGTCACGATAACGGCGGCAAACTTGCGGCCGCCCGAAGCCTTGCGCGGCTTCTCTGGTTCTTTTTGGGTGCGCGGCTTACGGCGCCTTTTCTCCGGTTGCTCTTCGTCCTCGCCCTCGTCTTCGGTTTCGGGTTCGCTCTCTTCCAGTTCCTCGGGCTCTTCGGTTTCCTCGGGCTCCGGCGACTCTTCTTCGAGGAGAATGTCCTCATATTCGGCAGCAGCTTCTTCGTACCGCTCTTCGAGCGCAGTCTTCTCCCCAGCATTTATCTCCGGAGCGGGTGTTTCCTCGGGCTCTTCCGGAGCCTCGTCCGCCGTTTCCTCGGCGGGGATCTCCGCCTCTTCGCCCTCTTCGGGTGCCTCAGGCTCTGCAGTCTCTTCCGGTTCGTTCCCGGCGTTCTCCGGCATCGAACCGAATATGGCGGCGATCACGGCCGCATTGTCATCGGTCTCGACCGGTTGTTCGGCTGCAGTCCCCTCGGACTCTTCCGGAAACTTCTCCGTCTCTTCGGCCGGGAATTCTTCTTCGTATTCCGGCTCGGAAGCAAGCTCACTCTCTGTCTCCGGCTCCGCTGCGGGAGGCTCCTCTACCGCGCCGAACATCAGCGTGGTCATCTCCTCCGCATTACCGACCGTGGCGTCGGGCAGGGAAAGGTCGAGGCTGTCGAGGTCCAGATCCGGCAGCACGGAGAATATCTTGGGCTCGACCGGTGCACTTGCCGGCATTCCGGCAGTTCCCTCCGGCTCGAGCGGAACGACCTCTTCGGTCTCCTCGGCTTCCTCAACGAACTCTTCGGCCGGTTCTTCGACAAGCTCCTCAACGGGCTCTTCTGCGGGCTCCTCGGGCAGCTCTTCGATTTCCTCGTACTCCGGCTCGGGCTCTTCAATGAACTCCTCTTCGAGCTCCTCCTCGACCGGCACTTCCGCGGCGTCGCCGTCGGCAAACGGGATCTCGCCTCTCGCGGTGGAATCGCGGTACTCGCGCTCGATAAGCAGCACCTGCCGCACAGGTGAGCCGAAGCAGCGAACAATCGCCGCCTCGCCGTCCTCACCGGCTTCGTTGAACATTCTTTCATAACGGCGCAGCACGCGGTCGCGGTCATCGGCATCCAGAAACGCCAGCAGACTGCGCAGCTCTGCCATAAAACTTCTACGGTTCATGATGGGCACCTCCCATTCTGTTACATTTTGTCACTATTAGATTATACTATTATACCGCGCAATGTCAAGCACACCGCAAAAATTTTCCCGGCTCCGGGAAGCAGCGGCTTCGCGCAGCGCCGGAATACGGCCGAAGGGAAAGCCGCACCTTCGGATACGAACGGATACGAACGAATACGAACGTACCGATCCGGATACGAACGAATACGATCGTACGGAAACGTATACGAACGATACCAAAGGCAAGGA
>CAVGGQ010000116.1:0-4373 GCA_963628785.1 Oscillospiraceae bacterium | reverse complement strand
GCTCTGATTAACTAATTTCTACCATGCAGGTGTCCAACTTGCACTTGCAATTTGCTAATAAATAATTAAAGGAAGATACATTGCAATGAGTGATTTACAGCGGGAGATCGCGCGCCGCAGAACGTTTGCGATCATCTCCCACCCGGATGCGGGCAAAACGACCCTGACAGAAAAGCTTCTTCTCTACGGAGGGGCCATACAGCTTGCCGGCTCCGTAAAGGGCAAAGCTGCGGCGCGGCATGCGGTCTCCGACTGGATGGAGCTCGAAAAGCAGCGCGGCATTTCCATCACCTCTTCGGTGCTGCAGTTTGAGTATAACGGCTACTGCATCAACATCCTCGACACCCCGGGTCACCAGGACTTTTCCGAGGACACCTACCGTACCCTGATGGCAGCGGACAGCGCCGTCATGGTCATCGACGCCGCCAAAGGCATCGAGCCGCAGACGCGCAAGCTCTTCAAGGTCTGCGCCATGCGGCACATCCCCATTTTCACATTCATCAACAAAATGGATCGCGAAGCACGCAGCCCCTACGATCTTCTCGAAGAACTCGAAAAGGAATTCGGCATCGGCACGTATCCGATGAACTGGCCCATCGGCTGCGGCGTGGACTTCAAGGGTGTGTATGACCGCGAGAAGAAGGAAGTCCTCGCCTACTCGCAGTTTCATGCGGGCAGCCGCGCCATTCACGCCACTGAGCTCACGCTTGACAATGAGGACGGTCTCCGCGAGGCACTCGGCGACCGGCTTTACCAAACGTTGCAGGACGATGTGGAGCTTCTCGACGGCGCCGGTTATGAGTTTGACCGCGAGCTCGTGCAAAGCGGCGATTTGAGTCCGGTGTTCTTTGGCTCGGCGCTGATGAACTTCGGCGTGGAGCAGTTCCTCGCGAGTTTCCTCGAGCTGACGACCCCGCCGCTCGCGCGCCTTTCCGAGGGTGAGCCGGTCGACCCGGCCGACGATCACTTTTCGGCGTTCGTATTCAAAATTCAGGCGAATATGAATAAAGCGCACCGCGACCGCATCGCCTTCATGCGCATCTGCTCGGGTAAATTTGAGCGCAACGAGGAATATTTCCATGTGCAAGGCGGCAAGCTCATCAAGCTTGCGCAGCCGCAGCAGATGATGGCCGAGGAGCGGCAGATCATCGACGAGGCATACGCCGGCGACATTATCGGCGTGTTTGACCCCGGCATCTACTCCATCGGCGACACCATCTGCTCCAAGGATAAAAAGGTGAAATTTGAAGGCATCCCGACCTTCGCGCCGGAGCATTTCGCCGCCTTTGAGCGCAAGGACACCATGAAGCGCAAGCAGTTTGAGACCGGCATCCGCCAAATCGCGCAGGAGGGCGCCATTCAGATCTTCCACGAGCCGAACACCGGTCTTGAGGAAGTCGTCGTCGGCGTCGTCGGCGTGCTGCAGTTCGACGTGCTCGAGTACCGCATGCAGAGCGAGTACTCCACCGCCGTCCGCCGCCGCGCCCTGCCTTACGAGAACATCCGCTGGATCGTGAGCGATACCGATCCCTCCACGCTCCAACTCACCCGCGATACCAAGTGGGTCCAGGACTTCCGCGGCAACAATCTTCTCCTCTTCGGAGGCGAATGGAACATCCCCTACACGCTGAAGCAAAACCCCGGCCTGGAACTCGCCGAATTCAGCAAGAATTGAAGCAAGCCCTCAAAGTTTTTCGAACTTTGAGGGCTTAACTTTTAAGGCAACACCGCACAATGTCGTCTGCGGCGCTTTGCGGAAATTTTGCTCACAAATCGCTCTTGCCGAATTATGCGGTGTTGCCTTAAAGATGTTAAAATGTTATGTTTTCTTCGCTGATCGTTCCGACGCCGTTGTCTTCGTAGAGTTTCGGGTAGCGGGCACGGTCGCGGAAGATGAGCCAAACGGTGAGAATGATGGAAACGACGAGAATGCCGATGGTCAGCGTCCACGCGGGCACGGAACCGAGGTTGTCGTACGCTTTGCCCTCTGCGACGGAGAAGAGGCCGCTGATGACAGTGGTCAGGACGCTCGAAAGGCCGGTGATGCGGCCGCGGTGCGAGGCGGGCGTGCGGGCGGCGAGATAGGGGCCGTCCGCGAGGGTGTTGAAGATCTCGCCCCATGTGAACACGAGCATGGCGGCGTAGTACGCGGGGACATTGCCGAGCAGAGACACAAACATGATGTAGCCCACGAGGAACAGGAGCTTGCCCGTGAGGAGCTTATTCGTGTCGCGCATACGGCGGAACCAGCGCGTGATGAACGGCGTGAACACAACGACGGCGATGCAGTTGAGCGAGGACACCGTCCCGTAGATGACCGCGCCGTTGTCACCGTGGATGCGGCCGAGGTCGAGCGCCATCAGATAGGAATACTGGCTGTACGCCGCGCTGCAGAGCGCTGAGAGTAGGATATAGAGCAAAATCGTCGGGTTGCGGCGGAGAATGGAGAAAATGCTCTCGCCATCGCGCGATGTCTGGTACTCGGCGCGACGGCCGGTCTGACGCACGGGCGTGATGTCGCGCACGAAAATGGCGATAAGGATCGTGGAGCAGCCGATGGCGGCGCCGCTGATGATGAACGCGAGCCACAGATAGTCTTTGAAGAGCAGTCCGCTGAGCGTCGGCGAGAGGACGAGGCCGAGGTTGGCACCCCAGTACTGGAGCGAGTACGCCTTGTCGCGGTCTTCCATCGGGGTGATGTCCGCGATGATGGCGCTGTAGGACGGGCCTTCGATGCTCTGGAAGAGACTCGCGATAAGCATGAGGACGATGGTGCCCATGCCGAGCGGAATGCAGCCGCACATGATGTAGCAGACGACGGAGATGACATCGCCGAAAATGATGATGTTCTTTTTGTTGAGACGGTCGGCGAGCTTGCCGCCGAGGAGGTTGGCCGGCATCATGAAGATGCACGCCGCAGCTACGAGAATGGCGATGTTCTCCGCGCTCATGCCGAGCTTTTGGTTGAGGATCATCGTGAGCATCGGCCAGACCATGGAGCCCATGTTCGTCACGACGCGACCGAAAAAGAGGATATAATTCTCGCGGCGGAGTCCTTTGTATTGCGAAAAGAAATTCATATTGCCAAAACCTTAATATTACTTACTTAAAAGCCGCGCCACGGCGGAGCGCTGCACGCGCATCGCGCCGGAGGGGCAGAATTCCTGACAGCAGAAGCAGCGCACGCACTTTCTGCGGTCGATGACGGCGCGCTTGTTTTTGATGGTGATGGCGCCCGCCGGGCAGAGCCGCGCGCAGTGGCCGCAGCCGGTGCAGCCCTCCGCAAGCGCGGGACGCGAGCGCAGCAACACGGCGATGGCCTTCTTGAGAAGCTTTCGCGCCGGTTTGTCCTCGGGGTTTTCGGCAAACCAGCTGCATGTGGCGCCGGAGCGCACAAAGTCCGTGATGCGGTAAGGCGCCGCTTCCTTGACGCACAGCGGCTCGCCGTCCTCGGAGAGGAGGCCTCGCTGCTTGGCCGCTGTTAGATACGGGATCTCCGATTCTTCGAGTCCGAGCATCCACGCGCACTGTCGGTCGACTTCATACGGGCTCGTTCCGGCGATGAGCGCGCCCATGTGCCGCGATGTGCCCTGCGTAGGGCCGTTACCTTCCATGATATCCACCGCATCGCACAGGCAGAGCACCGGACGGACGAATTCGTTGAGGTCCACGAGCATATTGGCGAACGCCGTCGGATCCTGATGGAGGAAATGGTACTCGCTCTTGACTGTGCCGGGGATGACGCCGTAGAGGTTTTTGACCGCCGCCGTCATGCCCATGAGTCCGTGCGACTTGAGTTTGGAGAAGTTGATGACGGCATCGCACTTCTCGAGCCAGGAGCTGTACTCAAAGCTCGTGACCGTGACGCCCGCGGGGAATTCCACCGCGCGGTGCGAAAAGTCACGATTCAGCTCGGCTCCGGCTTCTTCCGCGAGGGCATAGCCGCCGAGGGAGTACACGCGGTTGAGCACCATGGCGGCATACGGCTCGCCCGGGCTGTCGCCGAGTACGACGTCCACCCCGCGCTCGCGCAAAAGGCGCGTGAGCTCCGCCGCCATAACAGGGTGCGTCGTGGCGTTCTGCTCCGGCTTGCGCGCAGCGCACAGATTGAGCTTCAGGCCGACGCGCATGCCCGGCTTCACCCAGTCCAGCCCGCCGACGGCGTCAATGGCCTCCGTGAGTGCGTGACGAACAGCTACGGCCGTATAGTCCTCACATGGGACAACGGAAAGAATATTCTGCGGCATAAGCAGTCTCCTTTTTCTTCGGAACCTCTGAATAAATAGCTTTTGGGGATTCAAGGGGTGTCCTTTAACCATCCATCACTTCTAATCGCGAAATTTTTTGCACGAAAGTCGGTGTTTTACGGGTAT
>CAVGGQ010000115.1:0-4516 GCA_963628785.1 Oscillospiraceae bacterium | reverse complement strand
ATGAGGAGCAGCGTAAAGCACTCGAACGGTTGGAGTACGAAAAGCAGGAACGGGTGCGCAAGGCAGATGTACTCAGCGATTTCGTGCGTGAAATTACGCAGCTGCCGGAAATGAACATCGTATTCAGCGAAAACAGATTTAACAAGACCGTCGACCACATCACCGTATACAACGACGGCAGACTGGTCTTCTCATTTTTCGTCGGAAAAGATATAACCGTGGAAATTTAACCGATAACTCGCAGCATAACTGCACAGTACGTAAAGAAAGGTATTCATTGCAACTGTATTCGAATCGGTGTCGTGACAAATCCCACCCGGGCTGATACACCACTAATTAACTGGTACAAGGATTGTACAACAGCTACACTATGCAGGCACTGCCGGATAAGCCGGATGTCCTTGAATGCTTTGAAGATGAACAGCATTTGTTGAGAATTGGTGAGCTGATTGGCAAGCAGACTGAAATATATGAGGCTTTCGGGATTGCGGTGTAAACTTCGTCATGTTAACCCGAGAATCCAAGGCTCAAGAATGTCACATTCTTATCACTCTGCCAACAAGAAAAGACCTCCGCCCTTTTTTGCCGGCGAAGCCGGCAGAAAAGGGACGAAAGGCGGGCACGGCCTGCCGTGACGGAAGGGATATAGCAACAAACCATCGTTTTTCGACAGAAATTACTGCTTAATCTCCAACGACATCTGCCAGAAGGCCGCCTCATAGCGGGAGCAGGCGACGAAAATATCCTCCAGATGGCGGAGTTGCTCCTCCGTATAGTGTGCGGTGAGCCGGTTGAGCGTGTCAATCAGAATGACATTGCCGGCGGCGTACTCGTCGGAGGCGTAGCCGCCGATCCAGTCGCCGAAGAAGGGATCTTCCACGGAGGCGGGGCGGTTCGCGACGATCTTTTTGGCAATGACCTCGTAGCTGTACGCGCAGGAGAGCACGGCGGCCAGGATCTCCGCCTCACCCTCGTCA
This sequence comes from Oscillospiraceae bacterium, assembly GCA_963628785.1. Lineage (GTDB taxonomy): Bacteria > Bacillota > Clostridia > Oscillospirales > Oscillospiraceae > Apopatocola. The sequence goes on along the minus strand of CAVGGQ010000115.1, from coordinate 3,539 downwards.
TAGGCGACGCGTATCATATATGAGGTGTAGGAGAGGTTGTCGAGCGAGGGCTTCATCGCGTCGATCTCCTCCTGCGTGACGGCGAGGCGGCCCATGTATCCCTTGTGCACGTCAAGCTCGCCGTTCATCACGCCGATGTACTTGGCGAACAGGTTCGCCGTTTCGATGCTCTTCGCCTTGGCGACGCCGATGGCGTAGGTTTTGGCGTAATCCTTGAGATAGAGAAAGTCCTGCATGATATAGTAGCGGAACTTGTCGCGCTCAAGCGTACCGTTTTGTATGCCGAGCACGAAGGGGTGCTCGTTGTAGGCCTCCCAGATGTCTTTGGTTGCATTCAGCAGCCTTTCGGATGTTTTCATTCTTCCTTCTCCTTTGCAAACTCACCCTGAAGATTAAAATTGTGCTGCATGGGTCCCGCGCCGCGTCCGAGATCGAGCATCGCGCCAAGCGCGCCGGAAATATACTCCTTTGCGCGCGATACGGCCTCGGGCAGGGGATAGCCCTTGGCAAGGTTGGCGGCAATGGCGCTCGAGAGCGTACAGCCCGTGCCATGCGTGTTCGGGTTGTCGATGCGCCGCCCGGAAAACCAGCGCAACTGCTTGTTCACATAGAGAAGGTCGTTCGCGTCGTTCACGCGGTGGCCGCCCTTCAGGAGAACGGCACAGCCGTGCTCCTCACCGATGCGTCTGGCGGCGCGCTCCATATCGGCGGCGTTTTCAATTTTTTCACCGGAGAGAAGTTCACCTTCGGGAATGTTCGGCGTAATGACGCTCGAGAGCGGCAGAAGCTCGTCTATGAGCGTCTGCAGTGCCTCGTTTTTGAGCAGTACGGAGCCGCTTGTCGCTACCATCACCGGGTCGACCACAATGTTTTTCGCCCCGTAGCGGCGCAGACGCTCCGCAATGACACGAATCAGTTCCGAAGAGGAGACCATGCCGATCTTGACAGCGTCGGGGAAAATGTCCTCGAACACCGCGTCGAGCTGTTCGCCCAGAAAATCAGGCGTTGATTCCTGAATTGCCCTCACACCGGTTGTGTTCTGTGCCGTGAGCGCGGTGACCGCGGTCATGGCATAAACACCGTTCATCGTCATCGTTTTGATGTCTGCCTGAATGCCGGCGCCTCCGCAGGAATCGCTTCCTGCGATCGATAATGCTGTTTTCATTAGTTTTTCGTCCTTTCTTTGTCTGACAGCATAAAGCGGCAGAGAGTGGTGCCCCCGGTCTGCCGCGCGGCGGTATTATTCAACCGCCGCCCGGAATGCCTCCGTGTGATTAAAGTCCGTAATATAAAAGTCCGCCATCGCGCGCAGCTCCGCCTGCCGCTTCTCGCTCGCGTCGCGCACAAGTGCCACGGTGAAGCCGTCCTTTTTCGCCGCCTCCACGGCATGGAAGGCGTCCTCAAAAATCACGGTGTTATCGCGGTTTGCACCGAAGTTCTCCATGGCGATGCGGAAAATGTCCGGCTCATCCTTGCCGTGACCGACTTCGGTGCAGGTAAAAATGGCGTCGAAAAGTTCCTCCATGCCGCAGCGGCGCAGTGCCGCTAAAATGAGTGGGCGGTTGGTTGCCGTTGCAATGCACAGCGAAACATTCCCGGCGCGGAGCTTTCGCAGAAAAGGGATAACGCCGTTCTTCGGCTGTACCTCGTCGCGGTAGTAGTGCTCAACGGTCTTTTCGACGCCCGCCATAATCTCGTCGTCCGAGAACGGAAGGGCGTACTCTTTTTTCATGTGCTTTGCCGCCTGCAGAAAGCTCATCGGGCGCAGCTCCTCGCACAGAGTCGGCTTCGGCTCGCGGCCGAGCGAACGGATGTACTGAACCGGCGCCGCGTCCCAGAGATACATGGAGTCAAAAAGCGTGCCGTCAAAGTCAAAAATCGCGCAGCGAAGCTTCATGCGTCCACCATTTTCTCCGACAACGCGCGCAGTATGCGGCACTCGCTCTCAATGTCCTCCGCCGAAAAGACGGCGCTCACAAGGGCCACGCCGTCCACTCCCGTGTCGGAGAGCGCGGAAATGTTGCTGCGGTTGAGCCCGCCGATGGCCACGACCGGAATGTCGACGGCATCGCAGATCGCGCGGAGCGTTTCTTTTGAGACAATGTCAGCGTCCGTCTTGGTCGCAGTGGAGTACATTGCTCCCACGCCGAGGCAGTCCGCCCCGTCGCGCACGGCCTGCAGAGCCTCCGCAACGGTGTGGACGGAAACGCCGATCATCATGCCGTCTCCCACTCTCTCGCGCACCCTTGCCGCGGCCATATCGTCCTGCCCGACGTGCACGCCGTCGGCACCGCACGCGACGGCGACCTCCACGTTGTCGTTGATGAAGAACGGCACACCGTACCGCCGGCACAGCGCTGCGATCTCCTTCGCCTCGGCGAGAAATTCCGCATCGCCGAGCTCCTTCTCCCGCAGTTGTAGACACGTCACGCCGCCGCGAAGCGCGCACTCCACCTGCTCATAGAGGCTCTGCCGCCCGACCCATGCGCTGTCGGTCACGGCGTAGAGCAGCATTGTTTTCTTATCGCACTTCATATTTCGCACCTTTCTCCAACTGTTCGGGCGTCATGTTGTAAACGGCGTCGATGATATATCCGCGGTAGGCACAGTTACCGTCCTGTGCGGAAAGTCTCGCATGCGCGATCTCACCGGCAAGCCCCATGGCGCACACCGCGGCCGCGGCAGCTTCGAGCGGGTGGTCGGGGTTCGCCGTTATGTATGCCGCCGTCATGGCGGAGAGCTGGCAGCCCGTGCCCGTGACGGAGGACATCATCGCGTGGCCGTTCCGAATGCAGTAGGCCTTTTCGCCGTCCGATACAATGTCGATTGCACCGGTGACGGCAACGACCGTGCCGGTCTTTGCGGCAAACGCCTTGACGAAGGCAACGGCGTCGGAGAGATTTTCCTCAGTCACGGCATCGGCGACATCGGCATCCACGCCCTTTGTCGTGCCGCTGCCGGAGACGAGCGCCTTGATCTCGGAGATGTTGCCGCGAACAACGGTGAAACGGATCTCCTCTAGGAGCCTGCGCGCCGTTTCCGTGCGCAGTTTCGATGCGCCGGCACCCACGGGGTCGAGCACGACGGGGTGCGAGAGCGCGTTGGTGCGCCGTCCGGCGAGAAACATTGACTCGATGGTGCGCTCATTGAGTGTGCCGATGTTGATGTTCAGTCCGCCGCAGACGGCTGTGATGTCCTCCACCTCGCCGCGGTCGTCCGCCATGATGGGCGATGCGCCGCAGGCAAGCAGAATGTTCGCGCAGTCGTTCACTGTGACATAGTTTGTGATGTTGTGAATGAGCGGGCATCGGCTTTTCACGTTTTCGAGCATTTCCTGAAACATTTCTTTTCTCCTTCTATGGATTGAAATAAAAAAACGGGAGACGCCCGCTACGGGTGTCTCCGGTAAAAAGCTGTGATGAAAAACTTCCTACGGCGGCATTATCCGCATCAGGTAAAGGGTCGAAGCTGAAAACTTCCTCTCAGCCCGTTCGTACGAGCTCCCCTGTTCTTTTCTCTTTATTATATTCTCTTTTTTC
>CAVGGQ010000114.1:0-4535 GCA_963628785.1 Oscillospiraceae bacterium | reverse complement strand
ACACAAAGTATTGCTGCGTCAATGCGCCTCATTCGGAAGCAGAATTTGCTTGCAAATCGCTCTTGCCGAGTTATGCGGTATTGCCCTTTTTGTATTTTCAACGACTCGCGTCGTCTACTTCTCTTCCCGTACCGACATATTAACCAAACTCGCTTCCAATGTCAATATATTCTTGAAAAAAATTTTCCGAAACAATAAAAAAAGAATATAATTTACAAAATCGGTTTTCATAACTTGCCATAGGGGAGCCTTTCCGCACCGTAAAGGCTCCCCTTGCGCTCAAGGGGAGCCTCAAAAAGAGCCTCAAAGATGCTTATCCGCCAGAGCGTCGGCAACGCTGGTCCGGTGCTGGCGGCACTCGTCCAGGTTGCGGCGGCAGAGTTCGGAGAAGAGAATGTCGAGGAGATAGAGCTGCGCGATGCGGGCGCCTACGGAGCCGAGCTGCAGTGGGCTCTCGTCCGCGCCGCACAGGAGCACCACGTCCGCGAGCTTTGCGCCCGGGGAATTGGAGAAGTGCGTCACGAGAATGGACTTGAGACCGCGCCGGTGCGCGAGCTTGAGCGTATCGATGAGATCCTTCGTCGCGCCCGAGTAGGAGAAGATGAGGATCACATCGTTTTCTCCCGCAGTGGCGATGGCGACGGTCTGCATGTGCGAATCGTTGACGGGATAGAATTTTCCGCTCGTCGTGGAAAAGAGATGCGCGGCTTCCATCGCGATGATCATCGAGCCGCCCTGTCCCATGCACATGACCTTGTCGGCACTCTCGAGGAGGTCGGCGGCGCGGATGTAGTCGTCGGCGCGCACGAGCTCGAGCGTCTGCGTCATGGCCGATACATTTGCCGTATAGAGCTTGCCGCACACATCGGAAAAGCTGTCCTCATCGACGACCTCGCCGGAGAGCGGGTTGTTCTGCTGCGGGCGCTGCGCCACGCTGTTCGCCACGGCGATGCGGAAGGCGTTGTAGCCCTTGTAGCCCAGGCTCCGGCAGAAGCGCGACACGGTCGCGTCGGCGACGGCACTGGCATCGGCCAGCTCCGATATGCTCATGCTCTGCGTGCCGCTCTGGTGCGAGAGCACGTAGTCGGCGACCTTCTTTTCCGAGGCGGTGAGATTGTAGTATTCCGCGCTGATGCGCTCGAATACGTTCGAATTTTCCTGCCCCATGTCTGCCCTGCCTTATTCGCCGAGGATCTCGCCGGCGGTCAGATCGGTCATGATCAGCATGCGCGGCAGATGGAAGGGCCCCTTGAAGGTCGAGCCCTTGGTGGAGGGCATGGTCGGCAGGCCGTCGCGGCGCAGATAGCCGTACCACTCGCCGTATTCGGGGTCGGAGAAATGCTTTTTGCAGTAGTCGAGCGTGGTGTAGAACCAATCGAGGTACTTCTCGTCCTTCGTGTTGCGGTAGAGCATGAGGGAGGAGATGAGGATCTCATCGTGCGGCCACCAGAGCTTCATGTCGTGCTCATACGCCTCGGGCGGCTTGCCGAGCGCATCGACAAAGTAGAGCAGTCCGCCGTATTCGCTGTCCCAGCCAGCGGCGACGGCCCAGTCGAAGATCTGCGCGGCGCGCTTCACGAGCTCGGCGTCGCCGGTGCGGCGGGCATGTTCGAGCAGGAACCACACGCCCTCGATGTCGTGGCCGGGGTTCACCACGCGGCCGTCGGTGTAGTAGAGACGAGCCTCGCCGTCCTCTGCCACGTTCTCGAGCACGCAGTGCAGCTCGGGGTGCACATGATAGCGGAAGATCTCATCCACGCACTGCTGCGCGCGCTCCTCGTAGAGCGCCTTGCCGTCCGGATCGGCGCGCATCATGACGGCGGTCACGTTGAGATAGATCATCGGGATGCCGAAGGAGCGGCCGGTGCGCGTCTCCGGCTCCGTCTTGGGGCCGAGACCGGTCGGGTCGTGCATGCCGTGGTTGAGGTTCCAGTAGAGATCGTACGCGCGCTTGGCACGCTCGAGGCACGCCTTCTCGCCGGTGACGCCGTAATATTCCGCGTTCGCCATGGCGTAGAACGCCTCGGAGAAGCAGTAGCGGCGCTGGCGCAGCGGCTTGCCCTCGGCCGTGACGGTGAAGTACATGCGCTCGCCCGCGGCACGGTTGATGCAGTGCGCCTCCATGAAGTCGAGGCAGCTCTTCGAGGCCTTCAGCCACTCATCGCGCACGCCGTACACGCGGCACAGGTACGCAAAGATCCAGCCGCAGCGGCCCTGCATCCACACGCTCTTGTCGGTCGAGTAGATCTCGCCCTTGCGGTCGAGGCAGGTGTAAACGCCGCCGTTCACCTCGTCCATGCCGTGCTTGAGCCAGAAATTTGTGCAGCGGTCCAGTTCCTCCCGCGCCCACTGCCGCGCGGCGATCAGTTTTTCTCTGTCCATATTCGAATTCTCCCGGAAAATTTTATTCGCTCGGAGCTTGTGCCTATTATAGTATCACCGGTGAAAAAAATTTTCAATATTGTTTTGAAATGAAATTTTTTGATTTAACGGGATGACAAGCCGCTCGCCGTATGCTATAATGCTTCCCGAGATCTGCATCATGCTTTTCGGGAGGAAAGACCATGAAAAAACATATTGTCTGCTTCGGCGACTCCAACACGCACGGCTACTGCGCCGACCCCAACGACACCGCCGGCCACACCGACCGCTTCACGGAGGACGAGCGCTGGACATGCCTGCTGCAGCGTGAGCTGGGGGAGGAGTACCTCGTGCTCGAGGAGGGCCTTTCCGGCCGCACCACCGTCTTCGACGATCCGCTGCACGAGTGCATGTCGGGTCTGGATGTCATCTATTCCACGCTCATGACGCACGAGCCGGTCGACCTTCTCGTCATCATGCTCGGCACGAACGATACGAAGGAGCGCTTCAATGCAAGCTCCATGTGCATTGCCATCGGCATGGAGCGGCTTGCGATGAAGGCGGAGACCGTCGGCGCATGGCGGGGCGGCAAGCCGAACATCCTCATCGTTGCCCCGCCGCACATCGGCCCGGGCTTCCACGACCTCGCAATGGGCGAGAGCTGCCCGGCGACCTCGGCGACCGTCGCGGAGCACTACCGGGAAAAGTGCGCCATGCACGGCTGGGCCTTCCTCGATGCGGAGGGCGTGGCGGAATTCAACACTGTTGACTGTATGCATCTGAGCCGCCGCGGTCACGCGCAGCTCGCCCATGCCCTCGCCCCGATGGTGCGCGATCTTACGAAGTAATGTTCGGGCGCATCTTCCGGTATCAGGGATGGCTCTGGCGCGTACTCAACACGCTCACGGACATTCTCTTCCTGAGCGTGCTGTGGCTCGCCTGCTGCATCCCCGTCGTCACGCTCGGCGCGGCGACAACGGCGCTCTATGACAGCGTGGTGCGCTGCATCCGCTATAAGCAGCCGGGCGTCTATCAACGCTTTTTCCGCACACTGCGCAACGAGCTCGGCCGCGGATGCCTGTGTACGCTCCTGTGGGGCGCCGTCGCGGGGCTCGGCCTTTTGATGCTCGCATGGCTGCGGGAAAACGGCGCGGTCGCCGCGGGCAGCGCATACTATGTGGCGCTCGTCATACCGCTCGGCGCGGCCTGCTGGGTGTTCCCGATCCTCTCGCGCTTCAGTTTCACCTTCTGGCCGCTCAACGCGACGGCCGTGAAGTTCGCGCTCGCCCACCTGCCGTCCACGGTCATCCTCGTGCTGATGACGGGCGGCGTCATAGGAGCAAGCATCCGCTGGATCTTCCCCCTCGCCTTCGCTCCCGCCACACTGATGCTCCTGTGGTCCCTCTTCACCGAGCCCGCCTTCGCCAAACACCACGGCGGCCTCACCAAAGCAACCGAAGAAGATTAGGCTTTCCCGCAAAAAACGGGAGAGCCCTTTTTATGCGCTCTGCGGGGGCGCGCCCGCAGGCGGACATATCCCCGCAAAAGGCCAATCAGGATGCCCCCTCCTTTGCCGTCTGATCGGCCGCTAAACCCGCGAGGATCCGCTCCGGACGCTCGAGATCATCGTGATGCTCCCGCAACGGCGGCTGCACGGTTCTTGCCGGGAAGCCGGTAGTTTTCGGCATTTGGGCAGACCTCTCCCTGTCCCTTCGCTGCCAGTTGCGGACGGCGGCGCGCCAGTCACGCATCGGCTCCGCTCCGACCGTCCACCCTCTCGCGGCATAGTAATCCGTAAACGCTTCCGCATCGGTCCGAACGCCGCTCTCCTCACAATACGCCTCGATTTCTCCCAACGAGGGCGCGCGAAACCGCTCGGCGGTTTCTTTCTCGGGAGCGTAAGCTCCCTCTTTCTCGTAGAAGTCCTGTGTTGTTTGGTTTTCGTTTTGTGTTCTCTGTTCTGTGTATTGCGTCCTCTGTTCTGTGTTATGAGTAATTTGTTCTTTGTCTTTTGTTATTTGTCTTTTGTCTTTTGTAGCCTTTTGCTCGCTATCGTTGGGTTTTGTTCGGTTTTCTTCGGTTTCTTCCGGCTCGGCTTCCACAGCCTCGGAAGGCGCGGTTTTGCGCGGTCTGCCGCCTTTGGCGCCGTTTTCGGCGTTGACGGCGGCTTTTTT
>CAVGGQ010000113.1:0-4704 GCA_963628785.1 Oscillospiraceae bacterium | reverse complement strand
TTCAATCCCTCGCTTCGCAACGTGGAGGATTAAAGCATGGATAATATACTTGAAGTAAAAAACCTGAAGATCTCGTTCCGTACCCAGGCCGGCACGCTCAAGGCCGTGCGCGACATTTCCTTTGATCTCGAGCGCGGCAAAACGCTCGCCATCGTCGGCGAGTCCGGCTCGGGCAAATCCGTCACCGCCAAGGCAATGCTCGGCATCCTCGCCGGCAACACCATCATCGAGGGCGGCGAGATCCTCTATGACGGCCAGGACCTCCTGAAGATCAGCGAGGACGACTTCCACCACATCCGCGGCGATAAGATCGCCATGATTTTCCAGGATCCTCTCTCGTCCCTCAACCCGATCGTCAAGATCGGCCAGCAGATCACCGAAGCAACGCTCCTCAAAAACAAGTCGAACCGCAAGGAAGCCAAGGCGGAATTCAAGCGCCTGATGGCAGAGCTGCGCAGCAGCGTCATCGCCTCCGGCAAGTATGACGAAGCCACGGTCAGCGAAATGTTCAAGACCTTCGACAAGTTCTGCATGGAGAGCAACCGCCTCGAGAACGAGTACAACATCGCATACACGAGCACCGCAGACCTCCGCGCCGATGCCGAAGACACGCACTTCAAGCTCGGCAAGGACCAGAAGCTCGATATGAAAGCGCTCCTGCGCGAATACGAATCGAAGCTAAAAAACCTCAACAAGGGTATCCTCACGCGCGATTTCCATGCGGAGATCGATGCCATGCTCTCCGAGCTCCACGCCGCCGCGAGAAGCTATAAGGATACCGATGAGGGCAAAGCCATGGTTTCGGCCGTGCTCGAAAAGCTCGAAAACCTCATGCACCGCATCGAATCCCAGACGAAGCCAGACTTCTTCTCCCTCGGCTACTATAAGCTCTTCTGCCCGGATGCCGACCTGGATCGGGACGTCGAAACGCTCAACGCCGTCGCCGGCAAGTACCTGAAGGAAAACTTCACGGACAAGTTCGTCGCCATGGCGCGCGAGGGCGTGGCCTATTCTTACAGCATGTCCCGCAAAAACAAGGAAGCGGTGCTGCCGAAGCTCGAGGAAGCGCGCAAGTTCTATTCCGAAGACTTCGAAAAGAGCGCAGCCACCAAGCTGTGCGGCGAGCTCTCCGATGCCGTCGACGCGTCCATCGATAAGCTCGAGTACATCAAGGACAGCACGGCATACACCTTCCGCTCCGCTCTCTCCAACGCCGTTTCCCGCTATTTCTACTTCCTGAAGAACAACCCGAAGGAAGAGGCCCGCTTCGTACGCCAGTCCCGCAAGCGCGATGCTCTCATAGCCCGCGGCAAGACCGTCACATGGAAGGTCGTGCCGAAGGTCGTCTACTCTCCCGAGGAGCTGCGCACCAACATTCTGAAGATCATCGACCGCCTCGCCGAGCACTACAAGGAAGTCCTCGCGCAGGATGTCGACATCGCCGAGCGGACCGACAAGCTCATCGAGCATTTCAAGGCAGAAGGCTCTATCGCCGTCTACCGCGTCACGAAGACCATGGCCAAGGAAATGGCCATCAAGCTCATGGACGAGGTCGGCATCCACGAACCGCGTCTGCGCTACAACCAGTACCCGTTCGAGTTCTCCGGCGGCATGCGCCAGAGGATCGTCATCGCCATCGCGCTCGCCGCGAACCCGGACATCCTCATCTGCGACGAGCCGACGACCGCTCTCGACGTGACCATTCAGGCGCAGATCCTCGAGCTCATCAACAAGCTCAAGAAAGAGCGCAACCTCTCCATCATCTTCATCACGCACGACCTCGGCGTGGTGGCGAACATGGCCGACAACATCGCTGTCATGTACGCCGGCAAGATCGTGGAGATCGGCACGGCGGAGGACATCTTCTACGACCCGCGCCATCCGTACACATGGGCGCTGCTTTCCTCCATGCCCGACCTCGACACGAAGGAGAAGCTCGACGCCATCCCCGGCACACCGCCGAACATGATCTATCCCCCGCAGGGCGACGCGTTTGCCGCGCGCAACAAGTACGCCATGCAGATCGACTTTGAGGAGCATCCGCCGTTCTTCCGCGTATCCGATACCCATCAGGCGGCAACATGGCTCCTCCATCCCGATGCGCCGAAGGTGGAAGTGCCCAAGGCCATCACCGAGCGCATCGCTCGCATGAATGCGAAACGAACCGGAGGTGAGGGCAATGCCTGACATCCATGAAGAACCCCTGCTGCGGGTAGAACACCTGTGCCAGTACTTCGGCCCCACCAAAGCCGTGGACGATGTCAGCTTCGACATCAAGAAGGGCGAGGTATTCGGCCTCGTCGGCGAATCCGGCTGCGGCAAAACGACGACCGGGCGCTCCATCATCAAGATCTACAACATCACCTCCGGCAACATCTACTTCGAAGGCCGGCGCATCGGCGCGGGCACGCTCTCCTATCGCACCGCCATCGACGAGGCGAAGGCGAGCACCAAAGCGGAGATCAAGGCTCTGCAGACCGACTCCGCGGCGAACAGCGCAAACAAGGCCGCAAATGATGCGAAAATCGCCGAGGCGAAGAAAAAGCTCGCCGCGTGCATCGCCGAGAACAAAAAGAACATCGCCGATGCCAAGTACGACCAGAAGCACTCCGATAAGGAATATGCCGACAAGCTCGCCGCCGAAGTGAAAGCGGAGTACGAGGAAAAGCTCAAAACGGCGACCGGCGCGGAAGCCGAGGAGCTTCGCAAAAAGTATAAGCACGACATCAATGTCGCCAGGCATTCCAAGCTCATCACCAAGATCCAGATGATTTTCCAGGACCCTATTGCCTCACTTGACCCGCGCATGACCGTAAAGGAGATCATCTCCGAAGGCCTCGTCATCAAGGGCGTGAAGGATCAGAAGTTCATCGACGAAAAAGTGTACGAGATGCTCGAGCTCGTCGGCCTCGTCCGCGAGCACGCGGGACGCTATCCGCATGAGTTCTCCGGCGGTCAGCGCCAGCGCATCGGCATCGCCCGCGCCATCGTGATGAACCCCGAGCTCCTCATCGCGGACGAACCCGTGTCCGCCCTCGACGTGTCCATTCAGGCACAGGTCATCAACCTCCTCAACGAGCTGCGCGAGCGCCTCGGCCTCACCATCCTCTTTATCGCGCATGACCTCTCGGTGGTGAAATACTTCTCCAACCGCATCGGCGTCATGTACTACGGCAAAATGGTAGAGCTCGCGGAAACGGACGAGCTGTTCACCCACCCGATGCATCCCTACACGCGCTCGCTCCTCTCCGCCATTCCGCTGCCCGACCCGCACAGCGAGCGTGAACGCACGAGGATCGTCTACAATTCGCTCAAAGACCACGACTACAGCGTGGAGAAACCCACCATGCGCGAGGTGTGTCCCGGACACTTCGTCTACTGCAGCGACTCGGAAGAGCGCCGGTACAAAGAGGAATTCGGACTTTGAACGAAGAAGCCAAGGTAATGCGGATAAAACTGCTTATCGGGTACGGTGTATGCATCGTCATCGGTGTGTCGCTTGTCCTGCTCGTGGCGGGAAACTACGGCTACGCCGAAGCGGAAACGCAGGCGGAGCGCTATCGCATCCTGTGCGATGCGTTCACCATCCCCGGCCTTACGCTCATGCTCTCCGCGGCGCTCGTCGCCGTGTACAATCAGGGCGTATTCACCGGCGTCACCTACGGTCTGCGCCGCACGAAGGACATACTCCTGCCGTTTCTCAAAACAGAGTACATCAAGTACCCGGAGTACAAGCGGCAGAAGGAAAAGAAGAAGGTAAAAAACTATTCCTTCCTCCTCATCACCGGCGCCGCCTTTACCCTCCCCGCCATCTACTTCATGATCCGCTTCTACCTGATCTACTGACAAAGATCCGACAGAGAAAAATGCTCTCTGTCGGATTTCTTTTGAGGGCAGCATCAGAAATGTAGTCTGCGGCTCTGCGCTTGACGAAAAAAGCCGTCTGCGATATGATGCATAAAAAACAACCGCATGCAAAGGTGCGGCACAAGATACGAAAGAAGAGAAAAGCTATGGCATATTCATTGGAAACGAAGCCCTTCGGGACGACGGTGCGCGGCGAGAGCGTGGAGGAATATACGCTCCGCAATGAGGACCTTGCCGTTTCGGTGATCACCTACGGTGCAACGATCCGCACCCTTTCGGTCAGCTGCGACGGCGTTCGGACTGACACCGTACTCGGCTACGACACGCTCGCCGAGTACGAGACGAACGATGGCCACTTCGGCGCCTGCATCGGCCGCGTCGGCAACCGCATCGGCGGAGCCGCGTTTACGCTCAACGGCAAAGAGTACACGCTCGCCAAAAACGATGGTGCCAACTGCCTCCACGGCGGTGTGCGCGGCTTTGATACCTTCGTCTGGTCGGCAGAGCCTGTGGAGGATGGCGTAAAATTCTCCCGCGTCTCGCCGGACGGCGAGGAGGGCTTCCCCGGAGAGCTCACCGTGAGTGTGACATACCGTCTGCGCGGCTGCGCACTGGAGCTCGACTACCGCGCCGAATCGGATCGCGACACGCTCTGCAACCTCACGAACCACAGCTACTTCAACCTCAACGGTACCGGCACCGTGCACGGCCATGAGCTGCAGCTCTTTGCCGACGAGTGCCTCGAGAACAGCGCGGCTACGCTCCCGACCGGGAAACGAGTGAGCGTTGAGGGTACGGTCTTTGACTTCCGCACGCCGAAGCGCGTGGGACAGGATC
>CAVGGQ010000112.1:0-4714 GCA_963628785.1 Oscillospiraceae bacterium | reverse complement strand
ATTCGATATCGGTAAATGTTTCCTGCTTCATTTCCGTGCACCACCATTGCTTTGAACATTGTATTATACCATACTCAGAACTTTTTTCAATGTTCCGATTAAATCAGAGGTTCCTAAGATATTATTATAAGGAGAGAAAAGCAATGAGCAGTTTTGAAAACATGCGGATCGTGGACAACTTCTATCAGACGTCGCTCTACTACCCGATGCCGACCGTCGTCATCAGCACGCTGTGCGAGGACGGCTCGACATCCCTCGGCCCCTATTCCCTGATCGCGCCGTACTATGTGGCGGGTAAGGGCTACTATGCCATGCTCCTCAACTGCCGCAACTCCTCCAACACCGCGCAGCACATCCTCACAAACGGCAAGTGCGCCATCAACTTCATCAATGATAACCCCAAGTCCTTCAAGGAAGCCGTCAAGCTCTCCTGGCCGGGCGACGAGCCGAAGGACAAAATGCCCAACTGCAAATTCCCGCTCGAGAAGAGCCAGATCACGGAAGAGAACCCGGACGATGTGCGCCCCATGGTCATCTCCGACGCCATTCAGGTGCTCGAGTGCACATGGATGCGCGAGCTCGACGGTGCGGACAAGGATAAGCCCGGCGAGTTGCACGGCTACGAGCCGCCGTATCACGACTTCAACGGCATCACGAGCCAGTTCGGCGCGCACTTCATCCTGCGTGTGGACCGCATCCTCATGAAGAAAAAGTACAGTGACGCCATCATCGCAGGCGTGAAAGCGCGCGACTTCCCGCAGCTGCCTATCGACTACGGCTACCGCGACAGCAAGAACTTCTGGTTCCACCGCCACCGCCGGATGCGCGCCGAGCTTCTGCCCATCCGCGAGGCCTCGCTCGAGTCCGTCCGCTACGCCGCCGACCGCGCCGACGATAAAGTGAAGTTCACCGACGACGCCCTCAAAACCATCCTGAATGTCCCCCGCGTGTTCCTCCCGCTCGTCCTCAAAGGCTGCGTAGACTGGGCCAAAGAAAACGGCGTAGAACTTGTGACCGAAGAACACATGAAGATCATCAACGACAAACGCGCCAAAGAAAAGCAGAAGAAAAAGTAAGCAACGCCCTCCGCCCGGCGATCCAACCGCGCGGAGGGCGTTTTTGTCCGAAAAGCCGGAAACGGGTGATTTGTCACCTGTTTTCGGAATAGGCTTGTTTCGTCTTGGCGCGGGTTGTATCCGGCGGGATGGCTTCGTTTTTGAGCGATGCTTATGAGCCGTTGCCGGAGGTCGTGGACTGTTTGTCTGCGGCCGGCGCGGTCGCCGTGAGCGAGATCGATGACGGATTCTTTCCGGACGGGCCGGGCGAGAGCGACGCTCTCGTCTTTTACCCCGGAGCCAAGGTCGAGGCGGCGGCCTATATCCCGCTCATGTACCGGTTCGCCGAGGACGGCGTTCTCAACCGGGTCAAGCTGCGCTCCGGCGAATCGCTTCTGCCGGCAGACGCCGCAACCGTCGCCATCGAGGGCGGCAATCACGCGCAGTTCGGCTGCTACGGTCCCCAAAAAGGTGACGGCATGCCCCTCATCTCCGCTGAAGAGCAGCGGGAGGAGACCGCAGAAGCCGTGCCGAACATGATACCGGCCCAATAAAGACCATACTGCCCGCTCTTTCGGAAAAGGATCCGAAGGAGCGGGCTTTGGTTGACTTGCGGGACGGAATGGAGTAAAATTGCAGGGATAATAACCGAGAGGAGTTTGGATATGGCGAAGCTGTATTTTAAATACGGCGCTATGGGGTCGAGCAAGACGGCACAGGCGCTGATCACGAAATTCAACTATGAGGAGCGCGGCATGAGCGTGTGGCTCATCAAGCCCTCCATCGACAACCGCGACGGCGACAATGTGCTGCGCTCGCGCATCGGGCTCGAGGCGGAAGCCGACGTTGTAAAGCCGGAGGATGACATTCGCGCCCTTTATGCCGCACGTGGGCGGCGCGATGTGGTCATTGTCGACGAGTGTCAGTTCATGACCGGCGCGCAGATCGAGCAGCTGCGCGAGCTCGTAGACGAGGAGGATCTTCCCGTGCTGTGCTTCGGCCTGCGCACTGACTTCCTCACGCACCTCTTCCCCGGCTCGCGGCGGCTTTTTGAGCTCGCCGACTCTATCACCGAGATCAAGACCATATGCGAATGCGGTTCCAAGGCGACAGTGAACGCCCGCATCGACGGCGAGGGGCACATCGTCACCGAGGGCGCACAGGTGCTTCTCGGCGGCAACGACACCTATATTGCCATGTGCCACGCCTGCTGGCGCCGCCGCATCGCCAAAGAGCGCGAAGAGCGCGGCCAGACGAAAATTGATTTGGGATAAGGCATTGAAGAATTAAATCTTAGGCAGCACCGGACGATTCGGCAAGAGCGATTTGCGAGAGATTTTTTGTCGAATCAAGGAAGAGAGCCTTGCCATACTTTGTGTATGGCAAGGCTTGATGACGCAGAGTCGGCAAAAAAGATCCGCAAAGCGCCGCAGACGAGATCGTCCGGTGTTGCCTTAAATATAGGAGGAATTCATTATGGCTACACCGCATAACAGCGCAGCTCCGGGGGATTTTGCCAAGACGGTTTTGATGCCGGGCGATCCGCTTCGGGCGCAATACATCGCGGAGAATTATCTCGAAGACCGCCGCCTCGTCAACAACGTGCGTGGCATTCAGGGCTACACCGGAACTTACAAGGGCGTGCCGGTGAGCGTAATGGCGAGCGGCATGGGCATGCCCACCATCGGCATCTACAGCTATGAGCTCTACAACTTCTACGGCGTGGAAAACATTCTGCGCGTCGGCTCCGTCGGAGCGATCAGCGAGAAGCTGCATGTGCGCGACATTATCCTCGGACAGGGCGCGTGCACGAACTCCGCCTACGCCTCGCAGTTCGGCTGCCGCGGCTCGCTCGCACCGATTGCGGACTACACGCTACTGCGCACTGCCGCCGACATCGCCGAGGAGCGGCATCTCCGCTACGCCGTTGGCAACCTGCTCTCGTCTGACACATTCTACGACGACGACAAGGGCGCGAACGCCCCCTGGATCAAGATGGGCGTGCTCGGCATCGAAATGGAATCCGCCGCGCTCTACCTCAACGCCATGCGCGCAGGCAAGCGTGCGCTCGCCATCTGCACCGTATCCGACCACATCCTCACCGGCGAGGAGACGACCGCCGAGGAGCGGCAGACCTCGTTCCGCGAGATGATGGAGCTGGCGCTCGAAGTTGCCGTCCACGTGTGAAAAACATTTGAAATTGCACAGCGGACGAGTTGTGAACTCCACGGAAATTTTGCGCGAATAGCAATATTCTGTAACGTTTCGCGGCTTGCATATACAAATGCACCGTGGTATAATCACAGTTGCAAAATCCCGTACAGGGATAATTTATAAGGAGGAAAGTTTTACTATGAAGAGGATCCTTGCTGTTCTTCTGGCTCTGACCATGGTCTTTGCACTCGTCGCCTGCGGCACCACTGCCACCACCACGACCGAGACCAAGACCGAAGAGCCTGCCGCCACCGAGACTCCCGCCGAGGAAGCCGAGGCCACCGAAGCTCCCGCCGAGGAAGTCGAAGAGACTCCCGCCGAGGAGACCGTTGATACCGATTCCATCGAGGACACCATGACCTCCGAAGACGGCACCTACGAAGTCGCCTTCGTCACCGACGTGGGCCAGCTCAAGGACAAGTCCTTCAACCAGGGCACCTGGAACGGCGTCAAGCTGTACGCCTATGAGAACGGCCTGAGCTACAAGTATTACCAGCCCGCCAACGGCGACCAGGCCACCGACGATGACCGCTACGACGCCATGAAGGCCGCTGCCGACAACGGCGCGAAGGTCGTTGTGTGCGCCGGCTACCTGCAGGCCACCGCTCTCGAGAAGGCCGCTACCGATTACCCCGAAGTGAAGTTCGTCTTCATCGACGGTTGGTCACTCGGTCTTGACAACGTTGCTGCTATCGCCTTCCAGGAAGAGCAGTGCGGCTACCTTGCCGGCTACGCAGCCGTCATGGAAGGCTTCACGAAGCTCGGCTTCTGCGGCGGCGGCGGCGGAACGAACGCTGCCTGCTGCCGTTACGGCTACGGCTACGTCCAGGGCGCCGAAGCTGCAGCTGCCGTTAAGGGCGTGAACGTTGAGATGAACTACACCTGGCTGTACGGTGCTTCCTTCCAGCCCTCTGCCGAGCTGCAGACCCTCGTCTCCGGCTGGTACGAGAACGGCACCGAGATCGTGTTCTCCTGCGGCGGTTCCATCTTTGACTCCATCACCGCTGCCGCTGCCGCCAACGACACTTACGTCATCGGCGTTGACGTTGACCAGTCCAGCCAGTCCGACACCGTCGTCACCTCCGCCCTCAAGGGCATAGGTGAGGCCGCTTACCTCGCTCTGACCGCCGCTTACGACGGAACCTGGGCCGATACCTACGGCAACAACTGCGTGACCATGGGCGCTGCCCAGAACGCTGTCGGCCTGCCGGTCGATACCTGGTCTCTCGAGAACTGGTCCGTCGAAGATTACGAGGCCATGTTCCAGCAGATCGTTGACGGCGAGCTCGTCATCGACGCCGACTACGCCAACCTCGGCTCCACCGAGCACGTTGCTCTGAACGTCGTCGAGTAATCACACATACCGCACTTCCCGGAGGAAAGGGCAAACGCCCAATGTCACTAAGTTAAGAAAGGCTGGGTCTCGTAGAAATGCGGGGCCCAGT
>CAVGGQ010000111.1:0-4740 GCA_963628785.1 Oscillospiraceae bacterium | reverse complement strand
GTCCACACCCGCACCGAACGCGACGGCCACCCCCGCGCCCACGGCCAAACCGACTGCAACGCCCGTCCCCACGTCGGCTCCGACCCCCACACCGGTACCCACCGCGGCTCCTACGGCTGTGCCCTCGTACAGCGGCAGCGGCTCCTTCTACTCCAACACCGGTGCCAACCTGAACATCTGCGTCCGCTGGTATCTCTCGGGTGAGGCGACGTCTACGCTCAAACTCGATGTCTACGCCGTTTCCTACGCCCTCACCACCGGCAACCGCGTCGGCGATATCCAGTTCAATGTGAATGGCGCCGTATCATACGCCTCATCCAGCGCCATCAATCTCGAAAATGTCGGCCTCACCGAGACCTATCTCGGCAGCACGACCGTGAACGTCTCTGCCGGCAGCATTCCCGTGAGTGTCACATGGTACTTCAACGGCACCTACAGCGGCACTGCCATCGACGCCATCACCGCCTCATCCACCCTCTATATCGGGTAATTGACCGCATTTCCGAGCGGCCCGGAAAACCGGGCCGCTTGAGCTTGTCCGAAAGAGACAGGGCAGAACCGCAGACGGCACCGTCCGGCGTGCTGAAAATTTCCGGTTCGGGCGCTATGACGGACTATACGATTCTGGACAAGGCACCCTGGGATGGGCTGACCGTTACATCGGTTACCATTAAGAGCGGCGTAACGAGCATTGGCGACGGTGCATTCAGCGCATGCTTGGCTCTTACGACTGTGATGCTCCCCAAAAGCGTGAAGAGCATCGGCGGCATTGACGGTTTCTTCGGCTAAGAGCACGCAGGGGAACGAAGTCTCCGTAGACATCTCCGTTGAGGGCAACCCCGGATTGGCTCTTGTCTTGTTCAAAATCGATTACGATAAGACCCGACTGGAACTTACGGGCTATAAGGACGGCCTGCTCTCCGATTGGGAGGTCGGCATCGGCCGGGGCGAGAAAGCCGTATGGGTCGATGCGATCGATAACACGGGCGACGGAACCATCCTGACGCTGACTTTCAAGGTTCTCGATGAGGCCGAGGACGGCTTCGCGGAGATCACGCTGACGGACATTATGGCGGGAAATACCGATGAAGATCGAATCGGTATCACCGTAACGGCCGGCGGCGTGACCGTAACGACCCGTGTGGCCGGCGACATGAACGGTGACGGCGCGATTGACGGCTTTGACCTCCTGCGTATGAAAAAGAACCTGGCGGGATCCGAGTCCTCTATTGAAGAATACAACGCCGACGTGAACGGCGACGGCGCGGTTGACGGCTTCGACCTTCTCCGTCTCAAGAAGTATCTCGCCGGAGCGGACGTAGAGCTCAAGTAAATCACAATTCCCCAAAACCTAACACCCCGCGCGGCGAAACGCCCGAAACGTTTCGCCGCGCTTTTGATGTTCCCTTTCACCACGCCCTGATCCGGCAGACACCCTCTTGCCGAAAAAGGCCGCGTGTGCTACAATAGCACTCGATTCTGAAACAGGAGAACGGCCCATGGACAAATTTACCGCTTTGCTCGCGAAAGAATTTTCGCGGCGTGAGGAGCACATCGAAAATATCATTCACCTGCTCGATGAGGGCAATACCGTCCCGTTCATTGCGCGCTACCGCAAGGAGATGCACGGCACGACGGACGATCAGACCATACGCGCCATCGCCGAGCGCCTCCAATACCTGCGCGGCCTCGACGAGCGCAAGGCGGTCGTTGTGAGCGCCATTGAAGCGCAGGGCAAACTTACCGACGAACTTTCCGAGGCCATCGAAAATGCACAGACCCTCGCCGTGGTGGAGGACATCTACCGCCCCTATAAGCAGAAGCGCCGCACCCGCGCCACCATTGCGCGCGAAAAAGGCCTCGCGCCGCTCGCGGAGCTCCTCTTCTCACAGACCGTCATATCCGGCACACTCGAGGAACTGGCCGCCCCCTATGCGGACGAAGAAAAAGGCGTTATGTTAACTAACGAAGCCCTTGCCGGCGCCGCCGACATCATCGCCGAGACCATCTCGGACGATGCATCCATCCGCGACTCGGTCCGCCGTCTCTACTATGCGCGCGGCGAGCTGCGCGCCAAGGCAGCGACCGAGGAGGACAGCGTCTACCGCATGTACTACGACTACACCGAGCCTGTGGCGAAAACGCAGGGCTACCGCGTACTGGCCCTCAACCGCGGCGAGCGCGAGGGCATCCTCAAAGTCGAAGTCGAAGTGGACGACGCCCTCGCCCTGCAGGAGATCCGCCGCGCGGTGTTCCGCGGCGTGAGCATCTCCAATGCGTTCATCGTCTCCTGCTGCGAGGATGCGTGGAAGCGCCTCATTCAGCCGTCGGTCGGGCGCGAGATCCGTGCCGAACTCACGGACAGCGCGAACGAGGCGGCCATCCGCTCGTTCGGGCAGAACCTCCAGCCGCTGCTGATGCAGCCGCCGCTGCGCGGCCGCGTGACGATGGGCTTTGACCCTGCGTACCGCACCGGATGCAAGATCGCCGTGGTGGACGAGACCGGCAAGGTGCTCGAGACCGGCGTTGTCTACCCGACGCAGCCGCACAACAAAAAGGACGAAGCGCGAAAGATCCTCACCGCGATGATCCGCCGCCATAATGTCACCGCGATCGCCATCGGCAACGGCACCGCATCGAAGGAATCCGAAATGTTCGTCGCCGATATGCTGCACGACCTGCCGGGCGTGGCCTATATGGTCGTTAGCGAAGCTGGCGCGAGCGTGTATTCTGCGTCCAAGCTCGGCGCAGAGGAATTCCCGGACTACGATGTGTCGCTCCGCTCGGCCGTGTCCATCGCGCGCCGCCTGCAGGATCCCCTCGCAGAGCTCGTGAAGATCGAGCCGAAGAGCATCGGTGTCGGGCAGTATCAGCACGATATGCCGCCCGCGCGCCTCGACGAGACGCTGCACGCTGTGGTGGAGCACTGCGTAAACTCCGTAGGCGCCGACCTCAACACGGCCTCCGCCTCGCTCCTCTCGTATGTGGCGGGCCTCAACGATACAACAGCCAGGAACATCGTGGCGTACCGTGAGACGAACGGAGCGTACGCCTCGCGCGCGGCACTCAAAAAGGTGCCCCGCATAGGGCCGCGCGCCTTCGAGCAGTGTGCGGGCTTCCTGCGCGTGATGCAGGGAAAAAACGTCCTCGACGCCACCGGCGTCCACCCCGAGTCGTACGAATCTGCGGAAAAGCTCCTGAAGCTGTGCGGCTATACTGCCGAGGATGTGCGTGCCCACCGAGTGGGCGAGCTGCGCGAGCGCGTGAAGAGCTTCGGTGAGGAAAAGGCGGCGGAATTCTGCGGCGTCGGCCTGCCGACACTCTCGGATATCGTCTCCGACCTCATGAAACCGGGCCGCGACCCGCGCGATGAGCTGCCCGCGCCGCTCCTGCGCACCGACATTCTGGAAATGAAAGACCTCAAGCCCGGCATGCACCTGCGCGGTACGGTGCGCAATGTGGTGGACTTCGGCGCCTTCGTCGATATCGGTGTGCATCAGGACGGCCTCGTGCACATCTCGCGCCTCTCCGATCACTTCGTCCGCCACCCCTCGGACATCGTCCGCGTGGGTGATGTGGTGGATGTTGCCGTCGTCGAGGTGGACACCGCCAAGAAGCGCATCGCCCTTTCCATGCTCGCCGACGATATTGGCAGAATTTAACAGAAAAAAGTCAAAACTGTAACTTGCCCTAAACGCGCTTTTCCCCGTATACTAACTTTACATAAAAGTCCATTTTTCGATTATGTAAAGTTTTTGCCCGATACGGAGAGGAACGCGTCATGCGTATTACATATATTAAACACAGTGCCTTTTTGGCGGAATGGGAGGATATTTCCTGCCTTTTTGACTATGCGGAAGGGGAGATACCGGAGATACCCGAAGAGAACCGCCTCTTCATTTTCGCGAGCCACCATCACCCCGACCATTTTGACCCGAAAATT
Source organism: Oscillospiraceae bacterium (assembly GCA_963628785.1). Classification (GTDB taxonomy): domain Bacteria; phylum Bacillota; class Clostridia; order Oscillospirales; family Oscillospiraceae; genus Apopatocola. Next base: position 797 of record CAVGGQ010000111.1, on the reverse strand, counting down.
TTCACCCTTTTCCCGGAGCGCAAGAGAAAAACCTATATCCTCTCGGATGACATCCGCGCCGTGCCGGAGGAGAAGGACAAAGGCCTCGTTGTCCGCACCGGGCCCGACAGCCGCCGCATTTTCCCGGGCGGCCGCGAGGGCGTGCTCGGCGTTTCCACCATCGGCTCCACGGACTGCGGCGTGGCGTTCGTCGTGAACTACGCGGGCAAGACCGTGTATCACGCCGGCGATCTGCACTGGTGGGCGTGGCCGGATGACACGCCGGAGGAGGAGCGCGACATGAAAAACCGCTACTTTGCCGAGATCGCCAAACTGCGCGATGTGCATCTCGATGCCGCCTTCCTGCCGCTCGACCCGCGCCTCGGTGCCAACTACTGGATGGGCTTCGACGCCATGATGCGCTCCGGCGACATCCGCAAAGCCTTCCCCATGCACCTGTGGGAGCAGTACGAAACCATAGAAAAATTAAAATCCCTGAGCATCACCGCTCCCTACCGCGCCGCCGTGACCGACATCACCGCCCCTAATCAGGTTTTCGAAATCTGAAAACCAACGAAAAAGCGGCAGTAGCGACTCCGGTTCTGCTGCCGCTTTGCCGTATACGGCGAAGGCGAGAGTCTCACGTCCGATAGCATAACGATATGAAAACGAAACAAATGATTTGATTTGCATATAAACTTAGGGAACCTCTGATTTAATCGGAACATTGAAAAAAAGTTCTGAGTATGGTATAATACTATTATCAAAGCAATGGTGGTGCACGGAAATGAAGCAGGAAACATTTACCGATATCGAAT
>CAVGGQ010000110.1:0-4898 GCA_963628785.1 Oscillospiraceae bacterium | reverse complement strand
TATACCATACTCAGAACTTTTTTCAATGTTCCGATTAAATCAGAGGTTCCCTAAAGCAGTGCCGCATAATTCAATGCACCGCAGTCAACACTGCGTCCCGCCCCTCAAACGAACACACCCGCCCGGATGATCCGAGCGGGTGTGTTTCACACATATAGGTGAGCCGAAATATTTGCCCCGTCAGTCTTTTTTGAAGGAATCCTTCAGCGCTACGGCGCGGTTGAAGACGAGGTGATCGGGGGAACTGTCTTTGTTGTCGGGGGCAAAGTAGCCGAGACGCAGGAACTGGAAACGGTCGGTCGCGACGCAGTCGACGAGCGACTTCTCCACCTTGCAGCCGGTGAGAACCTCGAGCGAATCCGGGTTTAGGCAGTCGATGAAGTCCTTGCCCGGCGCGTCCGGCTCGGGGTCGGAGAAGAGCATATCGTAGAGACGGACCTCGGCGTCGGCGCAGTTTCCGGCGTCTACCCAGTGGATGGTGCCGCGCACCTTACGGCCGTCGGGCGTGTTGCCGCCGCGGGTCTCGGGGTCGTACTCGCAGAGGATCTCGGTCACATTGCCGTTCTCATCTTTGACGCAGCCGGTGCAGCGGACGATGTACGCGCCCTTGAGACGCACCTCATTGCCGGGGAAGAGACGGTTATATTTCTTGGCGGGCACTTCCATGAAGTCGTCCTGCTCGACCCAAAGCGAGCGGGAGAAGGACACCTCGCGCGTGCCGGCGTTCTCGGCGACCGGGTTGTTTTCAATATCGAAAAGCTCTCTCTTGCCCTCGGGATAGTTGGTGATGGTGAGCTTCACCGGACGCAGCACCGCCATCACGCGGCGGGCGTTGGCGTTGAGATCGTCGCGCAGGCAGCTCTCGAGCAGAGAGTAGTCCACGGTCGAGGTGACCTTGGAAACGCCGATGCGGTCGGTGAAATCACGGATGGAGTGCGGGGTGTAGCCGCGGCGGCGCAGACCACACAGCGTAGGCATGCGCGGGTCGTCCCAGCCGGAAACACGGCCTTCCTCGACCAGACGGCGCAGCTTGCGCTTGCTCATAACGGTGTAGTTGATGCCGAGACGTGCAAATTCGATCTGGCGCGGCTTGGACGGCACATCGCAGTTCTCGATGACCCAGTTATAAAGCGGACGGTGATCCTCATACTCGAGCGAGCAGAGCGAGTGCGTGATGCCCTCGAGCGCGTCCTGAATGGGGTGCGCGAGGTCGTACATCGGGAAAATGCACCACTTCGTGCCCTGACGGTGATGCTCAATGTAGCGGATGCGGTAGAGCACCGGGTCGCGCATATTGAAGTTGCCGCTCGCGAGATCGATCTTGGCGCGGAGCGTATACTTGCCCTCGGGGAACTCGCCGGCGCGCATACGCGCAAACAGATCGAGAGATTCTTCAATCGGACGGTCGCGGTAGGGGCTGACGGCGGGGTGCGAGGTGTCGCCGCGGTAAGCGGAGAATTCCTCCGGCGTCAGCTCGCAGACATACGCGAGACCTTTCTTGATGAGCCCGACGGCAAGCTCGTAGGTCTTCTCAAAATAGTCAGAGCCGTAGTAAAAGCGGTCGCCCCAGTCGAAGCCGAGCCAGCGAATGTCTTCCTTGATGGCGTCGACGAACTCGGTGTCTTCCTTGGCGGGGTTCGTGTCGTCCATACGCAGATTGCAGATGCCGCCGAACTTCTCCGCCGTGCCGAAGTCGATGCACAGCGCTTTGCAGTGGCCGATGTGCAGATAGCCGTTCGGCTCGGGCGGGAAACGGGTATGCACCTGCTTGCCTTCGCACCGCCCGCCGGGCCCGATGTCCTCGGCCACAAATTCATGAATAAAGTTGCCGGTCGTTTTTATCTCGTCCATAAAAATCTCTCCAATTAAGCGTATCAATTTGAATGACGATTATTATATACGATTGCACTTGAATTTTCAACAATTATATTGGATAATATAAAGACGCGGAAAAAATTAAAAATTTGTAGGAGTTTATACCATATGAAATATAATGCCGTGATCATCGGCGGGGGGCCGGCAGCGGTCTCGGCGGCTTTGACGCTACGGGCGCGGGGGAAGACGGCGGCGATCGTCTCCTGCTCTTTGGATGACATCCCGCTCAGCCGTGCGGAGAGAATCGCCAACTATCCCGGCTGCCCGAACATTTCCGGCCATGCGCTGCTGGAGATCCTGGAAAAACAGGCACTGGATGCGGGCGCGGAGATCCTGCGCGGCCATGTGACATCTGTCGCCTCCCTCAGGGAGAGCTTCGGCGTGGTGTACGACTCGGAGTTCTGCGAAGGGGAGACTCTCATCCTCTGCACCGGCGCCTCGGCCGGCAAAGCCTTCCCGGGCGAGCGCGAGCTCCTCGGCCGCGGCGTGAGCTACTGCGTCACCTGCGACGGCATACTCTACCGCGGAAAGCATGTGTGCGTGGTCGGCTTCACCGCGGACACGCCCGAGGAAGCGGAGCTCCTGCGGAAAATGGGCTGCGCTGTCGAGTGCTTCACCTTCCGCACGGCCAAATACGCCGTCCTCGGCGAGGAGCGCGTCCGCGCGCTTTCCGTAAACGGCGAGGAGCACCCCTGCGATTCCGTATTCATCCTGCGCCCCGCCGCGCCGCCGGACGCGCTGCTGGCGGGTCTCCAAACGGACGGCTCCCACATCGTCGTTGACCGCACCACGATGCAGTCATCCGTCGAGGGCGTATTTGCCGCCGGGGACTGCACCGGCAAGCCGTACCAGATCGCCAAAGCCGTCGGCGAGGGCAACATTGCCGCCCTGTCCGCCGCAAAATACATGGAAGAAAAACACCGGGAGGAACATCCGTGAATGAGAGTGATAAGAAATATCTGGAACTCCTGAGCAAAAGCTTTCCGAGCATCCCGGCCACCGCGGCAGAGATCGTCCGCCTGCAGGCTATTCTGGAGCTGCCGAAGACCACGGAGCACTTCATGAGTGACATCCACGGCGAATATACCTATTTCAATCACATCGTCAAAAACGCCTCCGGCGCCATTCACGACAAGATCAACGACAGCTTCGGCGACCTCCTCGGCGAGGACGAAAAGAACGCGCTCGCCCTGCTGCTCTACTACCCGGAGCGAGAGCTTGCCAACAACACGCACACGGACTCGTGGTACCGCGTGACCATCCACCGTCTCGTCGCCGTATGCCGTCAGGCCACGGATAAGTATACCCGCGTCAAGGTGCGCACGAAGCTCCCGAGCGAGTATGCGTACATCATCGAGGAGCTCATCGACTCCGATGAGCACGACAGCAACAAAAAGAAATACTTTGAGAGCATTATCAATAATGTCATCGAGACCGGTATCGCGGACGGCTTCATCTCGGCTCTCTGCAATCTCATCTCCCGCCTCACCGTCAACCAGCTGCACATCGTCGGCGACGTGTTCGACCGCGGCCCTGCCGCGCAGATGGTCATGGACGATCTTCTCGGACGCCACGGCGTGGACTTCGTGTGGGGCAACCACGATATTCTCTGGATGGGCGCCGCCATGGGCAACGCCGCCTGCATTGCCAACGCCATCCGCAACTCCCTCAAATACGGCAACTTCGATATGCTCGAAGACGGCTACGGTCTCAATGTCCGCCCACTCGCCGTGTTCGCCATGGAGCAGTACGGCGACGACCCGTGCACCGATTTCCTGCCCACCCATGTCACCGACTGCGTGGCGGAAAACAGCGACATGACCGCAAAGCTCCTCAAAGCCATCACCGTTATTCAGTTCAAGCTCGAAGGACAGCTCATAAAGCGCCATCCGGAATTCAGAATGGACAACCGCCTCCTGCTCGACAAGCTCGACCGCGAGCACAAGACCATCGTCGCAGACGGCCGAACCTACGCCGTCAACGACATCTCGCTCCCAACCGTCGACCCCGCCGACCCGTATCGTCTCTCCGAGCGCGAGCAGCAGCTCATCGATCAGCTCGCCGTGTCGTTCCGCCGCAGCACAAAGCTCCAGACGCACATCCGCTTCCTGCTCGAAAAGGGCGCCATGTACCGCGTGTGCAACGGGAACCTCCTCTACCACGGCTGCATCCCGATGGAGCCGGACGGCACATTCACGCACATAAAGTTCGGCGACGCCGAAGTGTACGGCAAATCACTCATGGACACCTGCGACCGCATGTGCCGCTCCGCCATGTACGACCGCCGCGAGGAGAACACGGACTTCCTCTGGTACCTCTGGTGCGGCCCGTACTCCCCGCTCAACGGCAAGGACAAGATCGCAACCTTCGAGCGCACATTCATCGATGACCCCGCCGCCGGAACGGAAACAAAGAACGCCTACTATGAGCTTTGGAACAGCGAGGAGACTGCCCGCGCGATCCTCGGCGAGTTCGAAGTGGACTTCGACCGCGGCCACATCATCAACGGCCATGTCCCCGTGCGCAAAACGAAGGGCGACACGCCGATCAAAGCCAACGGCAAATTCATCAACATTGACGGCGGCCTCTCCAAGGCCTACCAGCCCGTGACCGGCATCTGCGGCTACACGCTCGTCTTCTCCTCGCACGCGCTCTATCTCGCCGAGCACCAGCCCTTTGACCCGACCGCCGCCGTGAGGGACAATTCCGACATGATCTCCCGCACTATCATGATCGAGCAGTACCCCGATCGCTTGCGAGTGCGCGACACCGACGGCGGCGAAGATGTCCGCCGCCGCATCGCCGACCTCAAAGAACTCCTGACCGCCTACCGCACCGGCCTCATCCGCACCCCCAACCGCATGGAATAATTGAATGAGTCGGGAGACACATCTTATGGCAAAAAACACTGAAATCAATACTGGGACAAGTGTTGTCATCACCATCGCCACGATTTGTTTTTGCGTATCAATCAACCATTCGGCCGCTTTGCGTCCGCACAAATAGGAATGAAAGAGTGCAGA
>CAVGGQ010000109.1:0-5004 GCA_963628785.1 Oscillospiraceae bacterium | reverse complement strand
ACGGTTAAAGGGCACCCCTTGAATCCCCAAAAGCTATTTATTCAGAGGTTCCCTATATCGATGCCTATAATCTCGTGCTGGAATGCTCGCGAGAACACACGCCGCGCAGCTTTGTCCTGCATCTTCTGGATCAGCTGAAAATTTTCTGCCCCTACGATTCGGCCGTGCTGTTCTTTTTCGATGCGAACGGCAAAATCTCCGGCAGCTATACCGTCGGTATTCCGCAGACGATGCTCAACACCTTCCTCGACTACTACCTTCCCAATAAGGAGGCACTGCCGAGCGCCTACGATCTGTACGGCAGGATGAACGAGCGGAGCGACTTCAATTTTTCACAGATCACTCGCTGGTCGAACTTTCCCGACAGTGAATTCAAGCGGGATTACATCGATGTGCTCGGGTTGAAATATTCCTGGGGATTCTGCTTCTTCGATCTTTACGGTGCGTACCGCGTCACCGTTTCCATTGACAGAAAGCGGGAAATCCCCTACTCCGAAACCGAGCAGGCAAGACTCAACCTTGCTCTGCCGATCCTGAACAACATGCACCGCAACTTCTTCTATCAGGGCACGGACGCAAAGGAAAAGATCGTGCAGACGCCGTGGAAGGAATACAATCTCACCGCCCGCGAGCGGGAGATCTCCGGCCTTCTCTGCCAGGGCATGACCGTGCAGAACATCGCCTCCGCCCTCTATATCTCCGTGGCCACCACCTACAAGCACACAGCCAACATCTTCAAAAAAACCGGCGTGACATCCCAGCAGGAGCTCATTGTAAAGCTCCTGAACGAAAAGCGGGTGTGATCCTCCGTACGCCGCATAATTTACAAAGCCTGCCGGTCTTCGCGGACCCGGCAGGCTTTGCTTTTACAGGGGGTTGAAAGGATCCGAATGGCTATTGGTGCCAATCAAACCATTTTCTAATATATCACAGCCGCAAGATAGTCAAAATAGCTATTTTTAAGTATTTGTGTTCCGCATTTTTAGCTATTTAAAACAAAACTTAATACCACTATAATTATATCGATCCCCAAAGCAGAAGAGCAGAAAGAAAAATAAAGAATAAGGAGAACACACTTATGGCTGAACGTTTGAACGGAAAAGTGGCTGTTGTCACCGGTGCTTCCTCCGGCATGGGCCGTGAGATCGCGCTGGAGTATGCCAAAGAAGGCGCAAAGGTAGTTGCCGTTGCCCGCAACACGGCGGAACTGGACGCACTGGCTCAGGAAGTGGCGGAACTCGGATTCGGCGAAAATTTCCGCACTCTCCGCTGCGATGTGACAAAAACCGAAGACTGCGAAGCGGCGATCAAGTTCTGCGTAGATACTTTCGGCACATGCAATGTCCTCTCTCACAATGCCGGCGTTGCGGATAATTTCTCGCTGGTCGAGGAGCTGACAGACGAAGTGTGGGACAAAATGATCAGTGTCAACCTGACGGGTTCCATGCGTATCTGCCGCGCTGCGCTGCAGTACTTTGTTCCCAACGAGATCAAAGCGTCCATTGTGATGGTCACATCCAATGCCGCCTTTGAAAGTGCTACCGGCGGCCCCGCTTACAGTGCCTCCAAGGCCGGCGCAAATGCATTCATGAAGGCTGTCGCCTATGAGTACGGCCGCAAAGGCATCCGCTGCAACGCGATCTGCCCGGGCCCGGTTATGACAAATATCGCAAAAGCCTCCGGCCCCCGCAGTGAAAAGGGTGTGCCCGTGCATCTGCAAACCGGCTACAATGCGCACTCCCGCGAGTGGACATGCCGTCCGATCGGCTTCCCCAAGGATATCGCACCTCTGGCAGTCTACCTTGCAAGCGACGAATCCGGCTTCGTCAATTCCGCTTCCATCATTATCGACGGCGGCGTGTGTCTGGGATAAAAAGCCGCAGTCAAGACCCGGGGCAAACCGCATAGCAAGAAACACATAGAAGGCGGATGAAACAGTTCCCCCTGCCTTCCGAATGTTTTTCAAAATCGAAAGGAGAAATCACCATGGCAGAAGAAAAGAAAACCGAAACCGTAGAAGTCAAGGCAGAAGACAAAAAGGTAAAGTCCTCCCTTATGAAAAAGGGCCGCAAGACCATTCAGGTCCTGCAGAAGATGAAAGACAACGGCGAGAAGATCGTCCAGATGTGCCCCGCCGACCGTGACAAGTACTTCGCAATGGCCGCCGATATGGCCGGATGCGACGTCCTCCGTCTGACCGTTCCCGGCGAGAACGCCGAAATGCGTGCCGAGCACGCTCCCTGGTGGATCCGCACCATCCGCGGCGCTGCGCAGTACATCCACATCAACTTCGTTCCCCAGACCAACGCCGTCTCCAACAACAACGATGCTCTCAAGAACGGCTCCATCTACATGACCGAGGGCGCCGACTCCCTGAACATCATGGGCATCACCAACGAGATGTGCAAGTTCCTCTCCGATAACTGGGTCGTTCTGTTCGGCCATGTCGGTGCTCTGTCCGGCTGGCAGACCTCCGGCTTCGGCGGCTACCGCAAGCTCGGCAAGACCGCAGAGAGCGCCATGAAGGTGTTCCGCATGGCATACGAGTATCAGGAAAACGGCATGAAGGCCATGACCATCGAGCTCGTTCCGGGCGAGGTCAGTGCCATTGTCGCCAAGAAGCTGCGCGTCCCCGTCATCGGTGTTGCGTCCGGCTGCACCGGCGGTGACATCACCGTAGACGGCTACGAGCTCGTCGACTTCGATACCTTCAACATGATGCCGTCCCTCGCCATGCACGCGAAGGTCTACGGCGACTTCTTCAAGTTCGCCGTCGGCGGCTACAAGGCCTTTGCCGATGAAGTCCGCTCCGGCGCCTACCCGCAGGAGAACAACGGCTGGCACATGGATCCCGCTGAGCTCGAGAAGTTCAAGGAAATGGTCGAAAAGTTCTGAGGCAACACCGCATAATGTCGTCTGCTGTGCCGCCCTGATTTTTCAGGCTTGCGGAAAAAAAGAGAATAAGCGAAACATGGGCATGCCTCGGCTGCTCAGTCCATTAGCAAAAAACAATGCGTCGGATCTCCTCCGGCGCATTGTTCGAATCGGGATATTGTTTTCGGAAAATGCTCTCCTATGTATTGAGCAGCTTCACGAGCAGCTCCTGACAGTTGCTGACATTCATCTTTTCGTAGATGTGGGCGATGTGCTTGTCGGTGGTCGATTTGGCGATATTCAGCCGCTTGCCGATGTTGGCGGGCTTGATGCCCTTGCACAGCAGGTCGGCCACTTCGATCTCCCGCTCGGTGAGGTTGGTGTATTCCCAGCTGATCTGATAGATCTTCTGCCGCTTCGTATGGCCGGCGTAGAGGTTCATGTGGAGATTGTAGAGCTGCGGGACGATGACGCGGAGAATGGCAAACTCCGTTTCCGAAAAATTCACGCCGTCTTTCTTATCCAGCATGAAAACGGCGCGCACCGCGTCTCCGGCATCGCGCAGAGCGAAGCTCACCGTGTGCGTGATCCCGACTTTTTCAATGTACTCCGTGCGGAATTCATCCGCCGGCGAAGTCAGCCAGTTGCGGATGCCGAGATACGACGACGGATCATCGATGTCCAGCTTCGGATACCGATCCGGGTCGACACGGTATTTCTGATTTTCGATATAGGCATAGTAGTCCATGTATTCCGCCAGCCACTTTCGGTCCACGCCGATGGTGTACTGGTCGGTGCTGCGGCCGTTGCCGTCAAAGAAATACACATAGAGCTGCGAGATCCTCACCAGTTCCGGCAGACGCGAGGCGACTTCGATGCAGAAACTGCGCGGATCGCGTATGCACCCGCATTCAAACAGAAAGCGGCAGATCTTCTCCCACGGCAAGTTTTTCCCGAATTCTCCGGCCAAAGTTTTTCCCTCCCCCAAGGTATTTCCCGCCGATAAACGCGGGAACATTGAACGGAATAACGAAAGGAATCTGTCTATATGAAAAAAGTATGTGTTGTTACCGGCGGTACCGGCGGCATCGGCAAAGCCTCCGTCCGCGAAATGGCAAAGAACTACGAAGTCCTTTTCTGCGGCACCAAGCAGAGCAAGGTGGACGCTTTCCTGAAAGAGCTGAGCGACGAGGGCATCCATGCGGAAGGCATGGTGTGTGATGTGTCCGACCGGGCGCAGTGCGATAAGCTCGCCGAAAAAGCGGCCTCCATGGGCAAAGTGGTCGGCGTTATTCATCTGGCGGGACTCACGCCGACATTCGCCGAATACCCCGATATCGTCCGTGTCGACTGTCTCGGCACCATGAACATCGACGAAGCCTTCTACAAGGTCATGGATGGCGGCTGCATTATGAACATCTGCTCGTGCGTCGCTCATTTCGTGCCGCAGGAAAAGTGGCCGAAGCAGATCTACGAGCTGTCGTTGACGGACAAAGAGCTTTTCCGCCAAAAGCTCACCGAGTTCATCGGCAGCATAGGCGAGGGCCGGATGGCGTCCAACATGGCCTATACCTTCGGGCGCTGCTTCGTCTACTGGTATACGCAGAAGGCATCGTATGTGTTCGGACGGAAAAAAGGCATCCGCATGGTCACCGTGTCCATCGGCTTTGTCGAGACCGAAATGTCCCGCGCCGATCTGCAGGCCAGCGGAATGTCCTACGAGGAGCGCCTCGCGCAGCCGATGTCGTATTCCGCTTTCGGCAGAGCCGGCACGCCGGAGGAAGTGTCGTTCCTCTTCTCCACCATTATCGACGAGCGCAACTCCTATCTCAGCGGCTGCGACATCTATTTTGACAACGGCTGCGATGCCAGCGGCTACAGAGGACAGCGCGATCTCTACGATCCCGCCTCCAACCCCTACGACCCCGAGGCAAACGGCTGATCCTATGGCATATTAAACAATTATATATTATCACCGTTTTACCTTTTCGTAAATAGTGAAAAACAGGAATTTTGAGGCAACACCGCATAATTCGGGAGCAAAATTTCCGCAAAACGGCGCAGACGACATTGTGCGGTGCTGCCCTTTGGATTTCAAAATAGGAGAGAGAAAAACATGAACACGGAAAA
>CAVGGQ010000108.1:0-5097 GCA_963628785.1 Oscillospiraceae bacterium | reverse complement strand
CACCAGGGACGCCAGTACGGCGGCAGCAATTCCCAGCAGACAGCATACAACAAACGGCAGTCCGAGCGTCTGTCCGGACATAATAATTACAACGTTCACCAGGGCAACCTGAACGCCGCAGGACACGTCCATCGTTCCGGAAATGAGCAGCAGGCTCTGGGCAATGCACACGATGATGAACGGAGCGTTTTTGGCGAAAAGCGTGTTGATGCTCTTCACCGTGAAGAAGGAAGTCGGCCCCTGGAGAACCGCATTCAGGACAAAGGCTACAAGGAACAGGATAAAGCCCGCGAACGCCGAGGAACGGCGAAATTTTGACCATGCATTTTTAATCATTTTGTGTCACTTCCTTTGCCGCTCTTGTACTGTCTGTTAATCCCATCATAGCCGCGACCAGTTTTTCATCCGTCTTCATATTGCCGGACAGCATTGCGCTTACACTGCCTTCATAGAAAACATAAATTCTGTCGGATATGCTCAGCAGCTCCTCGGATTCGCTCGAGGAAATGATCACCGTCATTCCTTCGTCTGCGCACTGCCGCAGGATCTTATGGATCTCATGGCGGGAGTGAATGTCGACACCCTTTGTCGGGTCATCCAAAAGCAGCAGCTTCGGATGCATGGCAATCCACCGGGCGATGACCAGCTTCTGCTGGTTGCCGCCGGACAGCGAGCTTGCGGGATGATCCAGCTCGCCGATCTTTATACTATATTTTTCGACGGCGTCATTGGCAAATGCGCGGTTCAATTTCGGCGACATATACGCAAAGAGTTTGCCTTTCGCCGATTTTCCGGCGATGATGTTCTCTTCGATAGAACGAAGCGGGAAAACCGCCTCGCGGTTGCGCTCGCCCGAAATAAAGCCAATGCCGTTGTACACGGCTTCGGCCGGTGACTTGAAAGCTACGGACCGGCCGTCGTATTCGATCGTACCGCTCTGAAACGGTTCGGCACCGAGGATTGCGCGGATGAATTCCGACTGTCCCTGACCCTGGAGGCCGCCGATGCCGATGATCTCCCCGGGATATGCTTTGAGAGACAAGTCCTTTACTCGCGGGAACACAGACAGTTCGCGAACATTCAGCAGAGGATCCGCCTTTTCCGTATGTGTGTACTCATGAACGGCGGCTTCATCACTTTTCTCCGGCCGTTTGCCGGTCATATAGAAAACGATATCATCTAATGTGAAATCGGATGTTTTTCCTTCGATAATGGTTTCACCGCTCCGCATGATCGTGGCGGTGTCGCAGATCTGAAACACCTCGTTCATGCGATGGGTCACGTAGATTATGGCAACGCCTTTTTCCTTCAGCTCGCGCATCACGGAAAATAGAACTTCGATTTCGTCGTAATGCAACGCCGCAGTCACTTCGTCGAGCAGCAGCAGTTTCGGATTCAGAGAAACGGCCTTGGCCACTTCAAGCATCGTCTGCATTGACGGGGTGAGAGTCTGCACATAGGCATTGGGGTTGCAGTCAATATGAAATTTTTTCAGAAGATCACGAATAATTTTATCGCCGGATCTGCGGTCTACGATCCCGGCTTTTCCGAGCGGCTCGTATCCCAGCAGGATGTTGTCGCGAACCGACATGGTGGGTATTAAACTCAGATCCTGAAATGCAGTAGCAATTCCCAGATTTCTGGAATCTTGCCCGTCGGAGATGGTGACGCGTTTTCCGTCGCACAGAATCTCCCCTTCATTCGGGTTCACCAGTCCGGCGAGCACCTTGATCATCGTGGATTTTCCGGATCCGTTGGAGCCGAGCAGCGCGCGGATCTCTCCGGGTTCCACATGCAGGCTTGCGCCGTTGAGCGCCACAACGGCATCGAATCGCTTTACAATTCCGGATAATTCGAACATTTAAGTTTTCCTCCCGCTAACGGATAAATCGAACAAGTGCAAAATTCGTTTTTTCGGGCAGAAACGGCCCGGGAAAGGGAATAAGCGGAAACTTGACCGGCGGAGTTGTATTCCGCCGGTCAAGCGGTGTCGATTCAGAAGTGCTTAGGCAGTATACGTATTACTTGAAGTACGTATCGGCAACTTCGTCAATCGTCAGCCAGTAGGTGATGGTGTCGCCGGAAGCCAGGGTGGTCGCGCTCTCGATGAACTCGGGATTTTCGATATCATCGTAGGTGTAGGACACTCTGGACTGCAGACGAATGGCGTGGATCTCGGGAACCGTGTAGACGTCGTCCTTCAGTTCCTTTCCGAGGACCATGTTCAGGCCGAAGTTAAGAGCGGTGGCGCCGACTCCGGGAGGATTGGACAGAACATAGAAGTCCATCTTCTTCTCATCCTTGTTCAGCTCGTACATACGCTTCATGAACTCGCCCGTATCGTTGAAGCCGATGAACTGAGGATACTCAGCACCGGCCGCATCGTAAGCCGCGAGAGCAGCTTCGGCGCACTGGGAGATCAGAATACCGTCGTACTCGAGGCCGGAGTTGAGGATCTCGGTCATGATCTGCTGAGCCTTGACAGCATCCCAGTCATGGTTGTACTGGCCGCCGACAACTTCGAGGCCGGCTTCCTTGATGCCGTCTTCAAAGCCCTGCTGGCGATCCGTGTTGGCGGAGTTGCCTTCCAGAGCGGCGATCATGATGACTTTGGCGCCTTCGCCCAGGACTTCACCGGCGTATTTGGCAGTTGCATAGCCGAGATAGTACTGGTCGGTGGAGACGTTGAGCACGTTCACGTCCGTGGAGATGTACTCGCAGTCGGCGTTGATGTAGATGATGCCTGCATCCTGGGCCTTTTCGATGATGGGATCAAGTCCGGTGGAAGATACTGGGTCAACGAGGATGATGTCGTAGCCCTCGTTAATGGAGTTCTCGATCTGCTGAGACTCGGTGGCAGCGTCCCAGTTGGAAACGAAAGATGCGTAGGAGACGTTCAGGCCGTACTCGGCAGCCGCAGCGGCAGCTTCCTGGATGTCCGCCTCATAGCGAACACGGTAGGGGTTGCCCTCGATGATGGCGTTGTGAGAAGCCAGGCGAACTTCCTTGGTCTCTTCGGTCTGTGCGGTTTCTTCTGTTGCGGTGGTTTCCATGGTCTCGGTCGTGGCAGCCGTTTCCGTGGTGGCGGCTTCCGAGCCGCAGGCAGCCAGTGCGAAGATCATAACCAGTGCTAACAGGAGCGCGATAGTTTTCTTCATGTTTTTCCTCCTTTTTTAATTTGGAACTTCTCCGAATATATAACCAAGACGGACGACATCTTCCGTCTCAATTACCGAGTTGCGTTGAGTCCGTGCTTACGCGTTTTCGATCAGGCGGCGGAAGTACTTCTGTGCAATGCGGATCTGGTCTTCAATGTAGTCATTATATCCGCGGACTTTGCCGTCGCGGAACGGCATGTGGCAGAATTCGTAGTTAATGTAGCCGTTGTATCCGACCTCTTTCAGAGCGTGAACGAACGCTGGGTAGTTGGTGAGAACGGGCTGCAGATGAGGGTCAAAGGAAATCATTTCAATCGATCCGTCCTCATGCTCGACAAATTCCGCGTTGGCATGGGTAAGCATCTGCAGATCTCCCGTGTCGTGAACGGCGCGGGTCATGTACTCGTCGGTCTGGCGTTCCTTCGTCCAGCCGCAGCACGGCGCATCCAGGCAGCATTTGACCCACGGGGAATCGACCCATTTCACAAAGTCGAGCATATCGGTATACTCTTCGATGATCGGATGGTGGTTCTGCAGAGCCAGCACAACGCCGGCTTCCTCGGCCCATGCGGCGCACTCTTTGAGGCACCGGACGACACTCTCGCGCAGCTCATGATCAAGCGCGCCGTAATATGTGTGGTATTGGGACGGGATCTCATAAGTCGCGATCCCGTTATGCATCACGACGCCGCGCCAGCAGGCAAACACGCGCAGGACCTTGGCCCCGAGCTGTTTGGTGACGCGGATCTGCTCCCGCACCATGAGCAGTTCGTTTTCAACATGTTCCGGTACGACCGATGCGAAATTGTTGTTGGCAGCGCAGGCGCAAATCTCCACCCCCTGCTTTTCGGCGTATCGGCGGATCTCTTCGCAGCGTTTTTCGTCCAGATCGAGCGGTGAGCCGTGCGGCCGCTTCAGGTCGATCTCTACGCCGTCGTATCCGAATTTCTTGGCGGTGTCGATAAATTCCTCCACCGTCAATGCGGGGCGATCGTTGAACCAAGTTCCCGAGCAGGAAATAGAATACAAGCCGACTTTCATAGAGCACACTCCTTACTATTGATTACTATTGAATTTCTCCGAGCAGGACGGGTTTATCCGGTGATCTCCTCGGCACGGACCTCGCGGTTTTCCGAAGCTGAGCGATAGAAGGCGTCGATAAGAGCTGTCACATTCAATGTTTCCTCCGGTTTTACCGCGAGGGGCGTTCCGAAAAGAATGTGATCGGCCGCATTGGCAAGCAAATGAAAATGTCCGGCAAAAGGCTCCTCGGCAAAAGGCTCCTCTTTCGGGAACAGACGCGGCGTGGTATCCGCCTGATAGCGTCCCACTGTGGAGAGAAGCTGTACCTGCGGCAGGAGAAGCCCTGCCTTGCTCCCCGCAAAAGTCATCGAGTATTCCGGCGGCAGGTTCACAGCCCAGGACGTTTTGAAATTGATGCAACAGCCGTTGTCAAGACGCACGTTTCCGGCGGCAAACTCTTCCACCTCAAAGTCTTTCGGCGAATAGTTGTTTTTTTTGAAAACGCCGCACGGAGCTCCGCTCTCGGTCAGACTGTAAACGATGTTTTGCTCGTTCTGCGCCAGATAGGACGAGGTAAAGCCGGATACGGAATTTAACTTCGGCTCCCCCATGATCCACAGTGCCGCATCGAGCATATGCACACCAAGATCGCACAGCACACCGCCGCCGTTGGCATCCTTCCGATGAAAGCTGCCCCACTGCGGTATTCCGCGTCTGCGGATCAGGGAGAACTCGGAATAATAGATGTCCCCCAGCAGTCCGTCGTCCGCAAACTCCTTGGCCACCCGGTATTCCTGGTTGTACCGCAGTACCTGGCAGGCGAAAAGCACGCGATCGACTTTTTTCGCAAAGGCGAACATTTCCTTTGCGTCAGCATACGTCAGTGCAATCGGCTTTTCGCACGCCACATGTGCAC
>CAVGGQ010000107.1:0-5230 GCA_963628785.1 Oscillospiraceae bacterium | reverse complement strand
GGGTACTGGAAGCCGCGGCCGTTGGCGTCGCCCTCGGTCATGATCTCGATGAACGCCTTGTTCACCATGTCCATTTCCTTCTGGCAGTCGCCGTAGGTGAAGTCGCGCTCCTTGCCGCCCACGATGGCCGGCTGATCGCGCAGGTCGGCGGGGACGGTCCAGTCGAGCGTGATGTTGGAGAACGGTGCCTGCGTGCCCCAGCGGCTCGGCGTGTTCACACCGAAAATGAACGACTGGATGCACTGCTTGACTTCCTTCTGCGTGAGGTTGTCCACGCGCACGAACGGCGCGAGATAGGTGTCGAACGAGGAGAACGCCTGTGCGCCCGCCCACTCGTTCTGCATGATGCCGAGGAAGTTGACCATCTGGTTGCACAGCGTGCTCAGGTGGCTTGCCGGGGTGGAGTTGATCTTGCCCGGAATGCCGAGACCCTGCTGAATGAGCTGCTTGAGGCTCCATCCGGCGCAGTAGCCGGTGAGCATGCTCAGATCGTGCAGGTGAAGGTCGCCGTTGCGGTGCGCGTCCGCGATCTCCTTGTCATAGACCTCGCTCAGCCAGTAGTTGGCGGTGATGGCGCCGGAGTTCGAGAGGATGAGTCCGCCGACGGAGTAGGTGACGGTGGAGTTTTCCTTGACGCGCCAGTCGTTGATCTTGAGGTAGTTGTCGACGGTCGTCTTGTAGTCAAGGATGGTGTTGCTCACGGCGCGGAGATTCTCGTGCTGCTTGCGGTAAAGGATGTAGGCCTTGGCGACGTTCTCATAGCCGCCGCGCGAGAGCACGCTCTCCACACTGTCCTGAATGTCCTCGATGTGAATGAGCTCATCGGCGATCTTCGGCTGGAACTCCGCCGTGACCATCACAGCGAGGAAGTCGATGACGCTCTGGTTGTAGTTCGTCTCGGTCGCGTCGAACGCCTTTTTCATGGCGTTGGCAATTTTGGAAATTTCAAAATCCACCACGCGTCCGTCGCGCTTTACTACTCTGTACATTTCTGCCCTCCGTAATATCTTCCTTTTTTAAAAATCAATCTCTCTCATAGTCTTCGTCGTCCTCGCAGTCATCGAAAGACCCGAAGCCGAAGCTCTTGTCCTGCTTGCTACGCGAGGCAGCATCATCCGCGCTCAACGAATTGAGGCAACACCGCACAATGTCGCCTGCGGCGCCTTGCGGAAATTTTGCTCCCGCATTTCGTTGCATTTCCTTGCAATACACAAAGTATTGCTGCGTCAATGCGCCTCATTCGGAAGCAAAATTTGCTCGCAAATCGCTCTTGCCGAATTATGCGGTGCTGCCTTGAGAAAATCGAAAAAACTGTTTCCGGTCGACTTTGAACCGGATCTCGGATCGGATCCGGACTTGGAATATTTGCTCATAGCCCCGTGCTCCTCCGCTTTCTCGAAATTTCGGCATAACAAAACGCGCCGCATTTCCTTCCCCGGCACGCTACATCATAATAGCACCTTGCATGCTCCATGTCAATATATTGTGCTCTATTTTCATTTTTTGTTTCTTTTAATACAAAATATAGTGCCACCCCAAGAAAAACGGAGCGGCAGAAACTATATATTGTGATTGAGATCTCTAATGGTATTGGTTCTTAATCCATTCCGCGGATCTCCGTGTTCGGGATCACGGGGAGGACGATTCGGCGGAACTCCTCCGTTTCCTCGCGGCTGAAAGCATCGCAGCCGCCCGAGAGGATGTTGCCGGAATCCTTGAAGCACTGGAGGAAATATTTTTCGTCTCCCGCAAGCCATGCGGCGATGTCGCGGAAGTCCTCCTCGCTGTGCAGCCCACGCACGAGGGTGGTGCGGAATTCGAAATCGGTGCGGCCGCGCATGAGGAGCGACACACATTCCTCGACGGTCTCGAGCCCCGGACGGAGCGTGCCGGTGGCGGCGCAGTAATTGGAGCGGCCGGCTTTGATGTCCATGGCGACATAGTCGGCAAGGCCGTTTTCCAGGATCGTTCGCAGCATGGCGGCGTTCGTGCCGTTCGTGTCGAGCTTCACGGCAAAGCCGAGTGAGCGGATCTTTTCGAGAAACGCGGGCAGATCTTTCTGCAGCGTCGGTTCGCCGCCCGTCACCGCGACGCCGTCCAGAAGACCTTTGCGGCGCGAGAGGAACGAGAAAAATTCCTCCTCGGGGATCGTCGGCTGGCTCATCGGGTCGAGCACGAGCGAGGCGTTGTGGCAGAAGGGACACCGCCAGGGGCAGCTGCCGGTGAACACCGTGCACGCCGTATGGCCGGGATAGTCCAGAAGCGTCAGCTTCTGCAGCCCGTGAATGACCATATATCGCGCCCCCCTTTGCCGTACTCTACTATATCATGTATCGGTCGGGAATGCAATGTGCAAAAACAGCCGTAAATGTTGCATATCACGGGCTTGACAGAACGGCCGCCGGTTTCTATACTCAGAGGGAGAAATTTCCGAAAAGAGGCGATTTTTACGGCGGCATTCTTCCCGAAAAGTGCGCTCGCGGCGAGCGGGCGCGCCCTTCGTATGTGCAAATCATGCGCTTCGCCGTGGAAAAGCCGCAGGGAGGCATAAATGGCAAAACGACAAACATTCGGCGCGTTGCTCATCCGCCTTGTGCAGAGCGGCTTTACGGCGGGGGAGGTCACGGTGCTTGCCGATCTCCTCACGGCTGCGTGCGGCACATCACTCCCGCGTGCCGTGTTTTTGGCAATTTTTCTCGGCGGCACGGTGCTTCTCTTCGCCCCCGCAAAGTTCACCCGCCGCGCGCGGCGCATCGCGGCGCTCTCTCTTGCGGGTGCGGCGGTGCTCGGCGTACTGGTGCTCTTTCTCGTGTGGCACACCTTCGCCGCCGATGCCGCCTATGCCGGGGCGGAGACGGACACCGGCTTTTTCGAAAACCGCCGCGTGCTCGCGGTCGTTCCGCATGAGGACGACGATCTGAATCTCCTCGGCGGCGTGCTCGAGTCGTTCGCGGATGCGGGGAACGAGGTATATGTGGTGTTCACCTCGACCGGCGACGCGGGAGGCCGGGGCGAAGAGCGCGTGCGCGAGGCGATCGCCGCGCTCGGCGTGCTCGGGGTGCCGGAGGAGCACATCCTCTTCCTCGGCTACGGCGACAGCTATCCGTGGGACAGCGTACATATTTATAATACGGCGCCCGGCGTCACGGTGCCCTCGCTCAGCGGCCGCACCGAAACGCACGCCGCGCCGGAGCACCCCGCCTACCGTGAAGGCGCATCGTACACGCGCCAGAACTATCTCGCCGACCTGCGCTCCGTGCTGGAGGACATCCGTGCGGACATGATCTTCTGCGTCGACTATGACGCGAATGTCGATCACCGTGCCGCATCGCTCTTTTTCGACGAGGCGCTCGGGCAGATGCTCGCCGAGGACGCGAGCTATAAACCGTTGGTTTTCAAAGGCTTCGCGTACTCGACCGCCTACCGTGCGGCGGAGGACTTCTATGATGACATCAACCTGCTCTCGACCGTGAACTCCGGCGGCGAGCGCTCGGAGGAGAACGGTATTTTTCTCTGGAGCGCTCGCGTCCGTTTGCCGGTGAGCGCTGCGGGGCTTTCACACTCTCTGACGCGCTGCCGCACCTTCACCGCCGCGCGCGAGTACGCCACGCAGAATCTCTGGCACGATATGGCGGGTATTCTCAACGGCGACAAGGTCTTCTGGCAGCGGAATACCGGCTCGGTGCTCTACGGCGCGTCGGTGCGCGTTTCGTCCGGCAGCGGCACGGAGCTCACAGACTTCCGCCTGCTGCACTCCTCGGACATCCGGGGGGACACGATGCCGTACGAGGCTGTGTGGACCCCGGCAGGCGATGACGCCGAGCGCACGGCGGAATTCACCTTTGCCGCCGCGGACATCACGGAGATCCGGCTCTATGACGCCCCCTCGCCGGACGACAATGTCCTCGCGGCCGAGATCGTCTTCCCGGGCGGGGACACCTACGAGGTGCGCGATATCGACCCCGCCGGCACGAGCGTGTATGTGAACGAGCCGGACTGCACCGGCTTCACCGTGCGTCTCACGGAGACCGAGGGCGCGGCGGCGGGCCTCACGGAAGTCGAAGCCTACGTGGGCGAGCACGATACGCTCCCGAGCCTTGTGAAGCTCACGGACGCGGACGGCAATTTCGCCTATGACTATCGCCTGTCCCCGTCCGAGATCGAGGCTGAATTCTCGCTCTATACGCCGAGCGCGAGCGGGAATCGGGAAGACTATACCGTCCGCTGCGAAGGCGAAGGCTGCACCGCCGAGGTGCAAAACGGAAAACTCCGCGTAAAGTGCCCGCGCGGCAAAGCCTGCACCGTGACCGTGACGAGCGGCAAAATATCCGACACTGTGACCGTCTCCCACACAAGTGTCCTCCTGCGCACCGGCTTCGCCCTGGAAAAATACGCCGCCCAATGTCTCCCGAAAACGAACCTCTACGCCATAGCGGCGCAGATGTACAAGAAATATATATTGAAATGGTAAACAAATCCCGCCGAACAGAAAAAGTCCGGCGGGATCAGTTGTCTTTTGTGTAATGAATATTGAATGTTGAATAGTGAAGAGTGAAGAATAAAGGCACCGGGGCGAAGCCCTACCATGAAACTTGTCAAGAAAAACGGACAGATAGAAGAGTGAAAAAGCGGTTAGGCACGGCATAGTTGATGCCGGAGTGCAGTCTTTCCGAGTTGTAGTACAGCTCAATGTACTCCACGATCTTCCTCGCTGCATCATCAAAGCTCAGCTGGCTAATATCCGGCAGCTCGCTCTCAAGCGTTCTCCAAAAGCTCTCTATCGGCTGATTGTCACTCGGCGTCCCGGGGCGAGACATGCTCTTTCTGAAGCCGAACTCTTCAACAAGCTGCTTCGTCTTTTTCGCCGTGTACTGACAGCCCCTGTCGCTGTGGTATACAGCACCGTCGGGCCTATTCGGGTTTCGCCCGACCGCCATCTTGAACGCCCTACTATGTCCTGGCGCTGATGCTTAGCTATGTCCCAGCCTACCAGCCGTCTTGTCGCTACATCGATTATTCCGCATACATAGATCCTCTGACGGCTGCATTTAAGCTCGGTTATGTCCGAGCACCACAGGTAATTCGGCTCTGTCACACTGAACTTGTCCTTTATTAAGGAACCTCTGATTTAATCGGCACTATGAAAAAAGCTCTGAGTATGGTATAATACAATCATCAAAGCAATGGTGGTGCACGGAAATGAAGCAGGAAACATTTACCGATATCGAAT
>CAVGGQ010000106.1:0-5279 GCA_963628785.1 Oscillospiraceae bacterium | reverse complement strand
CGGATGGGCGTGAAGTTGTGCTTGCCGCACACCGGGCAGACGATGTCCTCGTGCTCGGCGATGAAGGCGTCCATTTCCTCAAAGGTCATGGCGTCGACATTGACTTCGTGGTGCTCCTCGCCGATGAGCTTATCGGCGCGGTGACGCGCGCGGCAAGACTTGCAGTCGAGCAGCGGGTCGGAGAAGCTCGACACATGGCCGGTCGTGACCCAGGTCTGCGGATTCATGATGATGGCGGCATCGAGGCCGACATTGTAGGGGCTCTCCTGCACGAACTTCTTGAGCCACGCCTTCTTGACATTGTTCTTGAATTCCACGCCGAGCGGGCCGTAGTCCCAGGAGTTGGCAAGGCCGCCGTAGATCTCGCTGCCCGCGTAAACGAAGCCGCGGTTCTTGCAGAAGGCTACGATCTTGTCCATGGTTTTTTCGCTGTGTTCCATAATACATCCTTCCTCCCGCGGCCGGCTGCCGCAGGATCAAAATAATAACTTCGATAGTTTATCACGCCCGCGCCCAATGTGCAAGCGCCCGCGAGGATTTTTTCCCGATGCCGCGTTGTTTTTCCCGATGGGGCATGGTATAATGGTGACGATAAAAGTGCCGATAAAGGTGGCAATGCATGGGGAGAGATTGATATGAACAGGCCTTATATTATCTGTCATATGATGACGGCGGTGGATGGGCGGATCGACTGCTCTATGACGGAGCAGCTGCCGGGCGTGGAGGAATATTATTCGACGCTCGATTCGCTGGATGCGCCCACGCGCGTGAGCGGACGGGTAACGGCGGAGACGGAGATGGCGCTGCCCGGGAAATTTGCGGACGATGCTTCCGCCCCGCTCGGGAAAGAGGCATTTTCCAAGGCCGCGGACGCTGCGGGCTATGAGGTCGTTGTCGACACGCGCGGCACGCTCCTCTGGCCGGACAGCGCGGAGGAAGAGCGTCCCGTGCTCGTTCTCACGAGCGAGAGCGTGAAGCAGAGCTATCTTGCGTATCTCGATGTGCGGCATATTTCGTGGATCGCCTGCGGAAAAGAGCGGATCGATCTTCCGCGCGCCTGTGAGATCCTTGCGGATGCGTTCGGCGTAAAGCGCATGGCAGTCGTGGGCGGTGCGCACATCAATGCGGCGTTCCTCGCGGCGGGGCTTCTGGACGAGGTGAGCATCCTCATCGGCGCGGGCATCGACGGCCGCGGCGGCATGAGCGCCGTGTTTGACGGTCTGCCGTCGGGAAAGCGCGTCACGCCGCTGCATCTGCAGAGCGTACAGCCGTTTGAGAGCGGTGCCGTTTGGATCCGCTATACAATGAAATAATATTCTCGGAGGATATTGCCATGAAATTCGAAAACAAGGAAGCATTTGAAAAGGTCAATATGTTCGGCACGGGCGCGCCGAATACGGGGTATGCCAAATACTTTATCGGCGAATCGTTCCTGCAGCCGCTGACCGACCCGAAGGGCAGCCTGTTCGCCGCGAATGTCACCTTTGAGCCCGGCTGCCGCAACAACTGGCACATCCATCACGCCTCCGAAGGCGGCGGGCAGCTTCTCCTGTGCACCGCCGGCGAGGGCTGGTATCAGGAGGAAGGCAAACCGGCCGTCAGCCTGCACGAGGGCAGCGTTGTGATGATCCCCGCGAACGTCAAGCACTGGCACGGCGCCAAACGCGACAGCTGGTTCTCCCACATAGCCCTGGAGGTCCCCGGCCAAAACACCCAAACCGAATGGTGCGAGGTCGTATCGGATGAGGAGTATGAAAAGCTCTGACGAAAAAAGCGCCCGGCCGTGAAAAGGTCGGGCGCTTTTATGTTCTCATATATACCGGTCGTGTTCGGAGACGATTTTTACTCTTCGGCGGGCGGTCAGGAACATGATGATTATGAAGACGATGAAGATGAGGGAGCTGTACTCGAAGTCGAGCGAGGCGAGGAAATCGTACGCGCCATGGATAAGCACCGGGATCCATAACGCCCGGCGCAGGCAGATCTTCTCGCCGCGCGGGTCCCAGCCGTTTGCGTAGCGGCGCGCGGCTCCGTACCATATGCCCATGAAAACGCCGAAGCAGGCGTGCCCCGGCACGGCGGTCACGGCGCGGGCGAGGGCGGTGCCGAAGCCGTACATGCCGACATAGAGGATGTTCTCCCACAGGGCGAAGCCGAGCGACACCGAGACCGCGTACACCACGCCGTCAAACTGGCAGTTGAAGTTGGAATTGCGCCATGTTCTCCAGCGAAGCACGAGAAGCTTGAAGCCCTCCTCCGAGAGCGCAACGACGATGAAGTTTTCCAGAATGAGGTAAATGAAAGTGCCTTCCCGGGACAAAGTCTGCAATACATGCTCGCCGATCGTCTCTGTTACCATGGCCAGTGCCGTGGAAAGAGCGCCGAAGACCACAAGCAGCAGGATGAGCCCGACCGGCTCGCGCTCGAGACGGTCGGCACGGTAGACTTTCACGAGAAGCCAGACGGCCGGTATGATCGCCGCGGCGATCAGCAGCGGATCCATGGTTGTAAGAACATTCATCATCTTGCCTCCGCATGAGGATTTTTAATGCAGCGCCGCAGACGACATCGGGCAGTGCTGCTTTAAGGTTATTTAATCACAATGCGCACCGTATTGCAAGGTGTTTCCCTTGACATTCGGCAAAATCGGCGATAAACTGCCATAAGCAGGATTTTGTATAATATAAGGAGATTTCGATTATGCAGTGGCTGGAATGTACCGTGCCCGGCGGGGATGACCCGGAGGGCATATGCAATACGCTCGCCGAGCTCGGCGTCGGCGGAATGAGCATTGAAAACGAACAGGATTTTCACGATTTTCTTGAGAACAACCGCGCGTGCTGGGACTATGTGGACGAGGAGCTCGAGGCGAGCTTCGCCGGGGTATCGCGCGTGAAGTTCTGGCTCTCTCAGGATGAGGAGGGCGAGAGCGTGCTCGCCGCCGTACGCGGCGCCGGTTTTTCCGTGGAGACGCGCGTGATCGCCGATGAGGATTGGGAGAACAACTGGAAGGAGTACTACAAGCCTCTGCCCATTGGCGAGAAGCTCGTTGTCGTGCCGGCGTGGGAGGAAACGCCCGAGGACGGCCGCGTACCGCTGCGGCTCGACCCGGGTCTCATTTTCGGCACGGGCAGCCACGCCACCACACGCATGTGTCTGGAGGCCATCGAATCGCTCGTCGCGCCCGACAAGCGCGTGCTCGACCTGGGCTGCGGCAGCGGCATTCTCTCCATCGGCGCGCTCGTGCTCGGATGCAAGGAGGCCGTCGGCTGCGACATTGACCCGAAGGCATCCGATGTGGCGCTCTCGAACGCCGCGCTCAACGGCATCGGCGAAGACCGCTTCCGCGTGTATGCCGGAGATGTGCTCTCCGACCGCGGCATGCGCGCCTCGCTCGGCACGGGATTCGATATCGTTCTCGCGAACATTGTCGCCGATGTCATCCGCCCGCTCGCCCCGCTCTCGCGCGATTTTCTCGCCGAAGGCGCGACCTTCGTCACATCCGGCATCATCGATGGACGGCAGGACGAGATCGAAGCGGCCCTCAAGGGCGCCGGTTACCGCATTGAAAAGCATCTGTGCGAAGAAGAGTGGCACTGCTTCGTGTGCAAAGCAAACTGAATATCCGCAAAGCGCAGCGCTTCCATCGGGAGACGCTGCGCTTTTCTGTTCTCTTCCGGTTTGTGAAAAATCTATAAGGACGCGCATTTTCCTATTGCACTTTTTCGGAAAAGCCTATATAATATGCAGTGTGGCTATACCACAGATGAATTTGTAAGGGAGAGATGCGAAAATATGGCAAACGCAAAATATGATGTCATTGTCGTCGGCGCGGGCAACGGCGGCCTGAGCGCCGCGGCGTACCTTGCCAAGGAAGGCAAAAAGGTCCTCGTGCTCGAAATGCATAACCTGCCCGGCGGCTGCGCCACCTCGTTCCGCAGAGGACGCTTTGAGTTTGAGGGCACGCTGCACGAGATGTGCCAGATGGGCAAGGGCGAGCATCAGGGTGCGGTGCGCACACTGCTCGACGGCTACGGTCTTGATGTGGACTGGGTGTCGACGGATGAGGCATTCCGCTCCATCAATACCGACCCTGTCAACGGCTTTGACGTGACGATGCCGGTAGGCGTGCAGGCGTTTATCGACGAGATGGAAAAGGCCGTTCCCGGCTCCCGCGAGAGCATGACCACCGTGCTCGAGCTCGGCCGCATGCTGACCGACGGCGTCGGCTGGCTGGGCGCGCACCACAACGAGCCCTCTCCCCCGGCGAAGGTGGAGATGCTGCTCAAGTACCACGATCTCATGAAGGTCGTCCCGATGACAACGGACGACATGCTCCGCCGCATCGGTGTGCCCGACAAGGCGCGCGAGATCTTCGAGTCCTACTGGGACTATGTCGGCGTGGACTCCACAAAGATGAGCTTTGCGGTGTACACATTCATGACCTACACCTACCTCACGCAGAAGCCGTGGATGGCGCACGGGCGCAGCCACGAAATTTCGCTCGCGTTCGATAAGCGCATCCGCGAGCTGGGCGGCGACATCTGGTACAACACCGAAGTGAAGAAGATCAATGTCAAGGGCGGTGCGGTGCACGGCGTGGAGCTCGTTGACGGCACATATATTGCCTGCGAGCGCGTCATCTCGAACCTCATGCCGCATGTGGTGTTCGACCGCATGGTCGACAAAGCGGAGGTTCCGGAGCGCGAGCGCAAGCTCATGAACGCGAGAAAGCTCGCGCAGAGTGCATTCACCGTGTATCTCGGACTCGACATTCCGTATGAAGAGCTCGGCTTCAAGGCGTACGACACATTCGTGCGCACCACGGGCGACACGCTGCAGCAGTACGAGAACGCCGCCACCATCGAAGGCCATAAGGACTACTGCGTGACCATCATCAACGACGCCATTCCCGACTGCTCGCCGAAGGGCACCTGCATGGTGCAGTTCGCGAAGTTCTACACCGAGGACGCGTTCGCGGATGTGAAGATGGAAGATTACTTCAAAATCAAGGATAAGATCGCCGAGGAGTGCATCACAGACTTCGAAAAGGTCGCGGGCATCGACCTGCGCGGCCACATTGAAGAGATCGTTGTCGCCTCGCCGGTCACCTGGGCGCGGTTCCTCGGAACGCCGCAGGGCGATGTGTACGGCTACGCCTGCGGCACATGGGACGGCATGTTCCCGCGCGTGCAGAGCGGTCACAAGCTCGACTACACCATCAAGGGTCTGCGCTTCTGCGGCGGTCACGGCACGCAGATGGACGGCTACTCGCAGGC
>CAVGGQ010000105.1:0-5310 GCA_963628785.1 Oscillospiraceae bacterium | reverse complement strand
CCTTTTGAAGCCTAACCGCGCTTTAGCGCGGCTCTTACAGGCTTCAAAAGATTTTAATGAAAAAAAGTATTAAATTTTATTAATAGCAAAATACTGATACATTTTTAGAGGTGCTGACATGAAATATCTGGGAATTGAATTTGACGTAAAAAACCTGCCATCGCTTGACCCCGATTTTATTCCGTTTGAACCTTGGGTACGCGAATACCTGTCCGATGCGCATAAGCCTGTTGCCATCGCCGTGGAACGGACCGGGGGCAAACGCAGTGTATACCGTAGCTTTATACGCGGTGATGAGTTCGCCGAGGCAAATTACAGATACCTTGAGAGACTGGTAAAGTTTTTGCTGTGGAGCATAGGCGGTTACAAGGTTTATATTGCAGGCTGCGACGATTTGGCGCAGCGGCTGAAGGATGAATACCGCCGCGGCGGCAAGCGCAATTTCGATGCCGCCTTCACATACGATGTGTTCGAGCGTGAGCTTGATATAAATGTGTGTGCGATTGCCGACATGCCGGCAGAAAATGAGGGCGGCGCTGCAATCGGCGGTCATATGGACGGCTGCCGTATCGGATTTGATGCCGGAGGCTCAGACCGGAAGGTTTCGGCCGTAATAGACGGCAAAACCGTCTATTCGGAAGAAGTGGTATGGCTGCCGAAGCTCAATGAGGACCCGCAATATCATTTTGACGGCATACTCGATTCGTTTCGCCGCGCCGCATCGAAAATGCCGCGTGTTGACGCCATCGGCGTATCGTCTGCCGGCGTATATGTGGACAACTGCCCGATGGTCGCCTCTCTCTTTATAAAGGTGCCGAAATCTCGGCGTGAAGAAGTGAAGACGATATACAAGCGCGCTGCGGCCGAAATAGGCGATGTACCTTTGACCGTGGCAAACGATGGAGATGTAACAGCACTTGCCGGCGCAATGAGTCTCGGCACGGGAGGGGTACTGGGCATTGCAATGGGAACATCGGAGGCTGTCGGCTATATTTCCCCAGACGGTAAAGTGATGGGCTGGCTCAACGAGCTTGCTTTTGCCCCCGTAGATTTGAACGAAGATGCTTTGGAAGACGAATGGTCACACGATGTTGGAGTAGGGTGCAAGTATTTTTCACAGGATGCGGTTATAAAGCTCGCTCCCAAAGCCGGTATCAAACTTGACGATACATTGTCGCTCGCAGAAAAACTGAAAGAAGTGCAGAAGCTTGCGGAGGCCGGACATTCCGGCGCGGAAAAAATTTTTGCTTCGATTGGCACATATCTGGGGCACACGCTTGCTCTGTATTCACGTTTTTATACAATAAATTATGTTCTCATTCTCGGACGCGTAGCCTCCGGGCGCGGAGGAGAACTGTTAATCGGCGAATGCTGCCGCGTCCTGCGCGATGAATATCCTCAACTTGAAGAAAAATTCAAGGTCACCTTGCCGGATGACAACACCCGCCGCGTCGGACAGAGCGTTGCCGCAGCGAGCCTACCCATGATATGAGCGACTTGCAAGAGTTATTATAAGGAGGAGATAAAAATGGCTGATTATAACAAGCTCACACCTGAGCTTGCCGATAAATTGCGTGGCATCGTCGGAGAGCGGCGCTTCGAGTACGGCGAGCAGGTCAAGGAGCAGTATTCTCACGATGAAATGCCCATCTACGGCAGGTACATGCCGGAGGGCGTGTGCCTTGCTGAAAGTACAGAGGAGGTCTCCGCAATAATGCGGCTCTGTCATGAGAACAAGATACCCGTTGCGGTGCGCGGCGCCGGTACGGGGCTGGTAGGCGGCTGCGTGCCGATACGCGGAGGAATTGTCCTCTCCACAGAGCGGATGAACAAAATAATTTCATACGACATGAAAAACCTCGTAGTGCATACTCAGCCCGGCGTGCTTCTGTGCGATCTCGCCGCCGATGCGCTCGGTCATGGGCTTATGTACCCGCCCGATCCCGGCGAAAAGACCGCCACCGTCGGCGGCAATGTCAGCACGAATGCCGGCGGTATGCGCGCGGTGAAGTACGGCGTAACGCGTGATTATGTACTCGCCATGACCGTGGTGCTGCCAAACGGTGAGATAATGAAGCTTGGCAAGACCGTGTGCAAGACAAGCTCCGGCTACAGTCTTCTGCACCTTATGATAGGCTCAGAAGGTACGCTCGGCGTTATTACGGAGCTGACGCTCAAGCTTATTCCCAAACCCGTCATGGATGTGAGCCTCATTCTCCCGTTCGCGGACATCGCGCAGGCGATTGCCTCCGTGCCGGAGATAAAGCTTGCCAATCTAGACCCGCAGTCGATAGAATTCATGGAGCGGGATATCGTCGATTCCTCCGCCGCGTTCACGGGAAACGCCGTCTTTCCGACCGTTGTCAACGGTCGCGAGGCTGGCGCATATATTCTCGTCACGCTCGTTGGCGACAGCGAGGCGGAACTGACCGCGAAGATGGACAGACTCGGAGAAGTGGCGCAGCGTGTCGGCGCGTATGACGTGCTCGTCGTATGGACGGGCAGTCTGAAAAAGGACGTTTGGGCGGCGAGAAGCGCGTTTCTCACGGTTATAGAGGCAGAAACGAAATTACTCGACGAGATGGACGTTGTTGTGCCGGTAGACCGCATCGCCGAATTCCTCGTATACAGCCACGATATTGCCGAGGAGAACGGTGTGCGTCTGCGTTCGTTCGGGCATGCCGGAGACGGCAATCTGCATATCTACTGCTGCTCCAACGACATGGAGGAGGACGAATTCAAACGCCGCGTAAAGATAATAATGGACAAATGCTACGCAAAATGTACGGAGTTTGAAGGCCAGGTTTCCGGCGAACACTCCATCGGTCACGCGAAGAAGGAGTATCTGCGCGAAAGCGTGGGCGACACGGCGTATGAGCTCATGGGCGCGATAAAGCGCGTTTTCGACCCCGACGGGATACTCAATCCCGGCAAGGTCTGCTGCTGACGGAGGGTGAGATTATGTTGAATATACTTGTATGCGTAAAGCAGGTTCCGGATGTGAACCTTGTGAAGATCGACCCGGTTACCGGCAGTCTCATCAGAAAGGGCGTGCCCGCGATACTGAATCCGCTCGATGCCAACGCGCTTGAAGCGGCCGTGCAGGTAAAGGAAAAATACGGCGGCATGGTAACGTGCATAACGATGGGACCGGATCAGGCGGAAGAGGCTCTGCGTGAGTGCCTTGCCGGCGGCGCGGACAGGGCAGCGCTGCTCTCCGACCGCGCATTTGCAAACGCGGACACACTCGCCACGAGCTATGTTATAGTCACGGCGGCGAAGATGCTTGGTGATTTTGACCTCATCTTCTGCGGCAAGGAATCTCTTGACGGGGCGACAGGGCAGATGGGCGCGCAGCTTGCCGAGCGCTTTGGCGCAAGTCTGCTCAGTTCCGCCGCGCTTGTGACGGAGGTGGACACGGCGCGCAAAACGGTTACCGCCGAGCGCGAGCTTGAGCGCGGCGCTGAGCTGACCGAGGCGCAGTATCCCTGCCTGTTAACCGTAGAAAAAACAAACTACCGCCCGCGTATACCGAATCTCGCGAGCTGGAAAGCGAGCCGGACGGCTGCGATAGAAAAATACACATCTGAGAGCGTGATCGGTCTTGACCGAGAGCAGATAGGTGACCCCGGCTCACCCACGAAGGTGCCGCGCACATACCCGCCGGAGGTGAGCGAGAAAGGTGTCATGATAGACGAAGGCGGCGCGGAAAGAAGCGCGGACAGGCTTGTCGCGCTGATCAAGGAGGCACTGTGATGAAGGATAAACGCGAATTTAAGGATATGTGGGTATATATCCAGCATGATGGCGCGGCAGTCGAGCCGGTGTCGCTGGAGCTGATGTGCGAAACACGTAAGCTGTGCGATGTATCCGGCGACAAGCTTGTTGCGGTCATAGTCGGCGCGCTGCCTGCAGCAGAGTTGGAACGGGTGTTGGAGTGCGGCGCGGATAAGATCATCCGTGTGACCGGTACCGGGTACAATCCCCTCAACATCGATGCGTACACAAATCTTTTCACCGTTCTCTGCCGTAAGTACGAGCCGTCCGCCGTCATGGTCGGCGGAACAATATTCGGGCGCGACTTTGCCCCGCGCTTCGCCTGCCGCCTGCCGACAGGCTGCACCAGCGATGCCACTCAGCTCGTGTACGATGAGAAAACGGGCGACATTGAGTTTATAGAGCCGGCGGTCGGCGGGAAGATGATGGCAGTGATAACCGTGCCCGTCATGCGTCCGCAGGTCGGCACGATACGGCCCGGAACATTCAGGTATGCCCCGGCCGGCAAGCGCCATTGCGAGACTATTGAGGAACATATTGACTTTCCTCTCGAAAAAATCCGTACAAGGGTACTCTCGTTCAAGGCGGATGAATTCGACGAGAATCTGAACATCGCGGACGCGGATGTAATCGTGTGCGTCGGCAACGGCATACGCGGCGCGGATGCGCTGCCACGCTACCGCGCGCTGGCGGAAAAGCTGGGAGGCAAGCTTGCTTGTACTCGGCCGGTGTTCGATCGCGGCGTACTGCCGTTCAAGCTGGTCATCGGGCAGTCGGGCGCGGTGGTGAAGCCGAAGCTGCTCATCTCTTTCGGCGTTTCCGGCGCTGTGAACCATGTCACAGGCTTTTCGGACGCAGGCATGGTCATTGCCGTGAACAAAGATCCTGACGCCGCAATCTTTAACTACTGCGACTACGGCTATGTCGGCGACATGGACGAGGTCTGCGATATGCTGCTTGAAAGGGTGGAAGGATAATGGGCATAGTGCACATTCCCTACGGCGGCGGCTATATAGAGTTTGACGCGCAGGGCGCAGCCGTGCTGACGAGTGCGATCAATACATTGAAAGCCGAAAAAAACGGCGGCGATATCGTGCGTGATGCAATGGAGCATCCTATCGATTCCCCGCGCCTTTCGGAGCTTGCCAAGGGCAAGCGGAATTGTGTCATTATCATTTCCGACCATACCCGCCCTGTGCCGAGCCGCGATATCATCCCGAATATGCTGCATGAGCTGCGCGAAGGCAGTCCGGACATTGATGTTACTCTGCTTGTGGCAACCGGTTTTCACCGCCCGACCTCTACGGCAGAGCTGGAAACGAAGCTGGGCAGCGAAATCATGGACGAATGCCGCATTGTCGTGCACGACTGCCGTGATAAAGGCGCGAATGTGCAGATAGGCGTTTTGCCGTCAGGCGCGCCTTGCGTTATCGACAGACTGGCCGCAGAGACGGAGCTGCTCATCGCCGAGGGATTCATTGAGCCGCATTTCTTCGCCGGATTCTCGGGAGGACGCAAGAGTGTGCTGCCGGG
>CAVGGQ010000104.1:0-5320 GCA_963628785.1 Oscillospiraceae bacterium | reverse complement strand
CGCCGCCCTCCCGGATCGGATTCGGGAGGGCGGCGTGATTCGTTTGGTATTCTTTTACTCGTCCAGCTTGAGTACCGCGAGGAAGGCCTCTGTCGGGATCTGGACGGTGCCGAGCTGGCGCATTTTCTTTTTGCCTTCCTTCTGCTTTTCGAGGAGCTTTTTCTTGCGGGTGATGTCGCCGCCGTAGCATTTGGCGAGGACGTCCTTGCGCATGGCGCGCACCGTTTCGCGGGCGATGATCTTGCCGCCGATGGCTGCCTGCACGGGCACCTCGAAGAGCTGGCGGGGGATGTTGTCGCGGAGCTTTTCGCACAGCTTGCGCGCGCGGCCGTAGGCCTTGTCGCGGTGCGCGATGAAGCTGAGCGCGTCCACCTGGTCGCCGTTGAGGAGCATATCGACCTTCACGAGGTCGCTCGGCACATACTCCGAAAGCTCATAGTCGAGCGAGGCGTAGCCCTTCGTTTTCGCTTTGAGCGTGTCGAAAAAGTCGTAGATGATCTCGTTGAGCGGCATTTCGTAATGCATTTCCACGAGCCGCTGGTCGAGATACTGCATGTTTTTATAGACGCCGCGCCGGTCCTGGCAGAGCGGCATGATGTTGCCGACGAACTCGTTCGGCGTGATGATGGTCACCTTTACGAACGGCTCGAGCGACTCGGCGATCGTCGCGGGGTCGGGGTAGTTGTGCGGGTTATCGACGAACACGGTCGTGCCGTCCGTCTTTTTCACCTCGTAAATGACCGAGGGGAGCGTGGTGACGAGGTCGAGGTCGAACTCGCGCTCGAGGCGCTCCTGAATGACCTCCATGTGGAGCATGCCGAGGAAGCCGCAGCGGAAGCCGTAGCCGAGAGCGATGGATGTTTCCGGCTCGAACGAGAGCGAGGCGTCGTTGAGCTTGAGCTTTTCGAGCGCATCGCGCAGATCCGGGAACTTGGAGCCGTCCTCGGTGTAGATGCCGCAGTAGACCATGCTGCGCGCCGGACGGTAGCCGGGGAGCGCTTCGGCGCACGGGCGTGTGCTGCCGGTAACGGTGTCGCCCACACGGGTGTCTTCGACATTCTTGATGCTCGCGGTGAAGTAGCCGACGTCGCCGGCGGCAAGCTCGGCGCACGGGTCGAGACCCATCGGGCGCAGATGCCCGACCTCGACGACCTTATACTCCGCGCCGGTCGCCATGAGGCGGATCACATCGTCGCGGTGCAGCACGCCGTCCTCCACGCGGATGAGGACGATGACGCCGCGGTAGGTGTCGTACTGGCTGTCAAACACGAGCGCCTTGAGCGGGGCGTTCGGGTCGCCGTTCGGCGCGGGCACATGCTTTACGATGTACTCGGGCACGGACTCCACGTTGATGCCGTTTTTCGCGGAGATCTCCGGCGCGTCCATGGCGGGGATGCCGATGATATCCTCAATCTCCGTTTTCGTGCGCTCGGGGTCGGCCGCGGGCAGGTCGATCTTGTTGATGACGGGCAGGATCTCGAGGTCGTGCTCGAGGGCAAGATATGTGTTCGCGAGTGTCTGCGCTTCCACGCCCTGCGAGGCGTCCACCACGAGCACCGCGCCCTCGCACGCGGCGAGCGAGCGGGAGACCTCGTAGTTAAAGTCCACATGGCCCGGCGTGTCGATGAGGTTGAGCGTGTACGTCTCGCCGTCCTGCGCATGGTAGGTGAGGCCGACGGCGCGCGCCTTGATGGTTATGCCGCGCTCGCGCTCGAGATCCATGTTGTCGAGGATCTGGTCGGACATCTCGCGCATCTCCACCGCGCCGCACAGCTCGATGAGGCGGTCGGAGAGCGTGGATTTGCCGTGGTCAATGTGCGCGATAATGGAAAAATTGCGGATATGGCTCTGATCGATCATAGGTCTATGTTACTCCTTTATTCCGGACTCCAGACGCTCGGCGAGAGCGCGGAGCTCTTTGGCGAGAGCGCTGAGGCGGGACGTGCCTTCGCCTTCCGGCTCATCCGTGCGGCCGAGCAGATAGTCTGCCGTGACGCCGTAATAGTCGCACGCGCGGCACACGAACTCCAGCCCCGGCTCACGCGCGCCGTTTTCGTAGTGGGAGAGCAGCGCCTGGGATATGCCGAGCTCTGCCGCCGCCGTGCGCTGCGAAGCGCCGCGCTTCTTCCGGAGCGCCGACATCGTTTCCGAAAAACCTCTGGCCATCGGGGCATACAGCTCCTTTTCTCGTATGATTACAGTTTGTATTATAACAGGAAGCGAACGCATTTGTAAAGCTTGAGTTTTCACGCATTTTTATTTGAAATTCGCAAGTATTTATGCAAACGACGGCAAAGCGCTTAGGAAATTGCATTGTATCATGGCTATAATGACAAAATAAAATTTCCGTATTGCATTTTTATACGGGGCATGCTATAGTTTTCTCACAACAAAATATTCCGTTGAAGTCGGCAGGATCTTTTCGGAGACTGTCGGCGGAGGAGACTCTGGAGAATCCCATCACGGGTGCCGAAGGTGCAAGACCGAAAGGTCGAATCTCTCAGGCTAAAGGACAGAGCGGGTAAGCGGCATTTTTATTATTTGTGCCTTTTGTGCTTTCCGGAGTTGCTGGTTTTGTCGGCAGCTTTATTTTTTTATGTAGGAGGAAGTCACCATGTCGCTGCTCGAAATCGTACAGAAAATCAACGTCTATCTCTCGGACTACATTCTCATCGTCCTGCTCGTCGGTACGGGTCTGTTCTTCTCGATCAAGACGAAGTTCGTGCAGGTGCGCTGCTTCAAAGAGGGCTGGCACCGCACGTTCGGCAACTTCTCGCTCCACGGCGGCAAGCAGGAGTCCGGCATCAGCTCCTTCCAGGCGCTCGCCACGGCCATTGCCGCGCAGGTCGGCACCGGCAACATCATCGGCGCTTCGGGCGCCATCCTCATCGGCGGTCCCGGCGCCATCTTCTGGATGTGGATCATCGCGTTCTTCGGCATGGCGACCATTTACTCCGAGGCCGTGCTCGCGCAGGAAACGCGCGAAGTCCGTCCGGACGGCAGCGTCCACGGCGGCCCGGTGTACTACATCAGGCGCGCCTTCCCGAACGCGTTCGGCAGGTTCCTCTCCGTGTTCTTCGCCGTCGCCATTATCCTCGCGCTCGGCTTCATGGGCTGCATGGTGCAGTCGAACTCCATCGGCGAGACGTGCTCCAACGCGCTCGGCGTTCCCACCTGGGTCGTCGGCATATTCGTGACGATCATCGCCGCTGTCATCTTCCTCGGCGGCATTCAGCGCGTCGCGTCCGTCACCGAGAAGATGGTGCCCGTGATGGCGGTGCTCTATCTGCTCGGCGGCATCATCGTGCTGGTCGTGCGCATCCGCTACATCCCCGAAACGTTCGCCATGATCTTCAAGTACGCCTTCGCCCCCAACGCCATCATCGGCGGCAGTCTCGGCTACGCGCTCAAAACGGCCATCAGTCAGGGCGTCAAGCGCGGCCTCTTCTCCAACGAAGCCGGCATGGGCTCCACCCCGCACGCACACGCCATGGCCAATGTGAAGAAGCCGCACGAGCAGGGCGTCGTCGCCATGATCGGTCTTTTCTTCGATACGTTCGTCGTGCTCACCATGACCGCGCTCGTCGTTATCTCCACGCTCTACGCCGGCGGCGGCCCGCTCGCTTCGGGCAGCGCCGAGGGCATCAGCAAGACGAATATGGCGCAGCTCGCCTTCTCCTCCATCCTCGGCAACGAGGGCGGCGCACTCTTTGTGGCGGTATGCCTCTTCTTCTTCGCGTTCTCCACCGTCATCAGCTGGAACTTCTTCGGCCGCATCAATGTGGAATATCTCTTCGGCAAGAAGGCCGTGCCGGTGTACTCCGTGCTCGCGCTCGCATTCATTTTCCTCGGCTCCTGCCTCTCCAACGACCTTGTGTGGGAGCTGACCGACATGTTCAACCAGCTCATGGTCATTCCGAACGTTATCGCTCTCATCGCCCTCGCTCCGCTCGTCGTAAAAGCGAGCCGCGAGGAGCAGGATGATATACGCAGGTAACACACGGGCAAAAAGAATTCGCTCTTGAATCGGTTGACTTTTCTTCAATTCGTGATAATATATTTGTGCTGAAAAACATAGGCTCCGCGCGCCCTGTAGCAGCGGAGCCAATTTTTATCGGAGGTTTTCACTATGTTTGATAAGCTGATCGAAACGCTGAAGGCAAATCCCCGCCGCATCGTGTTCACCGAAGGACACGACGCCCGTATCCTCGAGGCCGCTGCCCGTCTGAAGAAGGACGGCTTCCTCACGCCCGTGCTCGTCGGCAACGTGGATGTTGTCCGCGCCGAGGCTGCCAAGGGCGGCTTTGATATCGAAGGTCTCGAGATCCTCGACCCCATGACCTACGAGCGCATGGACGAGATGGTCGACACTATGGCCGCTCTCCGCAAGGGCAAGATGACCCCGGACGAGTGCCGCGAGCTTCTCAAGAAGGGCAACTACTTCGGCACCATGCTCGTGAAGATGGGCGTGGCCGACTCCCTGCTCGGCGGCGCCACCTACTCCACCGCCGACACCGTGCGTCCGGCACTGCAGATCGTCAAGACCCGCCCCGGCTCTCACCTCGTCTCCTCCTGCATGATCCTGCAGCGCGGCGATGAGCTCCTCGCCATGGGCGACTGCGCCATCAACATCTCCTACGAGGACAGCAAGGACAAGGAAGGCAACGTCACCGTTTCCGCCGCCCGGAAGCTCGCGGAGGTCGCCGTCGAGACCGCCAAGACCGCCAAGATCTTCGGCATCGACCCGAAGGTCGCCATGCTCTCCTTCTCCACCAACGGCTCCGGCAAGGGCGCGACCGTTCCTCTGAGCCACGAGGCCACCAAGATTGCCAAGGAAATGGCTCCCGACCTCGCCATCGACGGCGAGATGCAGTTTGACGCCGCCGTTGCTCCGGTTGTCGGACAGCTCAAGTTCCCCGGCTCCAAGGTCGCGGGCTACGCGAACACCTTCATCTTCCCCTGCATCGAGGCCGGCAACATCGGCTATAAGATTGCGCAGCGTCTCGGCGGCTACGCCGCCTACGGCCCGATCCTGCAGGGTCTGAACGCCCCCATCAACGACCTCTCCCGCGGCTGCAACGCCGATGAGGTCTACAAGATGGCCATCATCACCGCCGCACTCGCTTAAAGGCGTTTCGTTCGAATGGCGAAGCCATCCGAACGAGGGGACGCACTCCGATGCGCATGTCATCGGAAAAAATGATTCCGCTTTCTTTGCGCCTGCGGGCGCAAACTCTGCGAGGCTTGGGCTCGTTCCCGCCGGTCGGCGGGAACATCGCGGGACTGACACCGGAATATGCAAAAAAGAGACTGCCTTTTG
>CAVGGQ010000103.1:0-5836 GCA_963628785.1 Oscillospiraceae bacterium | reverse complement strand
GCCTAGGCCAGTATCATGGCCTTATAGGCCTAGAGCAAACCACGGGCTTTGCCCGTGGTTATGATTATATGTGAAAAACGAACAGGAGGTACTGCAAAATGGAGATCAAAGTCACAAAAACCACCGCACCCGGAACGGTCGTTCCCTCGGATAGGCTCGGCTTCGGCAGCCGGTTCACCGACCATATGTTCATCATGGACTACACGGAAGGCAAAGGCTGGCATGACGCGCGCATCGTTCCGTTCCAAAACATTTCCCTTTCGCCCGCTGCGTGTGTGTTCCATTACGGCGCGGAAGTCTTCGAAGGCCTGAAAGCCTACCGCCGCGCGGATGGCCGCGTGCAGCTCTTCCGCCCATGGGACAATATGGAGCGCATGAAAAACTCCGCCGTCCGCCTGGGTCTGCCTGTCGTGCCGCCGGAGGACGCGCTCGAGGCCGTGAAGGCTCTTGTGAAGCTCGATGAGCGCTTCGTTCCGCCCGAGCCGGGCACATCGCTGTACATTCGCCCGTTCGTTTTCGGCACGGATGCCCACCTCGGCCTGCACGGTGTCCATGAAGCCATGTTTGTCGTCATCCTCTCGCCGTCCGGCAGCTACTTTGAACACGGCATGGAGCCGGTGCGCATCATCGTGGAGACCGAAGATGTCCGCGCCGTGCGCGGCGGCACCGGCGAGGCCAAATGCGGCGGAAACTACGGCGCATCGAACCGCGCCGGAGAGCGCGCCTTTGAGAAAGGCTATTCGCAGGTGCTCTGGCTCGACGGTGTGGAGCACAAGTATGTCGAAGAAGGCGGCGGCATGAATGTTGTCTTCAAAATCGACGGCAAGATCGTCACGCCGATGCTGACCGGCTCCATCCTGCCGGGCGTTACGCGCCGCTCGTGCCTGCAGCTCTTCCGCGACTGGGGCATGCCCGCCGAGGAGCGCCTCATCTCCGTGGACGAGCTCTTCGCCGCCGCAGCGGACGGTAAGCTCGAGGAAGCGCTGTGTGTCGGCACCGCCGCCGCCATCTGCCCCATCGGCGAGCTGACCTACAAGGACCGTGAGTATACGATCAACGACGGCAAGATCGGCCCGCTGGCCCACCGCCTCTACGATACCCTCACCGGCATCCAGTGGGGCACACTGCCCGATCCCCACGGCTGGACATGCGTGCTGTGAGAGTGTTGGTCTGCCCCCGATGCCCGGCAGTTCTGTCGGGTATCGGGGCAGCTTTTGCGTAAATTTTACGCTGCAGCTGTTGATATATGGATCCTCAACTGCTATAATACTATATATTGTATATAAACAGAACGGAGTGATTCGGAAATGGAGAAGGTGCGCCCGACGGAGGGACGCAAGCAGACGACGCGGGAGAGGATCCTCAGCGTGTGCGTGAAACTCTTCCTGGAGCAGGGCTACAAGAACACAACGATGGCGCAGATCCTGGAGCAGGCAGATGTATCCAGCAGCAGCTTTCAGCATGCGTTTCACGCCAAGGACGGCATCCTCGTAGAGCTCGTCCGGTTCATGTTCTCCCGGCAGTTCGGCGTCGCGGGCAAGCTCGCGGCGAATGATCTGCCGCCGATCTATGTGTATGCGGCGGAGACCTCCATCCAGCTCGCTCTGACTGAAATGAACGAAAATCTGCGCGAGATCTATACGGAAGCATACAGCCACGCCGAAGCTCTCGAGTACATATTCACCGAGACCACCAAGGTGCTCTACCGCACCTTCGGCACCTACCAGCCCGAGCTCACGGAGCGGGAATTCTACTATCTGGAGGTCGGCTCGGCCGGCATCATGCGCGCCTATATGTCCAAGCCGTGCACCAATGAAGTGCCGCTCGAAAAAAAGATCGAGCTCTTCCTGAGCATGGCACTGCGCTGCTACGGCGTCCCCGAAGAAGAGATCCGCCGGGTCCATGCCTTCATATCCCAACTCGACATTCGCTCCATCGCCAAAGAAGTAATGCAGGGCCTCTTCCAAATGCTCGCCATGCGCTACGAGTTCTGAAATAGGCTTTTCCCAAAAGAGTTAAAAAGGATGCACTGCAAAACCTGTCATTTGCAGTGCATCCCTGCGTTTTCAAGACATTCCGATGATGTGCAGCAGGGCTTCCTGCAGCACCTGCGAAAAGTTGACAGACCGCTTTTCGGCGGCTTCGTTGAGCCACGAGGGAATGGTGAGCGTTTTCTTTACGGCTTTTGTCGAATTGGCTTTGCGGTAAGCAAGGGTATCGGCCATAACGAGAGTGGCATATTGGTGCTCTTCCAATCGGAGATCTCCAATTGGAGTCGGCGCGGGGATCTCTTCGCCGCTATCCTCCATAAAGACCAGCTTCGCGCTCAGCACATCCGACGCCATTTCAAGAGCATCGACCATATCTTCTCCCTGCGTGAAGCAGTTTTTCAAATCGGGAAAATCAACGGCAATGCTGCCGTCATCCTCTTCAAAAATCGCGGGATATGCGTATTTCATAACACCTTTCCTTTCTGCGGGTCACCGCTTATCGGTTTGAATACCCGCTGCTTTCAATATGCTTTGGAGCTTTTTCGGCTTAATATCCTGCCCCTTGTGGCGGGGAACGGGAAAGTACTCACCGGTGATCGGACTAAAAAACCAGTCGTGATTGGCGCGGTGCTCAATGCACAGCACGCCGTTCTCCTTCAGCAATTTTAAGAGTTCGCTGCCTTTCACAGTGCTTCCCCTTTTTCTTCAAGTATAATACGTGCTCACACGTATGTCAAGATAACATTTCATTCAAATCGCAGCGGCTCATTGATCTCCCGGAGTGTTTCTTCGGGGATCTTCAGCTGCTCGCGGTCGTAGGTGAGGAGACCGTTCAGTTCGTCTTCCACGTCGGTGAGCTGCGTGTAGACGGCGGCGGTCAGGCCCTGATTTTTTATATGCTCGAGCACCTGATCGCGCATGAGGGCGCGGTAATCGCGCGCAAAGGCCTCGGCGTCGGGGCAGGTGCGGTAGCCGTAGACCTTCTCGCCCTCCGCCCGGCGGTGTCCGTCCACGGCATAGGTGTAGCCGCCGAACTCCGTGAGGGCAAGCGCACGGCCGTCGTTCTTGAGATGTACCGGGCGGAAATAGATGTGACGGCTCTTCATCTCGGGGGCACCCTGATCGTGCCAGCCGCTCGCCGCGTCAATAAAGCGCGTGGAGTCGAGCGCGCGCAGCTGCGCGTTGATGTTTTTCGTTTCAAACTGCCCCCAGGCCTCGTTGAAGATCGTCCAGAGCGTGATGCACGGGCAGTTGTAGAGATGCTCCACAGTTTCCGCCATCTCGCGGCGAAAACGGATGCGGGAGAGCA
The DNA here is from genome assembly GCA_963628785.1 of Oscillospiraceae bacterium. Lineage (GTDB taxonomy): Bacteria > Bacillota > Clostridia > Oscillospirales > Oscillospiraceae > Apopatocola. The sequence continues at coordinate 2,536 of CAVGGQ010000103.1, read as the reverse complement.
CGCTCTCGCGGCCGGAGAAGTGCAGCAGCGCATCCGAGAGATGCACGAAGCCGACCGTCGGGAGCCATGACACATACGGCAGATGGTACGGCTGCCCGCCGGAGACCATGTCCTGCCACACGAGCATACCGAGCCGGTCGCAATGGTAATACCAGCGAAGCGGCTCGATTTTTATGTGCTTGCGCAGCATATTGAAGCCGCAACGTTTCGCTGTTTCAATGTCGTTCACCATCGCCTCATCCGAGGGCGGCGTCAGGAGTCCGTCCGGGTAGTAGCCCTGATCGAGGAGACCGTTGTGGAAAACAGGCTCATTGTTGAGCGCAAACACGCGGTGCCCCTTGTGCTGCACATACGAAAACTTGCGCATGGCAAAATAGCTCTGCACGCTGTCGTCTCCGCAGCGGATGTCGAGCGTGTAGAGATACGGATCGTCCGGCGACCAGGAGCGGAAGTCCGGCAGCGGAATGACGCACACACCGCCCTTCGCCCAGGAACCGGCCACAAACTTTCTCTTGCTGTCAAGCACATCGCAAGTGGCGCTCGGCGCTTCGCCTTCCGTCTCCAGCTCGATGCGCACGCGCGCTTCGTCGTATTCCGGCGTGATGCGAAGAGATTTTATGTAAACCTCCGGAACGCTTTCCATCCACACGGTCTGCCATATGCCGCTCTGCGCGGTGTACCACATGCCGCCGCGCTTGTAGCGCTGCTTGCCGTAGGCAAAGGTCGGGTCGTCGGCGTTGTCGCGCACGGTGACGAGAAGCTCATTCTCGCCTGCGCGCAGCTGTGGACGGATGTCGGCGGAAAACGGCCAGTAGCCGCCCGCGTGCTTCACGACCCGCACGCCGTTCACAAACACCTCTGCCGTCTGATCCACGGCGTCAAAGTGCAGCAGCACCCGCCCGCGGTCAAATTCCTCGGGGAGCGTGAACGTGCGGAAATAGTGCAGATATTCGTCCCCGGAGGGCCCTCGCTCCGCGCCGGAAAGCGGCGCTTCGGGGGAGAAGGGAACAACAATGTCACCGTCCCAGACCTCGGGCGCGGCAGCCGATTTCGTAACGGCATATTTCCAAATGCCGTTGAGATTTAAGAAGCTCTCCCGCCGCAGCTGCGGGCGGGGATATTCCGGCAGGGGATGCTCCCGGTCGAGCGATCGGCCCCATTCAGTTAACATAACGTTCATTCGGAGATCTCCTTCAGTTTCTCCTCGCGGAGGCGTTTGGCATCGCGCCGCACAAGATAGGCGGGGATGAGAATGAATACGGCGGAAATTGCCGCGCCGAGGAATAGCTCATAGGGGTAGAGATAGCTGCCCGCATAGCTCGGGTATTTGGCGAGGATCTCAGCCGTCGGCTCCATCGCGGCGGCGTTGATAATGATGGGGTCGAGGATGCTCGCAAGCACCATCGGGAGAACGATGTAGATGACCATCTTCACGCTCTGCACCGCACCGGCGCGCCCCTCGGGCGTATAATCGCGCGCAGAGGCGGTAAAGAGCCCCGCCATCGTGAGGTTGCCCGCCATGATCAGCGTGCCGCCGACAATGAGAAGCGGCATCGCGTGGCCGCAGAACTTGATGAGATAGGCGATGATGCCGCCGAGCACCTGAATGAGCGCAACGGGGTAATAGAATTTTTCCTTGCCGAAGCGGTCCATGACCTTGCCGGCAATGACGCTCAGCACTGCGGCGCTCAGCACGACGACCGCAATGGGAACGATGTAGTTTTCGATGCCGAGTGTGACCTCTACGAGGGAGATCATGTACGGCTGCCACATCTGCATGGAAAGGCCGGAGAACATCATGCCGAAAAAGCAGATGTAGATCATTTTGTTTTCGCGGATGGTCTCCTTTCGGAACGCGTACAGCACCTCGCGCATATAGCTGCCGCCCTGCGTCGGACGGAGCGATGCGCTGTCGCGGAAGAGCCACAGCCCGAGAACGCCGGCCGCCGAGGTGATGCCGCCGAGCAGAAGGTAAAAGCCAGCCCAGTTACCATTCACGGTCATGGAATCAAAGCCGGCAAAAATGACGATGAGCGCGAGTATGGGCATGATGCTCAGCACAATGTCCACCGTGCCTCGGTTCGTAACATCCGTCACATCCGTGACCCACGCAGAGAGCGCCGCATCGTTGGCGGCAGAGCCGATGGCCGACATGATGCAGTCCATCACCACGAAGAGCATTACCGCGAGCCCCACCGGCAGCGCGACCTGCCCGTTGCCGAAGAGCGCGAATGAAGCCGTCACCGCGCCCCAGAGGATGTATCCCCAACAGACGAACGCGCGCCGGCGCCCCACTTTATCCGACCATGCGGCGGCAAAGAATGTGGCGAGCGCCGCGGCGATCGCGCTGGCGGAAACCGTAGCGGATGTGGCCCATCCCGCGGCGGTGATGTTTTTCTGAATGTATGTGGAGAAGTAGACATTTTCCACCATCCACGCGATTTGCCCGATGAAACCGAATATCAGAAGACACGCCCAAACGCGCCCGCCGAGCTTTGTGCTTTTGCGGATCTCCGATGCATTATGCTCCATGTTT
>CAVGGQ010000102.1:0-5970 GCA_963628785.1 Oscillospiraceae bacterium | reverse complement strand
ATTCCGCAAAGTGCAGCGTTTCGCGCAGCTGCAGCATGGCGGCAAACTCGTGCTTGCACATTCCGACGCAGTAGCAGTCGCAGACGATATCCGACACTTCGCCGTCCCAGTAAGTAAACTCCACCTCATAGGGATGCGTTCCCTCGACGAGCGCATAGCCTTTGGTTCCGTCCAGGCACAGGTAGCGCACACGGCTTTCCGAATAGTACTCTTTTCCTCTCTGCGAGATCTCCGAAGAGGCTCCCATCATGAAGAGATTATCCAGCGGGAATGAGTCGTCATCGTGCCCGACGGCCATCTCATCCTCCGGCTTCGGCGGTGCTTTGAACCACGCGGCGATCTTCTCATGCGGCAGCACATTACGGTCGAAGGTCATGATGTGCGAACCGCAGAAATACAGCCGACCGAAAACCTTCGTATCCGCTGCGGCGATGACTCGCTTATAATCCGAAAGGCGAATGCGGAAATTGTACTCGACTCCGACGACGCGCCCCCTCCGGCCTTCGAATTTGCCGTCTACATACACGATGTCCCCGGGGTGCAGATCGAATTTATCGTTGTAGTAAGCGAGCGGCGTATTGTGCCCTTCGAACTTCACCTGCACCAGCGAGCAGCGCACCGAGGTTTCCGTCTCCGCAGGGACTGTCTCCGTCTCCGGCACTTTTTCTTCTGCAGTTTCTTCCGCGGAAAAACCGATCTTAAATCCCATATTTTACCGTCCTTTCCGAATCATCCGATAGTTTCCTTTCCTTTGCGAGTTTATTTTAAGATGTTTCCGGTACGATAAAACGGACTCATTCTACAATTTCAGAAAATTTTTCGACCGTGTGCTGCAGGCAGTGTCGCCCTTACGCTTTTCTCTTGAATTTTGATAAGAGATGATGTATACTGTATTTTCAGTATATTAAGAATCTAAGGAGCGTATGCTATGGCATCCTTTTCCGAATATTATTGGGCCGGGCGCAAAGGTCATCTGATCGGTGTGGGCGGCGTTTCCATGTCGCCGCTGGCGGAAGTACTGGCGGAAGCCGGCCTTGTCATTACGGGCTCGGACATGAACGAGGGCGCGAATGTCGCACATCTTCGCTCCATCGGCATTCCCGTGGCCATCGGGCATCGCGCGGAGAACATTCCATCAGACGCCGAATTCGTCGTGCGCACGGCTGCTGTGCACGACGAGAACCCGGAAATCGTCGAAGCGCACCGCCGCAGCCTTCCGGTGTTTGAACGCACGCAGGCCTGGGGTGCGATTATGAAAGACTACCGCAATTCCCTGTGCATTTCCGGCACGCACGGTAAGACAACAACGACCTCCATGTGCACACACATTCTCATGGCGGCTGAGCGCGACCCGACTGTTATGATCGGCGGCACTCTGCCTCTGCTCCACGCGGGACACCGTGTCGGTGCGGGCGACACCATCGTTATGGAGGCGTGCGAGTACTATAACTCCTTCCATGCATTCTCTCCGACCGTTGCGGTCATACTGAATATCGAAGCCGACCACCTCGATTTCTTCAAGGATCTGGAGGATGTAAAGGCATCGTTCCGAAAGTTTGCCTCTCTTGTTCCCGAGAACGGCTATATTATCGCGAATGCCGAGGATCCCAACACGATCGACGCTCTTACCCCTCTCAACCGGGACATTTTTACGTTCGGCCTGAACAAGGGCGCGGATGTGTACAGCGAGAACATTGTGCAGCACGGCGCGGAGACGGAGTTTGATGTTATGTATTGCGATGAGATTTTCACGCATGTGAGCATTCGCGTGCCCGGCATACACAACGTGAAAAATGCGCTTGCTGCCTCAGCTGCGGCCATCTGCCTCGGCTGCAGCCCCGCCGCGATCCGCTACGGTCTCGCGGGCTTCCGCGGTGCAAACCGCCGATTTGAATTCAAGGGCAAATACAACGGCGCCGATGTTTACGATGACTACGCGCATCATCCGGGCGAGCTAAAGGCTCTGCTCGATGCTGTGCAGACACTTGGCTACAGGCGCACAATCGTCGTTTTTCAGCCGCACACCTACTCCCGTACCCAGGCGCTGTTCGGAGACTTTGTTAAGCAGCTCCGCCGCCCGGATGTCTGCTATCTGGCGGAAATCTTTGCGGCACGCGAAAAGAACACTATCGGAATTTCTTCCGCAGACATTGCTAAGGAACTTCCGAACGGTATTTTCTTCGCCGACAACGGGGAACTCGAAAAGTCGCTTCGCGCCGTCGCGTCTCCCGGAGATATTATCCTCACGGTCGGCGCAGGCGATGTGTACAAAATCGGCGAACGGCTGGTTGCCGAGGGAAAGGACAAAACATGACAGCGAATCAACAGACGAAGCTCCGCGCGCGCATGATCCTAGCAACAACGCGCCCGCATCCCTGTCTTGTCACGCTCGTGCTCCTCGCTTTCGGATGGATCACAAGCTATCTTGTGCAGATCATCGGCGGCAGCCCGTTTCTTATCGACCTGTATGCGCTCTCGGAGGGAGATATTGCAAACATTTTTGTTTTTGATCCAAGCAATATGTCTCTCATTCCCACCGCTTTCTGGATCGTTTTCCAGATCTTGAATCTTCTGCTCTCCTTCGGATATACGGGATATACCCTTCTCGCTGTTCGCACACAGCCTTCCGGTTTCGGAAGCCTTCTCGACGGATTCGGTATTGCCTGGCGCGCCATCGTGCTTACGATCTTTACGGATGCCATTCTGATTGTGGGGTATATGCTCTTGATCGTGCCCGGCTTCGTTCTGACTTACTGCTACAGCATGGCGCCCAAGATCCTCATGGACCACCCCGACTGGTCGTCGATCCGCTGTATGCGCGAGAGCCGCCTCATGATGCGCGGGCATAAATGGGCTCTTTTCCGGCTCCACCTGAGCTTTATCTTCTGGATATTGCTCACACTCTTCCCCGGCGTCTCCGTATTCGTGAAGCCGTTCGTTTCGCTTGCCGAGGCTGTTTTCTATCAGGATCTCTGCGGCGGACAGACCGTTTCACAGGAGTCTCCGTCGGATGCAGGCGGCAGCGATGATCCCGAAAATAACGGCGGTTATTTTCCGGACAACAAATAAAAAATGTGCTTATCGGCTTCAAGCAACTGAACGAAAAATAGATGTAAAAGTCCGAAATATAGGACAGCGAAAATGCTACAATGATCTCAGAAAACGCAGGAGGTCATTGGCATGGCGCGAGCAGAGAGCATCACGTTTGAAGAATTTCGCACTCGTTTCAGCACGGAAGAGAGCTGCCGGGCAGAATTATTCCGGCTTCGGTTTCCAAACGGCTTCGCCTGCCCGAAATGCGGCTGTACGGAATATTATCCGGTTCGCGGGCGAAACACGTTCCAGTGCCGCGCCTGCCGACACCAGACCTCCGTCACCGCAGGAACCGTTATGCACCGCACGCATCTGCCGCTGACAGTCTGGTTCTGGGCGATCTATCTGTGTGCCACGGACAAGCGCGGCATTTCCGCCGTTCAGCTGAGCCGTACGCTGGGCATCTGCTATGAGTCAGCATGGTATCTTTTGCACAGAATTCGCCGCGCGATGGCTCAAAGAGACGAGAAATACGCACTTTCCGGCATCGTTGAGATGGACGACGGCTACGTGGGCGGAGCAACGCACAATGGCAAACGTGGTCGCGGGACGGACAAGGCGAAGATCGTGGTGGCGCTGTCAAAAACAGAAAACGGGTCTGCGCTGTTCACGCGGATGCAGGTCGTGGAAGACGTCACGAGCAAAACACTTCAGCAAGTCGTCGGCAAAACTGTTGCGACAGGTGCAAAAATCGAATGCGATGGCTACAGAAGCTATAAGAACCTGTCTGGCGTTGCGCTGGACGCGAAAAAGTATGAACCTGGCGACCTGCATTGGCTGCACAAAGCCATCAGCAACCTGAAAGCGTTCCTGCTGGGAACTTACCACGGCCGCTGTACACAGCTTCAGGCGTACCTGGATGAGTTCTGCTTCCGCTTCAATCGCAGAAAAACCGGCGATCAGATCTTCATGCGCCTGGCAAGAGCCGTCGCTGCATCTTGTGCCCAGCTGCATTAAGCCGATAAGCACATAAAAAAATAAATTTCAGGCAGCGCCGCAGACGACATTGTGCGGCCTTTATACCGGTCGGCTCTCCCCCGACCGGTATTTGCAAATTACGGGATAAGGATGGTAATTTTATGAAACGGATCGCGGTCATTACCGGCGCATCGAGCGGCATGGGACGCCGTTTTGCGGAAACGGTGCAGGAGTTCGGCACATACGATGAGATTTGGACAATCGCGCGGCGCGCCGACCGTCTGGAAGAGCTGAAGGCGCACACGGCTTTCCCCGTGCGGGCTGTGCCGCTGGATCTGTCGGACAGCGCGTCGTATGAGGCATACGCCGCACTTCTCCGCGAGGAGCAGGCGGAGATCGGTCTGCTGATCAACGCGAGCGGGTTCGGAAAATTCCGCGCCGTTATGGATACGCCGCTCGAAGAGAATCTCAATATGGTAGATCTCAACTGCAAGGCAGTCATGGCGCTCTGCCAGCTCAGTGTACCGTATATGACCTCCGGAAGTCAGATCATCAACATCGCGTCCGTTGCGGCATTTCAGCCGATCCCGTACATCAATGTTTACGGCGCAACGAAGGCTCTCGTGCTGCACTACAGCCGCGCACTGAATCGGGAGCTGAAATCGCGCGGCATCCATGTGATGGCCGTGTGTCCGTTCTGGACAAAGACCGAGTTCTTTGACCGCGCTGTGGTGAGCGGCGAAAAACCGATCGTAAAAAAATATGTCGCCATGTATAAACTGGAAGAGATCGTTGCGCAGGCGTGGAGCGATGCGAAAAAAGGCAAGGACATGAGCAAATGCGGCTTCAAAGCCCGCATGCAGGCCATCGGCGTAAAGCTGCTCCCTCACAGCATGGTCATGGACACATGGCTCAAGCAGCAGGATCTGGATTGATGTGGTCATCCACATAGGAGGTATTCCATGAAAACGAAAAATTTCATCGGCTTTATCATCATGGGAATTCTGGCGCTGCTGTGCGCTGTGCTTCTCGTGATGCGCTATCAATCGGACAAGGCGGCTGATGCAGCTGCTTTGGAGGAAGCTATGGCTTCACCTATTCCTACAGCGACACCGGAAATCACACCCGAGCCCACTTTTGAGACTACGCCTGAGGCGACTTCAACACCGGAGCCGACGGAAACGCCCGAGCCTACGCCTGACCCGGACTCCCCGGCAGGACGCGCTGCGGCGCTCGGTCTGCCGGAGCCGCCGGATATCGACATCAACAGCTGGGAGTATATTCTCGCCAATGCGGACAATTCCATTGAGGAGTATGAGCCGCCCGAGCTCGTGCCCGTGGAAGGTCAGCTCGTCGACAGCCGCATCGCCGAGGCTCTCACTGCCATGGCAGAAGATACCCGCGCGCAGGGACTGTCGGTATATCTCTCGTCCGGCTACCGAAGCTACTCCGACCAGGCTGCCAACTTCATCCGCGTGTGCCAGAATAACGGCGTTTCGGACGGTAAAGACAGTCAGGGCTACTATATCACCATGCCCGCCGGATGCAGTGAGCATCAGACCGGCCTTTGCTGCGACATCACCGATGTGTACTATCAGACGAAGAACCGCACACTCGAAAATACGGCGATGTACCAGTATATGAGCCAACATTGCCAAGAATTCGGGTTTATCGTCCGCTTCCCCGATGGCATGGAGCCGATCACCGGTGTCATGTACGAGCCGTTCCATTTCCGCTATGTCGGCGTGGAAGCTGCGACCTACATTACCGAAAACGACATCTGCTTTGAGACCTTCGTTTCCCTCTACCGCGACATCAATACCTCCAATTCAGAAACTTCGTAAAAATTTAAAAAAAGTCTTGCATTTCTCTGAGCCCTGTGATATAATAATTAAGCTGTTAGATAACCGGGTGTGGCGAAGTTTGGTATCGCGCCTGAATGGGGTTCAGGAGGCCGCT
>CAVGGQ010000101.1:0-6021 GCA_963628785.1 Oscillospiraceae bacterium | reverse complement strand
CTCAGCCGGTAGAGCAGCTGATTTGTAATCAGCAGGTCGGGGGTTCGAATCCGTCTACCAGCTCCAAGTTCATATGGGGGTGTTCCCGAGTGGCCAAAGGGGACAGACTGTAAATCTGCTGGCAATGCCTACGGTGGTTCGAATCCACCCGCCCCCACCAAAGACCGAAAGCGAAAAGCTTTCGGTCTTTTTGCATTTTCCCTCAAAAAAGTATCTCCCCCGGCTTGTGCCGGGGGAGATTTGACTTATTTGAGCTCGGATGTGCAGTGGGGGCAGCGGGTGGCGTCAATGGCGATTTCACTCTTGCAGTACGGGCAGATCTTCGTGGTGGGCTTGGGCGCTTCGACCGGTGCGGTCTCATGCTTGACATGGCTCTTCAGGAAGCCCATCAGTTTGTTGACGATGAGGAAAATGACGAACGCTACGATCAGGAAATCAAGCACCTGGGAGAGAAAAGATCCGTACTTGAGAACGGCTGCGCCGGCCGACTCGGCCTGGGCAAGCGTATCGTAGTGGTTGCCGTCGAGCGCGATAAACAGGTTGCTGAAGTCGATGCCGCCGGTGAGAACGCCGACGAGCGGCATGATGAGGTCATTGACGAGCGATGTCACGATGGAGCTGAACGCTCCGCCGATGACAACACCGACTGCCATATCGACCACATTGCCCTTCACGGCAAAGTCCCGGAATTCTTTCAATGTCTTTTTTAACACAGCTTTCCGCCTCCGTATTTGATTTTAACGGAATAATAGCTGTTTACCTGCCATATGTCAAGAGAAATAATACCGAATTTCGCGGGAAGAAAATACGGAAGGGATATGCGCTCGATCTTTTAATAAATCGTCAAATGGTCTGCTGTCGGTGAGAAGAGCCCGGCTTTCCCTTCGCAAAGAAAAACGATAGGAACCGCAGAAAGAAAATTTCCGCACCGGTGTACAGAAGCGGCAGATTATAGAACATATATCTGGAAAGAGCAAATACACCCATGGAAACAAACCAGCAGTTGATGCATGTCAAGATAAGCGCCGCAAGCATATACCGATATTCTCGAACAAGAATTTTTTTCCTGCGGCAAAATATGACAGCGGCAATGGAAATTAAATAGAAAAGGACGGAAAGAACAATAAACGGTGTTGAGAAGATCGCAATACTTCGAACGGCACCGGCCAAGAAATTCATCGAGGTGTGACAGAGCACGTTCCATGGGTGACACAGAATAATTCGTCCGGCCATCCGAAGACAGAAAGCAGTAGCGTTTTCAACATCTGTATACTTCAGGACAAAAGTTGAAAGATTGTCCTTCAATACATCGTATTCCTTTGTGAAATAGAAAAAGCGTTCCGTTACGCTCTCGGGAGCGTAACGTGCTGCACACTTATTTTCATCAATAAAGTGAATTATGTCATTTGCACAGGCTTGCTCATCCGAATTCTCCGGGAAAAGAGACGCATCTTCTGCTTCAGAGCAATAGAAAGCTGTGGCCAGAATTACGCTGCGGCCCATGGTGGAATTCTGGCGGGTTCCGTGCTGATAGACATTGGAGAACGTATTTAATCCGGAGCAGAGCAGATATACTGCGGCTGCCACAGCCGCGCCGATGACTGCGGATCGGATGCGCGAAGTTTTTTTATGCCGTAATGCGCGAATGGTAAGAACGAAAATCACAAGGGCTGTCCAGGAAAGCTGCCCGCGTACGGCGATTAAAGCAAAGGAAAACAGCACAGCAGGAACCAGCCCTTTTACGGCAGGTTTTTCCCATGCATAGAGAACATATTTAACGAACAGCAGATAAAACGGATAGGCTAACCCTTCGGAGATGATGATATTGGAAGTCACGCTTCCGTTTTCGGTAAAAACCAGCTGCATAAGGAAGCAGCCGGACATGGTAACCGCAACTCCGAGGAAGCCGGCAAACGGAAGAGAAAGCTGCCGGCGAAGATATTCACAGAGCGAAAAAATACACCATGCGGTGAGTAAATTCTGAAATAAAGCGCAAAAGAAAAAGTAATGCGTATCGCCGAAAACAGCACGAAACAGGGCCAAAAACCAAGGATAAAAAAAATTAACGCGAGAACTGAAAGCAACATACGACTTGGTGTCCGGCGCAAACGAGCAGCCTTTAAAACCGAATTGGACAAGGAAGATGGCTGTTACGCCTATAAGAACAACCGCAGCAGCACGATCGAAGCGGGGCAGAGCCCGGTCCTTTTCGAGATGAACACAAGTTTTGGAATGGTTCGGCATAATGATTTCCCTCGTATTATAATCTGCACTTTTATATTGCGAACATATCAGCCCCTGCGTACCGCAGAACTTTGCATAGACAACCCATATAATACATGTAAAGGCAGAAAAAAGTCAAGCATCTGCAAATACAGCTTCGGCAGAAAAGGATTGCGCGTTTACCATGCCTATGCTATAATAAAATAAACTCTGTGCACGCAAGGAGACAATTATGAACAACGAATATAAGCCCTCCTCCGAGGAGAAAACTCACGGACGCCATTTGAAGGAATCTCCGGCTCCCGAGCGCCCTGCAAAGCCGAAAAAGAAAAAACACACGCTCTGCACGGTGCTTATCATCGTGGCGGCAGTGCTCGTTGTGGCCGTGCTTGCGGTACTCTTCGTTTTTCGCGACCTCTACGGTCAGATGAACACCAAGCAGAACCCGGTAAGTGCTACGGCCGCCCCGACTGCCGCTGCGGATACGGTCGTCGAAACAGCGCCCGAACCGACCCCTTCCCCCTCTCCGACACCCGAACCGCTGACGGAAGAGGAACTGGCAGCTCTTGCCGAAATCGAACTCAAGAGCAGCCTACAGGAAGAGGCCGATGAGGTCATGAGCGATAAAAACGTTTATAACATCCTCCTTATCGGTTCTGACAGCCGAAACGGCGAACTGGAACGCAGCGACTCTATGATTCTGGTTTCCGTCAATAAAAACACGAAAAAGATATGGGTCACCTCATTTATGCGGGATACGCAGGTAACGATTCCCAACTGGGGCACCGGCCACCTGAACTGGGCGACAAGCATCGGCGGCGTGGACATGTTGATTTCCACGCTGGAGAGTGAACAGAACTTTGCCATTGACATTGACAACTGGGCAGCTGTGGACTTCGCCGCCTTTGTGGATGTCGCGGATCTGCTGGCTCCGATCACCGTCACGCTTTCGGCAAAGGAAGTTGAGGCTACCAATGGCTGGATTCGTCATGCCTGCCAAAGCTATGACCAGGCTTACGGCCTTACGGGTGACGAGACACGTCCGAGAACTTATCTGGAGGAAGGCGGAGGAGAATATGTCCTCACAGATGGTGCGCAGATCCTCGGCTACTGCCGCGAGCGCTATATCGGCGGCGATACGCTTCGCAGCGAGAAGCAGCGCAACGCACTCGTGCAGATGTGGAAAAATGTAAAGAACATGAGCCTGACGGAGCAGTACAACCTCGCCAAAAAGGTAATGTCTTATGTTACTACCGATATGACGATGAGTGAGTGCGCCTCCCTGCTGTTGCAGGCGACGGACTTCCTGACATACGATATTTCGGCGCAGCAGTGCCCGGTCATCGGCGCGTTCTGGAAGGGACGCGATGCGGACGGACTCTCCATTTATAACGCCGACTTCAAGGTGAACCGCAACTTCCTGCGTGCCACTATCTACGGCGAGGAAATGTCCGCCGAAGACCTCACCAGCTACTGGACCGGCGAAGCCGTGCGGGTCTACTACCCGCCCGAGACCGAAACCCGCGAAGACGAAAACTGACTGACCTTGAGACAAACGAAAAAACCGTCTTTCCGCGAGACGGTTTTTTCACGCGCTGTATCCTTTATGAAAAGAGAGAGAAAGAAGGAAAATTCCCCATGCAGAAGAAATCAAATCCCAAAGCGCTGCTTCCCATCCTTGTGTTTCTGATCCTCTACCTCGGTCTCGGCATCGTGTTCGAGTATGTGCTGAAGATCCCGATGGGTTTCTATTCCATTCCCATCGTAGTTGTTTTCCTCATTGCGCTGCTCGTCGCGTGCATGCAGAACCGCTCCGTGAGCTTCGATGATAAGCTCAAGCTGATGGGAGAGGGCGTGGGCGACGCGAGCATCGTCACCATGCTGCTTATCTTCCTCGCAGCCGGCATGTTTGTCGGCGTCGTGGGCCGCTCGAGTGCGGAGAGCGTGGCGTACTTCATGCTGTCGATCATTCCCCCGAAATTCTCGGTCGCAGTGCTCTTTGTCGTAAGCTGTTTTATTTCCACCGCTATGGGCACAAGTGTCGGAACGATCACGCTCATCACTCCCATTGCCGTACCGCTGGCGGAGGCGAGCGGCTTCTCCCTGCCGCTGTGCGTAGGCTCCGTCATGGGCGGCGCGATGTTCGGCGACAACCTCAGCTTTATTTCCGACACGACCATCGCCGCCTGCAACGGCCAGGGCTGCGCCATGAAAGACAAATTCCGCGAAAACTTCCACATTGCCCTGCCCGCCGCTCTCGGGACGCTTGTGCTCATTCTCGTTCTCTCGTTGCGTGCGGATGTCGTACCCACCGAGATCCCCGGCTACAACCTTGTGCAGATCATTCCGTATGTGCTCGTGCTCATCGGCGGCATCGCGGGCATCAATGTGTTTCTTGTGCTCCTCATCGGCATCGTGTCCGGCACGATCATCGCCCTTGCCACCGGCTCGACCGGTGCGAGCGGGATCTACGCCGTGAAGGTGCTCCTGGAGAATATGGGCAGCGGCGCCTCCGGCATGTTCGAGACTTCCATGGTCGCGATCCTTGTGTCTGCCATATGCGCGCTTATCCGCGAAAACGGCGGTTTTGAGGCGCTGCTCACCTGGATCCGCAAGGCATTCCGCGGCAAACGCGGCGGACAGATCGGCATGGGTCTCCTCGTCGGTGCCATGGACATCGCAACGGCGAACAACACCGTCGCCATCGTGATGGCCAACCCCATTGCCAAGGAAATGAGCGAGGAATACGGCATCACGCCCCGCAAGGCGGCCTCCATCCTCGACACATTCTCCTGCATATTCCAGGGCATCATCCCTTACGGTGCGCAGATGCTCGTGGCGATTTCCGCCGTGAACGAGCTCGGCTGCACCATCTCCGCCTTCGACATCATCCCCAACCTTTTCTATCCATACCTTCTTGCTGTCAGTTCAGTCTGCTTTATACTTGCCGACAGCAAAAAAGCCGCATAAACGGCATATACAGAAAAAAGCAGGAACCGTTTTCAAGTTCCTGCTTTTTTGATGCTCAGGTGGGCTGTGCTTCGCCGACTGCGGCGTTTCTGCGGAAGATCGCGCGGAAAATCGCACGGGCGATCGGGCCGGCGATCACGAGTTGTACCGGGAGCGCCATGACGAAATTCTTGCAGTAGACGGTCAGGTAGTTCGGGATGAACTGCGCATTGAAGTCGCCGCTGTGCCAAACGCCGAGGATGCTCGCAAGTGCGACCTGCAGTAGCACCGTGAATGTCTGAATGGTGAGAATAATGAAGATCGGACGATCGGTCGGCTTTACGATCTTGAATGCGAGCTTCGGCGCAATACGCGAGGAAATGAAGAATGCGCACAGGAATATGATCACAAACTCGACCCACATCCCGCGAAGTGCCGTGAGAAATGTTCCGTTTGTAAACGAACCGGACGCAAGCGCCGTGTTGTAGACGGTCATAATGTACACCATGATCCACGCAGTAAGCGCGGTAAAGAATACGGATTCACCTTTGGTTTTGGGCATGCTGAATAATTTCTCCTAAAAAAATTTGGGCAAAAAACAAATGCCCCTCCGCCGTCCGACATTGGCAGAGTGACATTTATTGTCCGAAAAGTATGTGATTGGGCGCGGCTTTTCCGCCGCGCAGTATGGATATTATAACAAAAAGCGCCGCCATGCGGCACAATGTCACTAAGGAACCTCTGATTTAATCGGAACATTGAAAAAAAGTTCTGAGTATGGTATAATACTATTATCAAAGCAATGGTGGTGCACGGAAATGAAGCAGGAAACATTTACCGATATCGAAT
>CAVGGQ010000100.1:0-6076 GCA_963628785.1 Oscillospiraceae bacterium | reverse complement strand
AATCAGTAGTCATAATATTATAAACATAATTGAGTTGTCATAATATTATTTCACAACTTTATTGACATAATTTGTTTTCAAAAATTTAGTTTACTGTAATTTAGTTTACATAAAATTATTATTGTCTACTTATTCTCGACCGATTTGTAGTAATCGAGCGTGCCGAAACCGCGGTCGAGTTGGGCAAGGGTGTATTCCTCGCAGGCGACGGCGAAGCGTCCGTCGGACGCATCGTCGAGCGTGAAGGAAAAAATCTTCTTCTCCCCCGCCGAGCAGACATGGCGCATGGCAGCAAGCGACGCATTGCAGAGCGGCAGGGATTTTTCAGGTGTGCCGGGCTTGCAGCCGGTGCAGTAAACAGTGCCGCCGTACAGGCTCAGGCGCGGATTCTCCGGCGTGCGTGAGCCGCAGTCCGAGCAGCGCTCCAACTGCGGCGTAAAGCCCGCAAGACACATGAGGCGCAGCTCGAAAACCGCTTTGATATGGCGCGACGGGTAGAGCTTGCGGGAGAGGGCAAAGAGGGAATTGAGCCCGAGATGCAGCAGTGCCGTACTGTGGCTGTCCTCATCGGACACCGCTTCCAGAAGCTCCGTCATGTAGCAGCCGAGCGCGTAGTCCGCGAGGTCGCTTCGCAGCGCAGCGAAGTCTTCGAGCACGCTCCCTTCGGTCAGCGTATAGCGGCCGCGGTTTTCGAAAAACGTGAGCTCCGACCATGTGAGCGCCTGTGAGGCCGCCGAGCACTTGGAGCCCTTGCGCAACGCGCCCTTGGCCTCGGCGGTGATTTTCCCCTCCTCCTCGGTGAGGATGGTGAGGATCTTGCTCGACTCTTTATACTTTACCTCGCGCAGCACCAACCCGTGCAGGGTCTTATACATTATGTTAACCTCTTGCATACAGACGGAAGAGGTCACCCATCTTCCGTCTGTTATTTTACCTTATAGCTTATCAATCGTCAGTGAAGCCGAAGTTGTGCAGGAGCGCGTTGGAGTCGCGCCAATTTTCCTTTACCTTGACCCAAGTCTGCAGGAAAACTTTGGTGCCCATGAACTCCTCGATGTCCTTGCGGGCGTCTTCGCCGATCTTCTTGAGCATAGAGCCGTGCTTGCCGATGATGATGCCCTTGTGGCTCGTCTTTTCGCAGTAGATGGTCGCCTCGAGATCGATGATGCCGTCATCGCGCTCGGAGAAGCGGGTGATCTCCACGGCCGTGCCGTGCGGCACTTCGCGTTCGAGATTCAAGAGAAGCTTTTCGCGGATGAGCTCGGCGCAGACCTGCTTTTCCGGCTGGTCGGTCGTGACACCTTCTGGGAAAAGAGCCGGGGACTCCATGGCGAATTTGTCGAGCTCCGTGAGCAGGTCTTCTACGCCGTCGCCGGTTTTCGCAGAAATTGGAACGATGGCCTCGAACGGATATTCGGCGCTGTAGAGCGCGATGACCGAGAGAAGGCGCTCCGGTTCCACGGTGTCGATCTTGTTGACGGCAAGCACCGCGGGGCATTTGGCCGCTTTGATGCTGTTGATGAGCTCGCGCTCCTGAATGCCGACCGTCGCAACCGGCTCTACGACAAGCACCACGGCATCCACATCCGCTACGCTCTGCCGCACAACATTGACCATATAGTCGCCGAGGCGCGTGCGCGGTTTATGGAAGCCCGGCGTATCGAGGAAGACGAACTGCGTCTCGTTGCGCCGGCACACAGCGGTGATGCGGTTGCGCGTGGTCTGCGGCTTATCCGATACGATGGCGATCTTCTCTCCGGCAAAGGTGTTCGTCAGGGTGGATTTGCCGACATTGGGACGTCCGCAAATGGTGATCATGGCTGTTTTAGAAATCATATCCGAGCTCCTTCATGATGGCTTTTTCTCTTGCGCGCATTTTCGCTTTTTCTTCGCCCTCGTCGAGGTGGTCGTAGCCCAGCAGGTGCAGTACGGAGTGTACGGTCAGGTACTGCACTTCGTGCGTATAGCCGCCGCCGTATTCCTCGCCCTGAGCTTGGGCGTGCTCCAGAGAGAGCACCATGTCACCGAGATAGCGACAGTTGGTGTCGTAATCCGGCTCGTCGATGGGGAACGAGAGCACATCGGTCGGGCGGTCTACGCCGCGGTTTTCGCGGTTGATGATATGGATGCCCGCATCGTCCGTGAGCGTGACGCCGATCTCGCACGGCTCGTCGATGCCCTCGGCTTTGAGCGCTGCGGCAGCCGCCTTTTTCACAAGGTTCGCCGTCTCCGGGTGGCCGAGACCGCGCTTGGCGCGGTAAATGTATATTTTGTGCTGCATGGCTTTTATTTTCTCCTGTTGAAGTTATTGTAGCCGTTCGTCTCGCGGCGCGGCACCGGTTTCTTCTCCGCCGTGGCAAGCTCTTTGTCGTGCTTTTCGTAGGCGGCGATAATCTGCTGCACGAGCGCGTGGCGCACGACATCGGCACCGGTGAAGCGGCAGATGGCAATATCCTCCACGCCGTCGAGCACGCTCATGGCTTCCTTCAGACCGGACATCTTATCTGGCGGC
Organism: Oscillospiraceae bacterium; assembly: GCA_963628785.1. Taxonomy (GTDB): domain Bacteria; phylum Bacillota; class Clostridia; order Oscillospirales; family Oscillospiraceae; genus Apopatocola. Next base: position 3,564 of record CAVGGQ010000100.1, on the reverse strand, counting down.
AGGTCGATCTGCGTCACGTCGCCGGTGATGACCATTTTGCTGTTGAAGCCGAGGCGCGTGAGGAACATTTTCATCTGCTCACGAGATGTGTTCTGTGCCTCGTCGAGGATGATGAAGCTGTCGTCGAGCGTACGGCCGCGCATATAGGCGAGCGGTGCGACTTCGATATTGCCTTTTTCGAGGTAGGTGTTGTAGGTCTCCGAGCCGAGCATGTCGAAGAGCGCATCGTACAGCGGGCGGAGGTACGGGTCGACTTTGCTCTGCAGGTCGCCCGGAAGGAAGCCGAGCCTCTCCCCTGCTTCCACTGCGGGGCGCGTGAGGATGATGCGGTTGACGCTCTTCTCGCGGAACGCCGCCACGGCCGCTGCAACGGCAAGATATGTTTTGCCCGTGCCCGCGGGACCGATGCCGAGCGTTACGGTGTTGCTGCGGATGGCGTTTACATACGCCTTCTGGCCGAGCGTTTTCGGCTTGACAGGGCGGCCTTTGGCCGTGATGCACACAACGCCGCTGTCGAGCTCGCGGATCTGATCCTCCTGCCCTGAGCGCACCATGCCGATGACATAGCGCACGCGCTGCTCGTCCACGGTCTCACCTCGCGCGGCGAGGGTCAGAAGGCTCTGCACCGCCTTTTCCGCCGACACCACGTCCTCGGGTTCGCCGGAGATCTTCAGTTCGGCGTCGCGATCCGTGACGCGGACATTCCATTCTTTTTCAATGATATGCAGGTTCTGGTCGAACGAGCCGAAAACATTCAAAATGTCTTCCACCCGCTCGGCGGAAATTGTTCGTTCCATACGATTCTCCTTGCTGGGGCCGAGAGTTAATATTATGCAAACCGAATTATGTTCACCGATTAAACGCCGCCGAGGTGGAATACGATGCCGGCGACAGCCGCCAGAGCGAGAAACACCGCCGGGTGCAGCTTTTTGAGTGGCTTCACGAGGTTGGTGAGTACCCAGATTATAGCAAACAGGATGATGTTTTTCCATTGGAGGGCGCCGAAAATGTTGCCGGTCGACGGGAGGATCTCCGAGTTGACCATCACGAGCACGAGCACTGACCATCCTGCCGCAGAAATGAGTCCGGTGGACGCGGGGCGCAGGGTGTAGAAGGCGGCGTCTACATAGCGATTCGTGCGGAAGGCCTGCAGCGCCATGGCGATGAGGACGATAACGATCACGCTCGGCGTGACGAGTCCGAGCGTTGCGACAACGCCTCCGAAGATGCCCGCGCAGTCAAAGCCGACATAGGTCGCCATATTCACGCCGATGGGGCCGGGCGTGGACTCCGACACGGCGAGCATATTGGCGACATCTGCCGTAGTGAACCAGCCGGTCTTCGCGCCGAGTGAGTAGAGGAACGGAAGAGTTGCCAGACCGCCCCCGATGGAAAAGAGGCCGACTTTGAAAAATTCCCAAAAGAGCTGAAGATAGATCATGCCTTGTTCCCTCCTCCCACATGCAGCCACACGCGAACGATGATGCCGAGCAGTGCTGCTGCAACGATAAAGAGCACAGGGCTGACGCTGCTGAGAAGCACTGAGCCGATGAATACCGCAATATAAATTCCGAGCGTCAGCCCATCCACGACCGATTTTTTGAGGAGCTTCACTACGGAATTCAGGATGAGGACGCACACTGCAACGCGAATGCCCGCGAAGGCGTTCTGCACGGCGGGGACATCGGCGAAGTTGCTCAGGAGCGCCGCGATGGTCGTGATAATGACGAGCGAGGGGCCGACGATGCCGAGCGTTGCGAATATCGCGCCCGGCAGTTTCTTTTCCTTGTAGCCGACAAAGGTGGCCGTGTTCACGGCGATGATGCCGGGTGTGCACTGGCCGACGGCAAAGTAGTCGAGGAGTTCCTCCTCCGTGGCCCATTTTTTCTTTTCCACAATGTCCCGCTGCAGGAGAGGCAGCATGGCATACCCTCCGCCGAACGTGAAGAGTCCGATGCGAAAGAATGTGCAGAAGAGATCCAAAAGCATTTGCATAGAAATTCCTTCTTTCGTCCGGTTTTTCCGCCAATGCGCGGCTGCGCCGGAAATTTTATTCACCCTGCATTATAACAGCGCAGTTCCCCATTGGCAACAGAAAAAAGCTGTGGTAAAATGGTCTGCAGGTGATTATTTTGACAAAAACACAATCTTTACAAAAAAATGACATATACCCCGTGCGCATTACCGGCTACACTTCCGAGGGAGCCGGCGTGTGCCGCATCGGAGAGCGCGCCGTATTCGTTCCTGGGACGATCGTCGGCGAGGAGTGGGATGTGCGCATCGTACGCGTATCGGCGAGCGCCGTATGGGGCAGGGCGGAAACGCTGCACTTCTCTTCCCCGCACCGTGTTGTACCGGATTGCCCTTCGTACCCGCGCTGCGGCGGCTGTGCTCTGCGCCACATGGACTATGAAGAGGAGCTTTCGATGAAGCTGCACCGCGTGAATGATGCGCTGCAGCGCATCGGGAAGCTGGACTTTGCCGTTTCCGATATTCTTGCCGCCGGGGATGATGCCCGTAAGCGGCGGAAGGTGATCTTCAATGTGGCGGAACGGGACGGCCGACCGGTCGCCGGATTTTACCGTGCTCGCACGCACGAGGTCGTGCCCGCCGAGGTCTGTCCCGCCGTGCCGGAGAACGCGCTGCGGTGCGCGAAGGCAGTGCTAGCATGGATGGAAGCGGAGCACATTCCGGTGTATGACGAAGCGGAGCACCGCGAGGGTGTGCGGCACATTTTTTACCGCTCCTCGCATTTGACGGAGAAGGCCGTGCTGACGCTCACGGCGTCCCGCTCGCCCGGCAAGGGTGCACTTGCAAAGCTCGACGCGCGCCTTCACGCAGAGTGTCCCGAGATCACGGGGCTCGTGCTCAACCGCAACACCTCGCGCGGCAACACAGTGCTCGACGGAGAGTTTGAAACGATATCCGGCAGTGAGGTGCTCACGGAGAGCCTGTGCGGCCTTACCTTCTCGCTCTCGCCGCGCTCGTTCTTCCAGGTGAATCCGCCGCAGGCCGAGCGGCTCTACGAAGCCGCACTCGATTTTGCCGGCATTACGCCGGGCATGACGGCGCTTGATCTCTACTGCGGCACGGGCACAATCGGGCTGTGCATGGCCTCGCGCGGCGCACGAGTGATCGGTGTGGAGGTCATTGATGCCGCCGTGGAAAACGCGCGTGAAAACGCCCGCCGCAACGGCCTTGCAGAGGTCTGTGAGTTCCTCTGTGCCGATGCAGGCGAAGCCGCCGAAGAGCTCGCGCGGCGTAATATCCGCCCGCAGGTCATCGTGGTGGATCCGCCGCGCAAGGGTCTCGACGAGAACGTCATCACCTGCGCCGTCGGCATGCAGCCGGAGCGCATCGTCTATGTCTCCTGCGACCCCGGCACCCTCTCCCGCGACCTCCCCAAGTTCGCCGAAAAGGGCTACACGCCGGTCAAAGGTTTAGCGGTGGATATGTTCCCGCGGACGAGCCACGTCGAGACGGTTTGTTTGTTGTCCCAACAAAAGCCCGATGATATTATCCGTATTGGGCTTGACCTGAGTGAACTGGACATTACTGCTTCTG
>CAVGGQ010000099.1:0-6282 GCA_963628785.1 Oscillospiraceae bacterium | reverse complement strand
AAAACCGAAAATAACCCAAGCAAAGGGAACGAAAGCAAGCAAAAGGCTACTAAAGACTAATAACAAAAGACAAATAACAAAAAGACTAAGAACAAAGAACAAAAAACGAAATACAAAGACTATTACAAGAAAGGGGGGAGCTGACGCTCCCCGGAAAGAAACCGCCGGGCGGTTTCGCGCGCCCGCATTGGGAGTGACGAGTTCGGGATTTGATGCGATGCGTCCGCTGCGACGGGGTGCTCCTTCAGTCAGCTTCGTTGACAGCTCCCCCGGAGGAGGAGCCTTTCGCGGCAGAAAAGTTGAAGGATAGAGTCGCCGACAGGCGACCTATCCCGTCCCAAGGCAGTGATTTTTTGTTTTCTCCTGTTGAGCGAAATTTTTTACGAAATTTCTAAAATTTCTCTTTAAATTCCGCGTTTTGCGTGGTCCACTTAGCGTGTATCGCAAAAGAGGATCAGGAGGAGATCTTTATGGAAATGAATTGGATCAATATGCATTTCTACTAACCGGATGCGTGGAAAACGCTGACAGATGAGGAGTGTGGGCGGCTGGTCAAAGCGACGTTCTTGTACGGAAAGACCGGGCAGGTGATGGACCTGCCGGGGAATGAACGCTTCGTGTTTCCGGACATGAAGGCACACATCGATAAGGATAAGGCAGAGTATTACACGAGATGTGAAGAAATGCGGGAGTAAAATTTCCGCAAAGCGCCGCAGACGACATTGTGCGGTGTTGCTCTTATACTTTTCGCTTTTCGTGTACCCAGGCGTAATACTTCTCGAACAGGGCGAGGTATTCTCCTTCGGTTTCGGCGAAGGGGCGGACGGTGTAGTCGATCTCGATGCGGATGTGCGGCTCGGGGGATGCGGGCGGTTCCCGGAGCAGGATCGTGAGGTCGTACCAGAGCATATCGTCGTCGATCTCCTTGAGGGCGCGTTGCTCTTCCGGCGTGAGGGCCGCGCCGAGGTACTTTTCGTAGATCATGGCGAGCAGGCGGTCTTCGTGCTCGTAGTAGGCGGGGAGATCCTTTTTGAACGGCCGCGGGACATCCGAGAGATAGCACTCGCTCGCGTCATGGAGAAGACAGGCGAGGACAAGGCGGGGCGCATAGCCGCGCGCGGCGGCTTCCCTGGCGCAGCAGATGCAGTGCTCGCCGACCGACCGGAAGGAATGAACATGGCCATTGCCGCGGCAGATGAGGGAGAGCGAATGGGCGATGTCCCGAATGTCGATGTTCTCCGCATCCGGAGAGAGCGGCTCAAACTTCCGCCCGGTATATGTTCTGATATAATCGCTCATGTTCTTTCCTCTCTTTCATGGAATGTATCCGCATTATACTCCCCTCTGTGGAAAAAAGCCAGAAGTAATGCAGCGGAGCCGAAAAAGCTCCGCCGCGATCGGATCAGGTATTGATTTGGATGATCTCGCCGGGGGTGATGCCGTTTTCGTTGAAGGTGTCGACGGAAACATAGTAAGCCTGTCCGGCGATGAGGGTGGGGAGCTTTGCTTCGTTCGCATCGTACACGAGGCGGCTCATGTAGAGCTTGTCGGGCGCGATGCCGTAGCGGACATTGCAGCCCTGCGCGTTTTCGACCGGTGCCCATGAGATCTTCGCATCGAGTGCATCGAGACGCTCGCCCTTGGCGCTCGCCCGGACGGGCTTCTCCCCCGCTCCGTTTCCGAATACGCGAAGGCCGCTGATGCGCATCGTCTGTCCGTACGGCAGCTCGCCGCCGGTCACGCGGATATAGCGCGCCGTGATGCCGTCCGGGAATTCATGATACGCATTCACGCACTCGCGGCTCACGCGCTCGAGCATCGTCCAGTTCACGCCGTCCTCGCTCGACTCGAGCGTATAGTTCGTGATCTGCTCCTCGGTCTCGATGTGGCGGGTCTTGCGGTCGTCGCCGTAGGCATCCGCGGGGAAGTCGACAACGAGCTTCTCGTCCGCGAAGTTCACCTGCACGGCGCGGACATCGTACGCTTTTCCGAGATCCGTGCACAACCATTCGCCGGGTGCGCTCGATGCGGCGCTCCACCAGGTGCGGATATCCTCGTTCACGGCGAGCGCGGGATCGCTGCCCTCTGCCGTCGAAGATGCCGCCGTGGGTTTTCTGAAGCTCAGGAGCATCCACTCGGGATCCTGCGCGGCGGCATCGAATGTACCGTGCGGGATGCGGTGCGGGTAGTCGGCGAAATTCTGGTTGCAGTACAGGACGCCGTCTGCGTCGAAGCCTGCCGGGAAGAGGCCGACGCGGCGCTCGAAGGCGTGGTTCACGGAGATGCGCATGGAGGAGGCATGCCACCAGTTTCCGTGCTTATCCTCGATGGTGCTGCCGTGGCCGGCGCCGCAGATGAAGCCGCCCGGCTTTGAGGAGAACGGGTTCGACTTCTGCAGCGTGAAGGGGCCGAGGGGCGAATCGGAGGTATACACGCCGTCGGCGTAGGTGTTGTACTCCGTGCCGGGGCAGGCGTACTGGAGATAGTACGTGCCGTCGTGCTTCGTCATGAAGGCACCCTCGATGTAGGGTTTGTCGATCGAACGTAACATTTTTACGATGGAGTCGATGCTGTAGTTTCCCATTTTGGCGGGCATCTCCGGCGGGAAGCGGAAGGAATCGGTCTCAGCATCGTAGAAGCGCTTGATTTCCCGGTAGACCTGGCTCGCTTCCCTGTTGACTACACCGTCATCGCCCGGGCGCTCGAAGCCGTTTTGCTTCTCGGCGCCGAAAATGAGTTCCTTTTCCTCGCCGATGGGCGTCATGGTATCGGGATCGAGCTCCACGCCCCGGATGGGCGTGACATTCGAGCAGCCCAAGTAGAAATACACGCGCCCGTCGTCATCGAGGAACATGTCGGGATCCCAGAACTCCATGGCGCAGTTCACTTCGGTGAACGGCTCGGAGAGCGGATCGGCGGTGCGCAGGATGGGGCAGGTGCGTCCCCTGCGGCTCGCGCAGAAATAGAGGTACTCCCCCACCTGACGCACATCGGGCGCGTAGTCATAGATGAGGAGATCCGGCGCGGCGCGAAAGTCCCAGTTGCACAGGTCATCCGAGTACCAGAAGCCCGCCGACATAGAGGTGAAGAGATAGTACTTCCCCTTGAAATACACGAGCGTGGGGTCGGCTGCCTCTCGCAAGCCGGCCACGCGCGGGCCCTCCTTCATGTGCTGATAGCGGTAGCCCAGATCGAGCGGATTGCAGTAGGTGTGCTTCATGAGAGTGCCCTCCCCTATTTTCAGTTTTTTGAAATGGTCTGCAGGATGCGGTTGAGCTGCTTGATGCTCTCGGGGTCGGCACCGGCCTGCTTGAGAAGGCCTTCGATGGTCATGCGCTTCATGGCCTGCTGTATCATGGCAACAAGGGCGGGGTTGTCCTTCGTCGCGGTGGCGACATCGCCGCGGGAGGCGGCTGCCTTGTCCATGATCTGCTTCATGACCGCGCCCGCCTTCGGGTGCGCCATGGCGGCGGACATGTTGTCCTTGACCGACCAGCAGCTCTCGTCGAGCTCGCCGTCGAACCAGTTGTTCACTTCCTGCCGGTTCGGCATGGAGTAGGCGGCGTTCGGCGCATCGACCTTGCAGACGGTGATGGTGTCCGAGCAGCCCTCGGCGCGAGCTTCCACGGTGTGCGTGCCGGAGATGGCAACGGTGAAGGTGAAGATCTTCTCCGCCTTTTTCGTTTCGACGCACTTGCCGTCAACGAAGAGGGACACCTCGGGGAGATTGGAGTAGACCTTGATCTCCGTTTCGGCTTCGGTGCGGTCGACATAGCGGCTGCCGCACAGGTGCACGAACGGCTCGCGGCTCCAGTAGGCTTTGTAAAGATAGAAGGCATCCTTTTTGATCTTGCGGTCGAAGGTCACGAGGCCCTTCTGGTTCTCGCCGTGCTTGCCGCCTTCATCGCGGCCGTCGGCGCCGAAGTCGAACATATTCCACACGTGCGTGGCCCACAGCCACGGGCGCTCGGCAATGATCTTCGCCATGTGCTCATGGTAGACGCACTGGTAGGTCTCGGTGTAGTCGCCCTTTTCGGGTGCGGCGCTCTGGAATGCAGGGTTTGCATCCGCGCCGTACTCCGCGAGGCCGATGGGCTTGTTCGGGAACTTCGCGTGGAAGGTGTCGAAGAAGTCCTCGTTCTGGTCGAGCTCGCCGAGATACCAGCCGAAGTAGAGGTTATAGCTGTTCACATCGGGGATGTCGAGGATGGGGCTCGTAGTCTCGAGCATAAAGACATTTGCCATGGTGGTGGAGCGCGTGGCATCAAGCTTATGGGCGAGAGCGTTGAGCGCGCGGTGGTTCTCGAGCAGCTCCTCGTTCACGGCGCTCGCTGCGGTGATCTCGTTGGAGAGGCCCCACACGGCGATGGAGGGGTGGTTATAGTTCTGCGCGACCATCTCCTCCATCTGCGAGAGCGTGTTCGCGCGGCCGTTCTTCATGTGCAGGGAGATGTACGGGATCTCCGCCCACACGATGATGCCCTTTTCGTCGCACAGGTCGTACATGGCCTGCGGGTGCTGATAGTGCGCAAGGCGCACGGTGTTCGCGCCGATTTCGAGGATCAGGTCGATGTCCTCGGCAATCTTCTCGCGCACGGCGGTGCTGCCGGTGCCCTTATGATCCTGATGGGCTGCCACGCCGCGCAGCGGATAACAACGGCCGTTGAGGAGGAAGCCCTTCTGTGCATCGATCTCGAACTTGCGGCAGCCGAAGCGCGCGGACACGGTGTCGCCGCCGAATTCCGCCTCGGCGGTGTAGAGGTAGGGATCCTTGAGGCCGTCCCAGAGATGCACATCGTGAATGACGAATTCCGCCTTGGCGCAGCCGTTGACGGACGGCACGCTCTTGCTCTCGCCGTTCACGGTGACGGTCACGCTGCCCTCGCCGACCGTAATGGTCTCGACGGTGACGGCAGCGGTCTTTTTCTCAAGGTCGACAACGGGCGTCACCTTGATGCCGGGCATGGCGTCCTTCACGAGCTCGAAGTGGTTTTCGGGCACGAGGATGAGGTTTACATCGCGGATGATGCCGCCGTAGAAGGTGAAGTCGGCCTTCTGCGGGTAGACGAAGCCGTTGTCGGAGTTGTCGACGGCGGCGCACAGGAGGTTTTCCCTGCGCAGGAGCGCGGTCACATCGATGCGGAAGGCGCTGTAGCCGCCCTCATGGTGGGCGATCTTTTGACCGTTCAGATAGATGTCCGCGGTCATGGCGACACCACGGAACTCGAGCACGGCGCATTTGCCTTCCATATTCCCGGGGGCTGCAAAGCTCTTGCAGTACATGGCCGTGCCGCGCCAGTAGTCGTTGCCGCCGTCCTGTCCGTCGACGGCGTTCCAGGTGTGCGGGAGCAGCACGCTCTCCCAGTCGGTCGGGAGAGCGCCCGGCACATCCGCCGTTTTGCTGAAATACCAGTTATCGTTGAAATTCAATACTTCTCTCATGGTCAATCCTTCTTTTTCGCATAAGTTCCGAGGAGCGCGAGGCTCTGCTTCGGGTGGCGGGACATATCGGTGCGATCCACGGCGATGAGGCCGAAACGCATGGAGAAGCCCTTCTGCCACTCAAAGTTGTCCATGAGCGTCCAGTGGATGTAGCCCTTGACGGGGATGCCTTTTTCGATGCATTTCTCTACGGACATCATGGCGCGGCGGATGAACTCGCAGCGCTCCGCGTCATCCTCTGTGGCAATGCCGTTTTCGGTGACGATGATGTTGCCCTTGAAGTCCTGAGCCGTGCGCTCGATGACATGGCCGAGAGCTTCGGGATAGAACTCGTACGCCATCTGCGTCGTGCGCGCGCCCTGCGGCACGCCGAGGTCGCCGGACCGGCCGATGATGCAGCGCGTGTAGTTCTGCACGCCGAGGAAATCATCCTCGCGGATGTACGGAAGGTAGTGCGTGAATTCGTCCGTCCAGATCTTCTCCGCCTGCTTCTCGCCGCCCGATACGGGCTGCACATCGTGCAGGGAGAGCGTGAGACCGACTTTCGCGTGCGGGGCGAGACGGCGGATGACGGCGCGCGCCTTCACATGCGCTTTCATGATGAGCTCATCACCCTTTTTCGTGCGCATGGTCTGGAAGCCCTTCGGGTCTTTCGTGCCGACGGCTTCGAGCTTTTCCTGCCCGGCGAGCGCCATGTTCTTGAGCACGGTCTCGAGGTTCATGCCCATCTGCACCTGACCGTCGGCGCTCTGCCTTTTCCTGCGGCCGCGGCGCAGCATGTCCTTCATGTAGCGTTTCGCGATGGCGGCGATCTGCAGGCCCATGTTGGCCTCGTTGATG
>CAVGGQ010000098.1:0-6588 GCA_963628785.1 Oscillospiraceae bacterium | reverse complement strand
GAGTTCCCGTACACATAAGCCTAAATGTGTACGGGAACTTTTTGCGCTCGAATACGGACGCAAAGTGCAAGCATTCCGCCGAAATCTGCGCGAATTACAGCAAAAATGACGCCTGCAGCACCGCAATCGCGGTTTTTCCGTCGGCAATTTCACCGCGGCGCACCTTGGTGAGCAGCTCGGAAAACGGGATCTTCACCACATCGAGAAATTCCCCCTCATCCGGATGCGCCTCGCCGCGGGAGAGCTCGGTGGCGAGATAGAGGTGGAGTACCTCGCTCGAGAAGCCGGGGGAGGTATAGTATTTGCCGAGAGGCACGATTTTTCCCGCCGTGAAGCCGGTCTCTTCGCCCAGCTCGCGCTCGGCGCACAGATAAGGATCCTCGCCGCGCTCAAGCTTGCCAGCGGGAGCCTCAAGAATGTGCTCGCCGGTAACATAGCGGTACTGGCGCACGCAGTAGGCATTGCCGTCTGCGTCCACGGGCAGGATGCACGCTCCGCCCGGATGCTCAACGACCTCGCGGTATGTCACCTTTCCGTCCGGCAGCCGTACGCTGTCGAGCCCGACATTCACGATCACGCCCGAATAGGTATTCAGACGCCGCAGCTTCGTTTCCGTATAATTCATGGCATATGCTCCTCATTATAAATTCATTTTAAACCAGTCTATCACACATCGAAGTGAAATACCAGTATTTTCCTTCCCGTAGGCGCAGATTTTCACTCTTTCGGGCACTTGACAAGTATGGTATAATACTTTTACTGTCAATGCGGAGGAGGCGAAAGAGCCGTGCCGAAAAAAGAAGGGATCAAAGAGATCGCTTCCAACCGGAAAGCGTTCCACGACTATTTCGTCTTAGAGCGCTTTGAAGCGGGCATCGAGCTGTTCGGAACGGAGGTAAAATCCATTCGGGCCGCGCAGGTAAATCTCAAAGACAGCTTCTGCACGATCCGCGGCGGCGAGCTTTTTGTGCGCGGCATGCATGTAAGTCCCTACGAAAAGGGCAACATCTTCAACCGCGACCCGATGCGCATCCGCCGCCTTCTGATGCACAAGCGCGAGATCCGCAAGCTGGACGAGCGCGTGTCGCAGGACGGCGTGGCGCTCATACCGCTCTCGCTGTATTTCAAAGACAGCCGCGTGAAAGTTTCACTCGGCCTTTGCAAAGGCAAAAAACTGTACGATAAGCGCGATTCCGACGCCGAGCGGGAAGCAAAGCGTGAAATAGACCGCGCCAGAAAAGAAAGGAATTACGATACATGAGCAATCCTGTTGTGACCATCGAAATGGAAAACGGCGGCGTCATCAAGGCGGAGCTGTACCCCGAAGTCGCTCCGGAGAGCGTGCGCAACTTCATCTCCCTCATCAACAAGGGCTTTTACGACGGACTCATTTTCCACCGCGTCATTCCCGGCTTCATGATCCAGGGCGGTGACCCGGAGGGAACTGGCATGGGCGGCCCCGGCTACCACATCTACGGCGAGTTCCGCGGCAACGGCTTCACGAACAACCTCAAGCATACGCGCGGCGTGTTGAGCATGGCCCGTTCCATGTACCCCAACAGCGCCGGCAGCCAGTTCTTCATCATGCATGAAGACGCCCCGCATCTCGACGGACAGTACGCCGCATTCGGCACCGTCACCGAGGGCATGGATGTCGTCGACCGGATCGCCGCTGTAAAGACCGACTACAACGACCGTCCCCAGACCCCTCAGGTCATGAAAAAGGTCACCGTAGAAACCTTCGGCGTAGACTACCCCGAACCGAAGAAAAGATAAAATCAGCGCAGCTTCCTTGTTCTAAAAAGAATGGATCCTCAAGGGGGAACCCGGTTTCCCTTTGAAGTTGCCCCGCCGCTAAGGCGGCTCATCATTTCCGCAGAAATGATGGTGATTCGATTTATGTTTTCTTGTTCTCTTTTTCTCCGAACGAAGCCCAACGCAGCGAGTTCGTTCGGAAGAGGAGGAGCGATGGAATGCATGAGCTTTGCCGCTTGCGGCGAAGCTCAGAAATGCAATCCGCGACGACGAGGGGGCGTACCGGTTTCGACGGGGATGCGGAGATTGGAATAGCGGGCGGATGCGCCTACCATCCATAAAATGGGCAATTATAAATTAAAGAACAACGATAACGTTGCTCTGGCCGCGGCTTAAGCCGTGACCCGTCCCCTCCGGGAGTGCCTCGGCCCGGAAGCGGGGCGTCGATGAGAGGCGTCCGTGCGTGCGCAAAGCTTTGAGCGCACCATGCATAATGAAGCTACCCGACCTGTCGGCTTGACGTTTAGCCGGTAAGAAGGGGAAAAGGGCACAGCCCAAAATAAGCGTCTGCGCCCGGAGAAGTTCCCTTCAAAGCGTTTTCGGACAGGAGTTCAACTCTCCTCGCCTCCACCAACGCAAGATAATCCGAACCTTGGACTAATCGGTCAGGGGTTCGGATTTCTTGCTTTTTCGATGATATTGTATTATGAATTCACACGGGTATCGTGTTTCGCGATACCCGCGTTTTTGCTGCTTGCTACAGATAAATCCCTCGGGAAACCTATTTGCGTTGCGCGGCAATGCATTTGCAAAATAACCGATTGCCGCAAATAGTCCCATCAACGCCAGTCGGTTCCGCAGGAACAGTGCCGGAGACTCTGACTAATCAAAGAACGCAATTCTTATTCCAGCGTCAGCAGCACAACGTCGTTGGTCCGCATGGAGAGACGAATCGTTGTATTGCCGTTTTCCTCGGTGAACGGCTGCGGTTCCGAGGTAAGTTTGGTTTTCTCTTTGATCATCGCGACCTGTGCAGGGGTAAGCAGATCCGGCTTTCCCAGCTTTATCCACTCGGCTTTGGGGTTGCAGTGCAAATCATCGATCACCTGCTTTGTTGCCGATCCGGCAGGCGTATTTATCGTAATCTCTATTTCCGTTGTATCGTGCTTTCCGTAGTCGAAATCCTGCGCGTACAGAAGGATTTGGGTCTTGTTTCCGTCCACAAAGACGGCATACTCTACATCATCGTTTGTTGTGGGAAGGTCGAGACGCTGTGGAAAGAGCCGGCTCAGCATCTTAAAGCCCCAGAAATTCGGCTTGGGAATTCCGTCATTGCTTACGATGCCGTAGCTTCCGTGAAAAGGCTTGCCCAGAATAAAAAGCTCCTCGAACACATCCGAACAGCACCAGAACATATAAGCGTCCATGATGCCCTTCTGATCCATTACACTTTTCACAAGGAACGCAGCGGAGTATTTTTCGTCGTGGACCGGAGAGCTGTATACGGCCATGGAGTTCCATTCGGTCATAAACAGCGGCATGTCTCCGGCTTCCCTGCGGGCTTTTTCATCCAGTTGGCGGAGAATCCCCTTTGTCCATGTCTTGTATATCTCCGGCTTAAAGAAATATTCCGTCAGAGTATCCCCCAAATCTACGCCGTTTTTGGCGTTGTCATGGGTGATCTTCATCATCTTAAAGGCATCCTTTACTCCAAAGGAATTACCGAAGCCGTCGCCGGGATAATGATGCGTGGTCAAGAAGTCGAAGGGAACTTGATTTTTCTCACAATATGCTTTGAACTCGTTCAGCCATCGGCAAGCGCTTGTGGAAGGTCCGCCCACCCGCAGAGCCGAGTCCACTTTTTTTACTGTTTGCACCGTTGCTGCATACAATGCAAAATAATCCTGCTGCTTTCCGTGGAAAAAGATCGGAAGATCCGGCTCGTTCCACACCTCAAAATACCAGCTCTCCACTTCCTCTTTTCCGTATCGATCCAACAGGAAACGGATGAATTTTTCAACCAGCTCGCACCAGCACTCCATATGCTTCGACATATCAATGTGATTCCGGTAACGGAGCCCGACCTTTTTCCCTTTCGCGATGGCACTTGGCATGAAGGATAATTCCACAAAGGGCTTCATGCCGCATTTCAATACATTATCAAATACATTGGCGATTTGCCGGAAGCTCAGCTCCCGAACCTTTCCGGCCCATGGCATGGCCGCAAAGTTGAAGTAGTCCGTCAGGCGCTGGATCACCAGCAGATCGTCATCAAAAATTCCATGGAAGCGAATGTAGCGAATTCCCAGCTCATCATGCGCCAGTTTGACATGCTCACAGACGTCCGTGCGGAGCATCTGACAGGCGTGGTCATTGCCGATACCGAACTGCCAGGAAAAATCGGTGGGAATGGTTTTTCCGTTTAGATCGATACAGATTTTCATAGTTTCACCTTCAAAGCTCCTCGCCGTTGGTTTCGATAATATGCTTATAATCCCATGCGGAGTCTTTTATAATTCGTTCTCCGGTGGCAAAGTCTACATAGATGAGGCCAAACCGCGGATCGTAGCCTTCCGCCCATTCAAAATTATCCATGACCGACCAGTGCTGGTAGCCAAGAAGCGGGATTCCCTCTCCCGCAGCCCGTTTGAGCTGGCCTAAGTACCGCTTTATAAAATCGGTGCGCTTGGGATCGTGGACTTTTCCGTCCAGACTGACCATATCGTTTGCCGCCAAACCGTTTTCAGTGATCATGATGGGAAGCTTGTAGCGTTCATAGATAAAGCGCACATTCCAGTACATACAGCGTTCGTCGATGACCCAACCGAGGGAATTTCTGGGCGTGCCGGGGGCAGCCTTTTCGCCGGAACCCCAGTCTGCATAGTTATAGGACGTATAGATGTTCAGCCCGATAAAATCCAGCGGCTGGTATATCGCCGCCATGTCATTCTTACGGCTGGCATAAATTCCGTAGGCGCGCACGGGCTTGCCCAGCAGCATGGGATCCATCCACCAGCGGTTGCCCATCAGCCCGTTGCCTGATTCTGTACTCCGGCGGCGGGCTTTTTCAATCATTTCCGGTGTTTCATCCTGCGGCACATACGCCCCCGTGGAAAACGCCGCGCCCACCTTTACCGGCTGCTTCGCATATTGCCGAAGGACCTTCACCGCCTCCGCATGAGCCAGCATGCAGTTTCGGGACAGCTTGGAGAGTGCCGGATAATCCCGCTTGAAAGGAGCGTGTACGCCCTGCAAATAGCCGTTCATAATGAAGCAGCCGGGCTCGTTGATCGTTATCCACCATTTGACCCGGTCGGACAGGGCTTCCACCACGACCTTGGCATAGTCCCGAAACAGAGGAACGATTGTCTCCGAAAGCCACCCGCCTTTTTTGCAGACCCACAGCGGCATATCCCAATGGAAAATGGTCACCAGCGGTTCGATACCGGCTTCGAGCAGAGCATCCACCAGATCGGAATAGAATTTCAGTCCTTCCGGATTTACTTTTCCTTCCTCCGGAATTACACGGGACCAGCTGATGGAAAACCGGTAGGATCTCAGCCCCATTTCCCGCATCAGCGCCACGTCCTCTTTCCAACGATGGTAGTGATCACAGGCTGTATGGCAGTTTTCTCCGTGTTTGACCTGCTTTTCTGTCGCCACATCCCAAATGCTGGCCGTTCGGCCGCCTTCGTTCCAGCCGCCTTCGATTTGCGCGGAGGCTGCCGCCGCGCCCCAGAGAAAATCCTTCGGGAATTCCCGCTTTTCCATGTTATGCCTCCAAAAATATGATCTCTTTCAAATGCAGTTTTCCACTGCCGCGATATCGGACGATCAGCGCAGAAACACCGTCCGGGAGCGGTTCGGTGCAGGCACCCTCCGTCCATTCACTGCAAGGCGCAACAGGAATTTCGCCAACATATGCACCGGCCTGAATTTCCGCTTTTCCGGTCCCGCTGCCGCGGAAGGTTATTTTCACTCCGCCTACATTGCGGAAACTGAAATACTTATAGCATAGCTCTGTCCCGTCTGCCATGTCCGCAACAATGGTCTCCCCGCCGATTTCGGTGATCCTCGGCTGCGTCTGAGGCTTTCCAAGCACCGGCTTTACAGGCTCCCCGGTGGTCAGGTTGCAGCAGAATGCCGCGCCGATCGTGCCCACGGCAGGGATTGGCGCATTCGCCATGCCCTGCGTTGTTATCTCCACCTGCGTAATGCTTCCATCCGGCAAAATCGAGATGGGCTCCGCACAGGCCTGCCGCGAGAAATCCGTGTTGTTGGTGCAGCGATGGTAGAATACATACCAGCGTCCGTTGATCTCTTCTATTCCGCCATGGATTGTTCCGGCAGGGGCTTTGGGTGTCTTATTTCCTTCATAGCCGAGATCGCTGTTGGAAACAATTACGCCGCGATAAGTAAAGCCGCGATCCGGGCAGCGGCTCGTGGCATAAGCCAGCTCGTTGTTTTCCCCAGAGGAATAGACCAGATAGTAAGTATCCCCGATTTTTCGGACCGAGGGCGCTTCATAAAAGGCATGGTGATAGAGCTCGCTGTTTTTCGGCGCTGTGGTTTTGCTGTCCAGCACCGCTTTCGGCTCCGTTTTCACGGTGCGCATGTCATCTCCCAGCTCCGCAACGGCGCAGGAGAGAATGCTCGGCGTTGTCGCCTTGATTTCCGCAATGCTTCGGCTGAAAAGCTTGCTCTGGACGAAATTGTAGAGCGGTGCAAGCCGTCTGCTTCGGAAGTCGCGGGCAAGTCCCCAGCCGTAGTAAAGCCAAATGCGGCCATCGTCATTGAGCACCGCCGGATCGTTCGTCAGATATTTGAGCACCG
>CAVGGQ010000097.1:0-6732 GCA_963628785.1 Oscillospiraceae bacterium | reverse complement strand
TGTACTCATCCACGGCAAGGCCACTGAGCGAAGTGCCGTAAAGGTGGAAGGTAACCCCGCTGTTCAGACCGTCCTCTGAGGTCTTGATGACAATCAGGTCGCCGCGTTTAAGGACATTGTTGAAGGAGACTGTTGCCGTCTGACCGGCGACAACCGTAACATGACGGGTTTCCTGCGGCTCGTATTTGTCATAGCTCTGCTCGGTGACTGTGTAAGTGCCGGGCATGAGATTTTCTACGAGAATCGCGCCGTTTTTATCTGTAGTACGGGTTTCGTTAATGCCTTCACCGACGATGGTAAAGGTAATGCCCGAAACATTGCCGTCTTCGGAAGTCTTGATAATCTTCGCCGCGCCATAGCTGACCTTAAGCTTCAAGGGTGTCGTGGCCGCTGCGGGGATGATGGAGAGCTGGCTTGTCGGCGAAATACAAAAGACGCCTGAGGAGATCATCGCCTTTATGGACTGGGTCATTTCCGACCACATGCACGGTACCGCAGCCCGTTTGAAGGAACGGCGTGAATGATCCGAACCGCCGGGCCGCTCACGGCGTCTATAGGGTGAAACTTCTTTTCGGAAGGAGAAAAACCATGAAGAAAATTACGGCCGTATTGCTTGCGCTTTGCCTGCTCTTCGCGCTTTGCGCCTGCGGCTCGCAGACGGTAAGCGGCGGCAATGCGACGGACGGCGATGCCTATGCCACGGACGGCAACGCCACAAGCGGCAACGCATACAGCGGCACGGTCACGGGAACTCTCCCAGTCACCGAGGCACCCGCAGAAGGTGAAGATAACGCCTTTTGCGTCAGCGAAGACTATGCGCGGCTCTATATGCTTGCATCAAACGGCGGCACGGCCTCACTTCTCGTTGACGATGATGTGCTGAGCTATGACCGCGTCGGCGACACGGTGCTCGCCGCTCTCTCGGACGGCACCGTAAAGCGCATTGATCTGTCTGCCGGCAGGAGTGAGGATCTTTTGACGGCAAGCGGAATGAAGTTTTCCCGCATCCATGCCTTTGACGGCGGTTTTATCGGCGAATATTACAGCATCACGGAGTCAAAGCTTTATCTTTATACCGACGGCGGCGAGCCGGAGGAGATCTTCTACGACTGCTATCTCGGCAACCTCCTTGTGAGCGGCGACGTGCTCATCGCGAGCGACTACAGCGGCACGGTGGCCAAAATCGTCGGCTACTCCCTGCCGTCGCTGCAAAAGCTCTGGGAGACGCCGTTTGATGCTTCGCTTACTGTCTCCTCGAGCAGCGACGAAATGTATCTTCTGAATACGACCGCGCGCACGCTCACCTCCGTTGACCCGCTCACCGGTCAGTTTATCACCGAGGATGCATCGATCGCATGCACCGACAGCAGCGTGCTTTACGGCTATAACGGCGCGTTTCTCATGGAGGATAATTACGACACCGGGTTTGCGTTTTACTATGTGCGCGGCGGGGAACGGCTGAGTCTCGACATCGACAACTCCGGCATGAGCGTTTATATGAGCTGTGCTTATAACGGCAAGGCGCTCATCTGCAGCAACGAATATGCCGACAACGGCGACTACGGCTGGAGCGTGACTGTGCACTGCTATGTGCTCGACATGGAAGCGGCCGAGCTTTATCCCATCGATTTCACGACGGCCTACCGTTCGCTCTTTGCCGACGGAGACTTCCCGGTCATCGACTCCTCCACAGCGCGCAAGCCGCTGACGGCCGGCCTCTACACATTCTTCTGTCTGGAGACCGGATTCGGCCGCAGTGAGCCGCTCTGCTCCACCACACACGGCGCATGGCTGAACATTGCCGACCGAAAAGCGGACATCGCTTTTCTCGCTGCGCCGACCGATGAGGAACAGGCGTATCTCGACGAGCAGGGCGTGGAAGTGGAAATGAAGCTCTACGGCGGTGACGGTCTCGTGTTCATCGGCAGCCGCGAGTGCGGCGTGACGGATCTCACGATCGATCAGGTCAAGGCCATTTTCCGCGGTGAGATCACAAACTGGAGTGAACTCGGCGGTGCGGATCACGCCATCAACGTGCTCTACCGCGATGACCAGTCCGGCAGCCAGAGGCTCTTTGAGAAAATGCTCTTTGGGGACGAGGATGTGCCGGATTATGAAGCGCTCGGCTTTGAGCGTCTGGACGAGATGAGCACGCTCGTGACGCAGTGCCTCAACGATCCCTACTCCATCGGCTACAGCATTATGACTTACCTCAACGATGTCTATTCGAGTGAATCGCTGCTCACCTTCTCGCTCAACGGCGTGGACGCCACGGCGGACAATGTCCGCTCCGGTGATTACCCGCTCGGCACGAAGGGTTATGTCGTCATACGCAGTGATGAAGCCGCGGACAGTCCCGCACGGCGTCTCTATGATTTCTTCGGCACGCCGCTCGCCGACACAATACTGGAAGGCTGCGGCATCACCCCGCTGAGTGAATAACGCTTTTAATTATGAAAACTGTCTGCCCGAGTTGTTTCTCGGGCAGACATATTTATTTTCGTTATGTTTTTATCGTTTTTCGATAAGTTGTTATTGACTTTCGGTTTCTATTATGATATGCTCCCGGCATGGAGGTTTGAATATGAAATGTTTGAATGATAAGAAGCCCTCGCTCGCGGTGCGCGTGACGAATGCGCTTCTGTATGTTTTGTTCTATCTCGGCATTGCCGTTACCGTGAGCGTGCCGTGGTCTATCCGTTGGGCGGCGGGGTTTTATCCGTCCGTTGCGGAGCGGCTCGTGCTGCATACGCTGCTCTTTCTGCTCGCGGGAGCGGCTTCGGTGCTCATTCTCTATGAGCTGCGGCGCATGGTGCGCACGGTGCTCGCGGATGAATGCTTTGTACGGAGCAATGTGCGCTCGCTGCGGCGGATGGCGGTATATGCTTTTGCCATTGCCGTTTTGATGCTCGTGCGGCTTCTGGTATTTTTTACTCCGGGGCTGCTGGCCATTGTGTGCGTTTTTCTGCTGGCGGGACTCTTCTCCCTTGTGCTCGCGCAGGTCTTCGACCGAGCCGTGAGCTACAAGCAGGATGACGACCTGACGATTTGAGGTGACGCCATGATCGTGATCAATCTCGATGTCATGATGGCCAAGCGGAAAATTGGGCTTGGAGAGCTTGCGGAAAAAGTTGACATAACTGCAGCAAATCTGTCAATTTTGAAGAACAACCGCGCGCGGGCAGTGCGTTTTTCCACGCTGGATGCGCTCTGCCGTGCGCTGGACTGCCAGCCCGGGGACATCCTTGAGCGGGTGCCGGACGAGGAGGGAGACGAATGAGCAAAGAATCCGCATGGTATGAGGGGCGGCCGATCGAAGTGAGCGAAGTGCTGCCCGGTGAAGACGCGCGCCATGCGCGTCTTCGCGGCAATGCCCGATATCTTCTCCCCCTCGCACTCCTGCTCGGCGCGGTGTATGCGCCCTGCTTTGTGCGAGCGGACTATATCGGTCTGAACGGCACGGTTTTTGCTCTGGCACTATGCGGCGCCACGCGCCTTGCGCTGCGAAAAATCGGTTTAGAGGACAAGCGGCGCGATATATTCTGGACGTGCACCATCGGGCTGCTCGGACTTACGCTCGTTTGGACGGCCAACGAGGACACGCAGTCGGTAAGCATTCTCGGCATCGTTCTCTCGGAAATGCTGTGGATCACGAGCGCATCCCGTGATGTGCTCTCGCAGAGCTTTGAGCAGGCGATCGCGGGCGGGTTTCGTCTGTTCGGACGGACATTTTCGCATTTGGCCGAACCGTTTATGCATCTGTTCGCGCTTCGGAAAGGCAAAAAAGGCTCGGGACGGTATGTCCTGCTTGGGCTGTGCATTGCCGTTCCGCTCGCGTGGCTTGTTTTGGCGCTCCTTATGGGCGCAGATGCGGCCTTTTCGGAACTGGTGAAAAACACTTTCGGCGGCGCCGGTCTGCCGGATGCCCTGCGCACGGCGGTGAGAGCCGTGATTTGGACGCTCGTGATCGCCGTATCTTTCTATGCCGCGCTTTGCGCACAGTGCGACCGCGGCGAGGGTGCGGAAAAGCCGATCCACCGCGCAAGAAGCCTTGTTGCCGTCACATTCACTGCGGTGCTCGCCGTCATCTATGCCGTTTTCTGCGCCGTGCAGATCACGGTGCTCTTCGGCGGAAATGTGAATGCGCTGCCGGAGTGGATGACCTATGCGGAATATGCGCGCGAAGGATTTTTCCAGCTTCTTTTTGTGAGCGGCATCAATGTGGTGCTCATTTTGTTCGTGCCGCGCCGCTTTCGGATGAGCGGGGCGCTGCGGTGGATCCTCGTGTTTATCTCGGCGTGCACCTATCTGATGGAAGTGTCGAGTGCGATGCGGATGATGCTCTATGTGAACGCTTACGGACTCACCTACCTGCGGCTGCTTGTGCTGTGGTTTCTCCTGGTGCTCGCCGTGGTGCTTGCAGGTGCGGTGTATACGCTTTTCCGGGAGAAGTTTCACCTCTTTCGGTTTACCTTCCTCGTGTGCCTTTCGCTGTGGCTCGTGTTCGCCTTTGCGCGGCCGGATGCGATCGCCGCAGCGTATGATCTGAAGTATTCGGAGAACCGGGCCGGTGCCATCAACTATGTGTGGGACAGTTCGTTTGACGCCGTGCCGGCACTGAGGCCGTATTTTTCCGAGATCAACGAGGACAATCTTGCGTCGTTTCTCACAAACGCCGTGCCGCGCCGCATGGAGTACGGCGGCGTGCGGTGCTTTAATTTCTCCGCGTGGCAGGCCGCGCGGACGGCAGAGGAGTACATCTGTAATGGAAAATAACGAAATTCTCATGCGCCCGGTGGCGCACATTCGCTCCGACTTCCCGACGAAGTTCGGCATTCCGAAGCAGAGCGGCCTATCAAAGGCGCTCGAGGCGCGAGTGGTGTTCTGTCCCGAATATCGAAGCTCGGATGCCGTGCGCGGGCTGGAGGATTTTTCGCACATCTGGCTTTTGTGGCAGTTCTCCGCCGCCGTGCGGGAGAACGAGACCTTCTCCCCCACTGTGCGCCCGCCGCGGCTCGGTGGGAACGAGCGCGTGGGCGTGTTTGCGAGCCGCTCGCCGTTCCGCCCGAACCACATCGGCATTTCATCCGTGAAGCTCGAGCGGATCGAATACACGAACGAAGGGCCGGTGCTCGTGGTGCGCGGCGCGGATCTGATGGACGGAACGCCCATCCTCGATGTGAAGCCCTATCTCCCCTACGCCGACAGCCACCCAGAGGCGACCGGCGGATTCACGGACGCCGTATCCGCGCGTAGGCTGCATGCGGAAATTCCGGAGGATCTGCTGCAGCGCGTGCCGGAGGGCAAGCGGGAGTCCCTGCGTGAGGTGCTCGAGCAGGATCCGCGTCCCTCATACCAGGATGACCCCGAGCGCATCTACGGCTTCGGCTTTGCCGGCATGGAAGTGCGCTTCCGCGCCGGGAACGGCGTACTCACGGTCATAGACATTCAATAATTCAGTATCGCTCAGGCGGGATGCACTTTTGTGCTGTCCCGCCTGTTTGTATTGGGGAACTTTTCTGTTGACAATTGCCGCGGAGAAGAGTATGATAAGTTATACTAATCATACTTCTAGGTGAAGAACATGAATGCACCGAAAGGAAAATACGCATGGACGGCTACGGTCGGCGAAAAGGGGCAGATCGTCATACCGAAACAGGCCCGGGACATATTCAACATCAAACCGGGAGACACGCTGCTGCTCCTCGGCGATGAGCAGAAAGGTATCGCCATTCCTCCGAAAGGCGCTTTTGCCGGGCTCTTCGTCGCTGCATACGGCGAGAAGGAAGGAGGCTAAAAGCCATGAAGATCGCATGGTTCTGCATTCCGGCGCACGGACACACGAATCCGACGCTGGGAGTTGTAAAGGCGTTGACCGATGCGGGACATCGGGTATTCTATTTCTCTTTTGAAATGTTTCGGGAGAAGATCGAGCAGGCAGGCGCCGTGTTTATCGGATGCGACGGATACGATTTTGAAATGGAAAACAAGGGCAACGCGGACAGAGTCGGCAAGGATAAAGTCTTCGCGACGGAACTCCTCGTTTCTTCCGTGCTGGCTCTCGACGAAACGACATCGGAAAAAATCGAAGAGATCAAGCCTGATGTTATCGTGTCGGATTCCGTGGCCTATTGGGGAAAGCTCGCAGCCATGAAGCACGGTATCCCCTATGTGTCCTCCACGACGACCTTCGCTTTCAACCGGTATTCGTCAAAGTACATGAAAGAGACGCCTTGGGATATCATCCGGATGCTCTTTGCGATGCCGAAGATCGATCATCAAATTCAACGGCTGAGAGACAAGGGGTATCCCGTGAAGGGGCTGCTCGACATCGTTCAAAACGACAATGACACCAACACCATCGTCTACACGTCGAGGTACTTTCAGCCCTGCGCCGACACATTTTCCGAAAAGTACCGGTTTATCGGGCCGTCCATTCGCCCCATCACGCAGCCGTTTGAAAAGACGGCAGAAAAGACCGTATACATTTCCATGGGGACTGTGGATCAGAATCGGGAGCTCTACCGAAATTGTATACGGGTCTTGAGCCGAACGGGTTGGCAGGTCATAATTTCCATGGGGACAAACACCGAGCGTTTCGACGATCTGCCGGAGAATGTTCAAATTTATGAATCTGTGGATCAGATGGCGGTGCTCTCCATCTCCGACGCTTTTCTCACGCACTGCGGCATGAACTCCGCATCGGAAGGGTTATATTTCAAGGTGCCGCTC
>CAVGGQ010000096.1:0-6945 GCA_963628785.1 Oscillospiraceae bacterium | reverse complement strand
GCTCTGATTAACTAATTTCTACCATGCAGGTGTCCAACTTGCACTTGCAATTTGCGGCCGATTTTCAAGGGCGGGATAATTTATTTTGAGCGATATACGCTTCCGTCGCGCGGACGGTGTCGGCGAGGAAGCGGATGGCCTCGGTCGGGTACTCGCCCGCCGCCGTCTCGCTGGTCACCATGACGGAGGCCGCGCCGTCGAGCACGGCGTTGCAGACGTCGCTCACCTCCGCGCGGGTCGGCACGGGTGAGTGCTCCATGGAGGCAAGCATCTGGGTCACGACCATGAACGGCATGCCGTGCTCACGGCAGAGGGAGGCGATGCGCTTTTGCACCACGGGCAGCTCCCAGAGCGGCACGGCATTGCCGAGATCGCCGCGCGCGATGACGATCTCGTCCGCATGAGGGAGGAGCGTCGGCAGAGCGTCCAGACCGCAGCGGTTTTCGATTTTGGCGAAAAGGCGGATGCCGCTGCCGCCGCATGCGTCGATTTGGGCGCGCACGTCGCACAGATCCTCCGCGCTGCGGACAAAGGGCTGCATGACCGCCGTCACGCCGCACGAGGGAGCGAGCATCAGATTTTCCTTATCCTGCGCCGTCATGGCAGGGAGCGAAATCTCTTTTCCGGGCAGAGCGACACTTTTGCGCGAGCGCAGTGTTCCGCCGATCTCGACCAATGCCATGTCGGCGCTCTCCGCGCGAAGGCGGATCCTGCCGTCGTCGAGCAGCAGGATCTGTCCGCTCTCCACGGCGCGGTGCACCTCTTCGGGCAGCGGTATACCGCCCTCACCGAGCCGCACGCGCTCGCCCTCCGTGAGCGCCGTCGGCTGTGCGAGCAGGCCGATGCGAAGCTCCGGGCCCTGCATGTCGAGGAGCAGCTCGAGCCGTTTCCCGCTCCGCCGCTCGGCTTCACGCACGGACTGAAGAAGCGGCTCCGCCTCGTGCAGCGTGGTGTGCGAGAGATTGAGCCGCAGGCCGGCCATGCCTTCCTGCGTCATTTTCGTGAGCGTATCCGCATCCGAGCATGCGGGGCCCAGCGTTCCGTATATTGCCGTATGCATTGGCTTTTCGTCCTTTCCCATCATTCTTATTTCATCGGATTATTGTACACCTTGCTCCGTTCGGGTGCAATTGACGAACTGTCCGATGTTGCCCGTGACATTTTTTGCTTTTTGTATCTTTCCACCGCGCGGATTTACGGTATAATACGGAATGTATCTATTCGTTTTTGTCAAAGGGGTTAATCATCTATGCAGTATTGGGAAATTCTGGTTTTCTGCGTGGGCATTTCGCTCGACGTGTTCGGCGCCGCCGTATGCCAGGGGGTCGTACTCGGTGAGCTCAAGCGCGGACGCATCGCGAAGTTCTGTCTCATCTACTGTGCGGCGCAGGTGGCCGCGATGGAGCTCGGGCGGCTCGTCGGAACGCTGCCGCGCTTTGCATCGTACTACACTGTGGCAGTCGGCACCTGGAAAATTCTGGCAGCGATCATATTCTTCGCGCTCGGCGTGGTTCTTCTCTATAAGGCGATCCGCAAAAAAACGGTTTTCGAGCATCGCTCGGAAATTCGCTATAAAGATGTGCTCGGAACGGCAGTGCTCACGAGTCTCGATTCGCTGCTCGCCGGTGTGAGCTCACGCTTTCTCGATGCTTTCTGGCTGCCGTGCCTTGCAACGCTCTTCGGCGTTACGGCGCTGTGCACTGTCGGCGGCATTGCCACCGGTTATCATTTCGGTTACTCCCAGAAAAATGTCGCCTACGGCATCGGCGGCGTTCTGTTCCTCGTTGCGGCCGCAGACGTGATCATCCGCTTCGTGCTCTGAAAGGAGAACGGTATGGATTCTCGGAAGGAACTTACTAAGCGCCTCATAGCCGACGGCTTCAAGGCGCTGCTTCTGCGGTACCCGTTTGAGAAGATCTCCATCATGATGATCACGAACGAAGCCGGCATCCGCCGTCCCTCGTTCTACAACCATTTTCAGGACAAGTACGATCTGCTCGCGTGGATCGCGGACACGGAGGCTGTCATTCCGGCGGGTGATGCGCTCCGTCGTGGGAACGGCACGGAGGCGCTGCGGATCATATTCTCCGCGCTCGTGGACGATGCCGCCTTCTACCGCAAGGCGTTCACCGTCACCGGGCAGAACGGCTTCGAGGATTCGTTCGTCGACGCCGTGCAGAAGCTTCTCATGAACAATCTCCCACTCGAGAACGCCGGCGGACACGCCCCGTTGCTCTCCGCGCGCACTATCGCCCGCTTCAACGCCGTCTGCCTCGTATCCACCGTAAAGAACTGGCTGGAGAGCGGCAGAGAGTCCACCGTGGATGAGCTGATTGAAGCCTACCTCTTCCTGGTCACCCACAGCGTCTGGCAGCAAAACTTCGGCTCGGTATAAGGGCAGACTCCCCCGCAATGGCGTCCGCGGTGCCTTGCGGAAACTTTTCTCGAAAATAACGCGATATTGCTGTAAAATCAACGTCTCACCAACTTTGGGGAGACGTTTTCGGCTTGACAGTTCAATTGAACTATGGTACAATCGATGCATATTTGAAATTCGATTCGGGTAAATTTACTGAGGAGAAAAGAAAATGAAAAAGTTTCTGCATCGACTGCTGCCGTTGCTGCTCGCACTTTCCATGACTGTGCTGCTCTCGGGGTGCAATATTGCGGACTACAAGAAGGCATCGAAGCTGATGGACAGCGGCGACTATGCCGAAGCGAGCGAGATGTTCAAGGCTCTCGATGACTACAAGGACAGCGCGGAGCTTGCCGATCAGTGCGATTATCAGATTGCATCGGACAGCTACGACAGCGGCGATTACGCCGAAGCTCTCGAGCTCTTTACCGCCCTCGGAGACTTTGAGGACAGCACCGAACGCGCGAACCGCTGCAGCTACGAGATCGCCTCGGAGGCCTATGAGAGCGGCGACTATGAAAAAGCCTGTGAGCTCTTCACCGCTCTCGGCGACTACGAGGACAGTGCCGAGCGGGCGTCTGCAGCCAACGACAAGGCGATCGCCGCCGAGCTCGTCGGCGAGTGGGTATCCGACGATGTGGATCTGACCAATGTGATCGACAGCCTGATCGGCGCCTATCTCGGCAGCGACGAAGAATCACAGAAAGCACTTTCCTATTGCGATTTCGGCACGCTTACCGCCAAAGTCGCCCTTTCCGTTTCCGACGACGGGACATGCACTTTAGTCATGGACAAGGATTCCGCCGCCGCACTCATCAGCACCATGAAATCCACATTGACCGACGGATTGACGGAATATCTGGAGGCGAGCTTTACGGAGCTTGCCGAGGAAGCCGGCATGACGCTCAGTGAACTTTACGCAGTTTACGGCGTGACGAATTTCGATGAACTTGAGCTGGTTCAGGGCATGAAGTTTTCGGAATTCATCGATCTTCTCTTCTCCGAAGTGGATATCGACTCCGTGGATGCCGACGCACAGGAAGGCACATGCACCGTAGAAAACGGAAAGACGCTGTTCATTTTCGAAGGCGAAGAATGCGCCTCGTCCTTCGATGTCAGCACCGAGACCCTGGTGATCGCCGACCCTACCTTCGGCGATATCACCTTCTCCCGCACAGCCTGAATTTTCTGCAAAATAAATGCGCTCTGCTCCGAATTGGGGGGGCAGAGCGCGTTGTTATTTTCTGCGGTTTATTCTCTATAGCGCAGGGCGCGGATAGCGTTGAGGACGGCGAGGATCATTACACCGACGTCGGCGAAGATGGCGGCCCACATGTTGGCGAGGCCGAAGGCGACGAGCGCGAGGCAGCCGAACTTGATGATAAGCGAGAAGATAATGTTTTCCTTTACGATGGCGATGCACTTGCGGGAGATGCGGATGGCTTTGACGATCTGCTTGGGGTCATCGTCCATGAGCACCACATCCGCCGCCTCGATGGCGGCATCGCTGCCCATAGCGCCCATGGCGATGCCGATGTCGGCGCGGGTGAGCACCGGCGCATCGTTGATGCCGTCGCCGACGAAGGCGAGCTGTTCGTGCTTGCCCTTTTGGGCGAGGAGCTTTTCCACCTCGGCTACCTTATCCGCCGGGAGAAGCTCGCTGCGCACCTCGTCCACACCGAGCTCCGCGGCCACGGAGTCCGCCACGCGTTTGGCGTCGCCCGTGAGCATTACGGTCTTCTTCACGCCGCAGCGGCGGAGCGCGGCGACGGCTTCCTTTGCGTGCGGCTTCGGGACATCGGAGATCACGATGTGGCCGGCATACTGCCCGTCGATGGCCATGTGGATGATTGTTCCGACGCTGTGACATTCCGTTGCTTCGATGCCGAGCTTTTTCATGAGCTTCAGGTTGCCCACGGCAACGGTGTGGCCGTCCACCTTTGCGGTGATGCCGTGGCCGCCGATCTCCTCGATATCGGTCACGCGGCTGCGGTCAATGTCCCGGCCGTGCGCGCGCTGCAGACTCTTGCTGATGGGGTGCGACGAGGCACATTCGGCGAGAGCGGCATATTCGAGAAGCTTTTCCTCCTCCATCGTACTGTGATGCACGGCAGTCACTTCGAACACGCCCTGCGTGAGCGTGCCGGTTTTATCAAAAACAACGTACTTCGCGTCCGAGAGCGCTTCGAGGTAGTTGGAACCTTTGATGAGGATGCCCTCGCGGCTCGCGCCGCCGATGCCTGCAAAGAAGCTCAGCGGGATACTGATGACGAGCGCGCACGGGCAGCTCACGACAAGGAACGTGAGAGCACGGTAGATCCAGTCCGTCCAGGCGGCGTCCAGTCCGCACACGATGCGCACAAGCGGCACGATGACGGCCAGCGCGACGGCCGCGATGCACACGATGGGCGTGTAGATCTTCGCAAAGCGTGAGATGAACGCCTCAGAGCGCGACTTGCGGGAGCTGGCGTTCTCCACGAGGTCAAGGATCTTGGAAACGGTGGATTCGCCGAATTCCTTGGTCGTGCGGATCTTCAGTACGCCGTTCATATCGATGCAGCCGCTGATGATCTCGTCGCCCGCCTTCACATCGCGCGGCAGGCTCTCGCCGGTGAGGGCGCTCGTGTTGAGGCTCGCCTCGCCCTCGACGATCACGCCGTCGATCGGTACCTTCTCGCCCGGCTGCACCACGATGACCGTGCCAACGGCGACCTCGTCGGGGTCGACCTGCTCGAGCTTGCCGTCCGTTTCAATGTTCGCATAGTCCGGGCGGATGTCCATGAGCGCGCTGATATTGCGGCGGCTCTTGCCGACAGCGTAGCTCTGGAAGAGCTCACCGATCTGGTAGAAGAGCATAACGGCGATGCCTTCGACATAGTCCCCGCTCTTCGTCCAGATGGCGAGGAAAAAGGCACCGAGCGTCGCCAGCGCCATGAGGAAGTTCTCGTCAAAGGGTCGACCGTTCATGATGCCCTGCCCCGCCTTGCGGAGGATATCATAGCCGATGATGCCGTACGCCGCGAGGTACGCGATGAGCTGCGGCGCGCCGGTGATCGGAAGAAAATGCAGCAGGATGAGCATCGCGGCGGTAATGCAGATGCGCACAAGCATCTTTTTCTGTTTTTTCGTCATTGCAGTCGCCTCTGTTTCTCAATAAATTCGCCGCACCGCAATGCGGCACGGCGCGCTCTGTCAGATGAACGCCCAATGAAATGGGTCTCGTTTGAATTAGGGCAACACCGCACAATGTCGTCTGCGGTGCTTTGCGGAAATTTTGCTCCCGCATTTCGTTGCATTTCCTTGCAATACACAAAGTATTGCTGCGTCAAAGCGCCTCATTCGGAAGCAAAATTTGCTCGCAAATCGCTCTTGCCGAATTATGCGGTGTTGCCAGTAGTAATTTTTCTCGCGGGGCAGTTCGCAGAACATCGAGTAGTTGTCTACCGGCATGATACATGGACATTCCCGGCTACCGTTTTTTCCGAAATATCGGCGAAAGCGTTCCGGCATCTTGCTGAGAGAGGCGGCTCTCACACGGGGACGGAGCACTCGTACAGATGCTCCTGGGCAATGTCTATACTATATCGTCATTCCAAACGACGGTACCGCACTCTGCCTTGTCACACGGGAAAAATGCTGGATTTTTCAGCGGAGAGTAAATGGCCTTTTCCAAAAGCGGATATGCGTTATATACTTTTTTTCGCACCGTCCGCAAATGTCAATAGCAGCGTATAGTCGTCCTCTGGCTGCACGTCCTTCACTACCCACACAGGGTTTTTCACAGGAATTTCCGCTCTTTTCCTTAATGCAGTGGGTCAGTTTTGTAAAGCGGCAGCTCAGCCATGGCAAGCTCCCGGTTTGCCATAAGCTCGTCTTTCGGTATATCTTCTTATTTAACGATATAGCAGTAGTTTTCCTTGCGGGGTTTGGCTTCCGGATCGGGGGCGGCTGGGTGGCCGATCGCTACGGAACCGACGCCGCGCCAGTCGCCCTCTACGCCCCAGCGCTTGAGCATTTCGCGGCCCTCGTTCGTCTCAAACATGAACTGCGGGCGGTTGATCCAGCAGGACGCGAGTCCGGCGGCGTATGCGCCGTTGCACAGGTTCGTGAGCACTGCCGCGCCGTCCAGGTCGCCGAGCGGGAAGGTGCGCGGCACGAGCACGAGCAGAATGGTGGGCGCGCCGTAGTAGGGGTTCGCGTTCGGGGTGAATTTCGCGTTGAGCGCGTTCACGGCGGCGACTTCCTCCGGCTTCTGCACCGCGATGATGATCGGGCTCTGGCCGTTTTTGGCGGTCGGCGCGTTCATACCGGCGGCAAGAACCTTCTGCAGCTCCTCATCGGTGATCTGCTCCGGCGCAAAAGCGCGGTTCGAGCGGCGCGTGCAAAGTCCGCGCAGCATTTCTTCGTTCATGGCTTTTCCTCCTCTGTTTTATGGCAACACCGCATAATTTGGCAAGAGCGATTTGCGAAAGGTTTGATGACGCGGAGTCGGCGAAAAAGATCCGCAAAGCGCCGCAGACGACATTGTG
>CAVGGQ010000095.1:0-7144 GCA_963628785.1 Oscillospiraceae bacterium | reverse complement strand
ATCCCCTCAGTCGGCTTCGCCGACAGCTCCCCTTGAGCACAAGGGGAGCCTTTGCGGGGGGGAAGGGCGCGATCTGCGGCTTGAAGCCTCCCCTTGTGCTCAAGGGGAGCCTTTGCGGGGGGAAGGGATGCGATCCGCGGCGGCGGGGGCTTTTACGATTTTTCTTGCATGAAAGGGCGAGGCGTGATATAGTATCTTAGTTATATTGTATATTCGGGAGGAAACTCTCTATGTGGATAGCGGATCAATGGAAGGATTATGAGCTGCTGGATGCCTCTTCGGGGGAGCGGCTCGAGCGGTGGGGGGCGCACACGCTGGTGCGGCCGGATCCGCAGGTCATCTGGAAAACGCCCCGCAGTGCGGCGGCGTGGAAGCGGCCGGAGGGACGGTACAGCCGGAGCCATACCGGCGGCGGTTCCTGGGACAAGGGGTCGCTGCCCGCGAGCTGGGACATCCGGTACGGTGACCTTACCTTCCATGTAAAACCCATGAATTTCAAGCACACCGGGCTTTTCCCGGAGCAGGCCGCGAACTGGGACTGGATGCAGCGGAAGATCCGTTCCGCGGGGCGGCCCATCAGCGTGCTCAATCTGTTCGCCTACACGGGCGGCGCCACGGTCGCGTGTCTTGCCGCCGGGGCGAGCGTGTGCCATGTGGACGCCGCCAAGGGCATGGTCGCCTGGGCGAAGGACAACGCCGCCGCTTCCGGGCTCTCCGGGGCGAGCGTGCGATGGATCGTCGATGACTGCGCGAAGTTCGTCGAGCGCGAGATCCGCCGCGGACACACCTACGACGCCATCATCATGGACCCGCCCTCTTACGGACGCGGGCCGGGCGGCGAGGTATGGAAGCTCGAGGACAACCTCTGGGACTTCGTGTCGCTGTGCGCGGGGGTGCTCTCCCCCGATGCGCTTTTCGTGCTCATCAATTCGTACACCACGGGGCTTGCGCCCTCGGTGCTCTCATATATCACCGACAGCATTTTCACCGCACACCGGGGCGGGAGCTCGCGCGCCGAGGAGCTGGGGCTCCCCGTGACGCAGAGCGGTCTCGTGCTCCCGTGCGGGGCGAGCTGCCGATGGGAGGCCTGAATGGAACCCATTATCCAGTTGAAAAATGTCGCCTTTCACTATCCGGATGCCGATCATAATGTGATCGAAGGTATAGATCTGTCGTTCGAAGCGGGCAGCTTTACCGCCGTGCTCGGGCATAACGGCTCGGGCAAGTCGACGCTCGCGAAGCTCATGAACGCCATTTATATCCCGACCGGGGGCACCGTGACCGTGAAGGGCATGGACACGGGCAAGGACGAAAATCTGCTCGCCGTGCGGCGCACCGTCGGCATGGTTTTCCAGAACCCCGACAACCAGATTGTCGCGAGCGTGGTGGAGGACGATGTCGCATTCGCGCCCGAAAATCTCGGCGTGCCGAGTGCGGAGATCCGCCGCCGCGTGGACACCGCGCTCAAGCGCGTGGGCATGTATGAGCAGCGGGAGAAGGCGCCGCACCTGCTCTCGGGCGGTCAGAAGCAGCGCGTGGCCATTGCGGGCGTGCTCGCGATGCAGCCGGAGATCCTCGTGATGGACGAGCCGACCGCGATGCTCGATCCCGCCGGGCGGCGCGATGTTCTCAAGACGATCGCCGATCTCCGCCGGGCGACCGGCGTGACGGTCATTCTCATCACGCACCACATGGACGAGTGCATCGACGCCGACCGCGTCCTTGCGATGTCCGACGGCAGGATCATGCTCGATGGAACCCCCGCCGAGGTGTTCGCGCAGGTGGAGACCATGCGCTCCCTCGGCCTCGATGTCCCCGCCACCACGGAAACATTGTGGGAGCTCCGCAAAGCCGGCGCCGACGTCGATCTCGCAAAGCTCACCGAAGAGGACGCCGCCGGGGAGATCGTAAAGTGGCTAGGGAAATGAGCTTACAGTGCAAGGATAACACAATGGGAGTACGGTAAAACGGACTTAAAGCCTCCCCTTGAGCACAAGGGGAGCCGCAGGGTCGCGGGGCGCGTAAGGCGGGTGCTTTGACCTTTTTCCCGAAAATTATCAGATAGGAATCTTATTATGCCCGATATTCGTTTGGAGGCGGTCCGGTTTGTTTACGGGGCCGGGACGCCGTTTGAAAAAGTTGCGCTTGACAATATCGATCTGGACATTCCCGCGGGGCAGTATGCTGCGCTCATCGGGCACACCGGCAGCGGGAAATCAACGCTTATTCAGCAGCTCAACGGGCTTCTGAAGCCCGCTTCGGGGCGCGTTCTGCTCGGCGGCGAGGATATCCACCGCTCGAAAGAGGCGCTGCGCGGCGTGCGTTTCCGCGTGGGGCTCGTGTTCCAGTACCCGGAGTATCAGCTCTTTGAGGAGACGGTCTACCGCGACATCGCCTTCGGGCCGAAGAACATGGGGCTCTCCGAGCAGGAGATCGACGAGCATGTGCGCTTCGGCGCGAAGTTCGCGGGCGTGAAGGAAAAGCTCTTTGACAAGTCCCCGCTCGAGCTCTCGGGCGGACAGAAGCGGCGCATTGCGATCGCGGGCGTGATGGCCATGCGGCCGGAGGTGCTCGTGCTCGATGAGCCGATGGCGGGACTCGATCCCGCGGGGTGCCGCGACATTCTCGAGAACATCGCCGCCTACCGCGCCGAGACCGGCAGCACCGTGGTGCTCGTGACGCACGACATGGATGTGGCGGCGGAGAACGCCGAGCGGCTCATCGTCATGCGGCAGGGCGCGGTCGCCCTGGACGGCGAGCCCGGTGAGATATTCAAGCACGCCGGGGAGCTGCGCGAAATGGGGCTCGGCATCCCGGGTGCCGCCTCGCTCGCCGAGGAACTGCGGCGGCGCGGCGTGGACATCCCCGCCGGCATCTACACCGCCGGGGCCCTCGCCGAGGAGCTTCTGCGCCGGAAGGCGGGTGCCGCATGCTGAAGGACATCACGCTCGGCCAGTACTTCCCCGGCAGCACGATCGTGCACCGGCTCGACCCGCGCACGAAGATCATCGCCGTGGTGCTCTACATCGCCGCGCTCTTTACGGCGAACAATTTCAGCGCAACCGCGCTCGTGCTGCTCTCGCTCGTCGCGTGCGTGGCGCTCTCGCACATCCGTCCGAAGGCGCTCTTCAACGGTCTCAAGCCGCTCATCGTCATTGTCGTGCTCACGGCGGTGCTCAATCTCTTCTACTCCGACGGCAGCGAGCTGTGCTCGTGGTGGATCTTCCGCATCACCGACAACGGCGTGAAGCGCGCCGTGCTCATGGTGTTGCGCATCATCCTGCTCGTGTGCGGCACGTTCCTGCTCACCTATACCACCTCTCCCCTGCAGCTCACGGACGGCCTCGAGCGGCTGCTCACGCCGCTCAAAAAGGTGCATTTTCCGGTGCACGAGCTCTCGATGATGATGAGCATCGCGCTTCGGTTCATCCCCACGCTCATCGAGGAGACCGACAAGATCATCTCCGCGCAGAAGGCGCGCGGCGCGGACTTCGACAGCGGCGGGCTGGTGCATCGCGCCAAGGCACTGCTCCCCATCCTCGTGCCGCTCTTTGTGAGCGCGTTCCGGCGCGCCGATGAGCTGGCCACCGCGATGGAGTGCCGCTGCTACAACGGCGGCGAGGGCCGCACGCGCATGAAGGTGCTCGCCATGGGGCGCAATGACTACATCGCGCTCGCGCTGTGGGTGCTCATTCTCGCCGGTGCCATCGTCCTCACGAGGTACGCGGTGTGAGAAATATCGCCCTTCGCCTCCGCTACGACGGCTCGGCCTATCACGGCTGGCAGCGGCAGGCAGACCAGATCACGGTACAGCAGACCGTGGAGGACGCCATCGCGCTCGTCCTCGGGCACAGCGTCCATGTGACCGGATGCGGGCGCACCGATGCGGGCGTCCACGCCATCCGCTACTGCGCGAATTTCCGCTCGGACTGCACCGTGCCGATCGACAAGATCCCGCTCGCACTCAATGCGCGGCTGCCCGGCGACATCGCCGTAACGCGCGCGTGCGAGGTCGACGAGAGCTTCAACGCCATCGGCTCGTGCATCAAAAAGGAGTATATTTACCGCATCCTCAACAGCCGCATCCCCGATCCGTTCCTCGACAAGCGCGTGTGCTTCTACCCGTCGCGGCTCAACATCGACGAGATGAAAGCCGCCGCGAAGGCCTTTGAGGGCACGCACGATTTCGCCGCCGTCCGCTCCGTCGGCACGGAGACGAAAACGACCGTACGCACCGTGTACTGGTGCGAGGCCGAGCGCGAGGGCGACATCATCACCGTGCGCGTGTGCGCGGACGGCTTTCTCTACAACATGGTGCGCGCCATGGTCGGCACGATGGTGTTCGCGAGCTACGGCAAGCTCCGCCCCGAGGACATCCCCGCGCTTCTGGAGAAGCGCGACCGCCGTCTCACCGGCCCCACCATGCCCCCGCAGGGGCTCTACATGCACCGCGTGTGGTACGACGGCCCTGCCGGGGAATTAATGCGAGATTAAACTTGCAGGCAAAATTGTCCCCTTGATTTTTCGGAGGTTTTGATGCATTCTGATAAAAGTGAAACCGGGCCGCGCAGCCCGAATCGGGTACTGATCGCATCAATCGCGCTGCTGGTGATCGCGCTGGGACTGGCTGTGTTCTTCATCGTGCAGCCGCGCGCGGCGGCGCTGCGGAAGCAGAACGGCTTTGTTCTGCTCGAGGGCGAAAATGCGTATTTCGCCTCGGCGGGCAACGGTCTTGCGGCTGTGACGAGCCGCGGCGCGCAGCTCTTTTCCTCCGCGGGAAAGTGCGTGGCGGAGCTCGACGGCGAGTACACCTCCCCGCGCTGCGCCGCAAGCTCCAAGAGCGCGGTATTCTATGAGCAGGGCGAAGCGGCCTTTTCCGTCCTCTATCCGGACGGTTCAAGCTGCGATTCGGCCGCAGAGGGCGGCATTCTCGCCGCCGACGTGAACGATTCCGGCTTTCTCACCGTCATAACGGAGAGAGAGGGAATGCTCGGATGCGTGATGGTGTACGACACCGATCTCACGGCGCTTTTCCGTCTGACGCTCTCGAGCATGACGCCTTCGACGGCGCGCACAAGCGCGGACGGCGTGCTGTGTGTGTGCGGCGTAACGGACACCGGCTCCTCCCTGCGCTTCTTCCGCATCGACAGTGAGGAGCAGACCGCGGAATTCACCGTGGAAAACGAAACTTTTCTCGATCTCGGCTTTTTCGCCGACGGCACCGTGGCAGCCGTGACGGACAAGGCGCTCTACTTTGTCGGCGCGGACGGCGTGCCCGCGGCAGCGCACCGCTTTGACGGTGCGGAGGTGAGAGCGTATTCGTTCGGTTCCGACCGCGCGGCGATCGCCGTGAA
Organism: Oscillospiraceae bacterium; assembly: GCA_963628785.1. Classification (GTDB taxonomy): domain Bacteria; phylum Bacillota; class Clostridia; order Oscillospirales; family Oscillospiraceae; genus Apopatocola. The sequence goes on along the minus strand of CAVGGQ010000095.1, from coordinate 1,790 downwards.
GGGTGATGAAAAAACGGAGATCGGTATGTTTTCCGCCTCCGGCGAGACGCTCGGGCGGAGCGCTTCCGAGCGCGATGTGCTCGCAATGTCGGTGTACGGCGAGCAGGTGCTCGTGCTCTTTTCCGGCAGCGAATCCGCGCTCTGCACCTCGGAGCTCGAGGAGCTCATCTGCTGCCAGCCGCGCGAGGATGTGCATCAGGTCTTTCTTTGCGCGGAGAGCCGCGCATTGTACGCCGGTGCGTCCGGCATCATGCAGATCGATTTCGGTCAATGATCCTTTTTGAAGGAGGGTTCCTATGAAAACGGTTTTGAGTCTTCTTTTCCTCGCCATACTCATCTTCTGCGTATGGTCGGGCTACAAAAAAGGCTTGATTTTGGGTATATGCAGCCTCATTGCGTTCGTCGTCTCCGTGTACGGCGCAAATCTTCTCTCGCAGACCTACTCCGGTGAGGTCATCGATGCCCTGCGGCCGTTCGCGAGCGGCTTTGTAGAGGTCAATGTGGTGGAAAAGACCGTCCGCCCCGCCATGGGCATCGACAGCACCGGGCTTTCCGTAAAGGACTATTTCGCCCAGTACCCCGACCGCAAAACGGAGTTCTGCACGCTCACCTATGAGGGCATGGGCATCTATGAGTCCACGTCCGAGCAGATGGCGGACGAGGCCGTCGCCTACGCCGAGGAGCAGGGTACGAATCTTCTCGATGCCGTTGTGGAGGTGCTGTGCACCCGCGTCGCCTATGTGGGCGGATTCATCATCGCCTTTACGATGATCCTCATCCTGCTCACTGTCATCGGAAACATCCCGAACATCAGCTTCCAGATCCCCAATCACGAGGCCATCGACGACATCGGCGGCGCCGTGACGGGGCTTATGCAGGGCCTCGCGTTCTGCACGATCATCGCCTGGACGCTGCGGTTCGGCGGCCTGCTCATTTCGCAGGACACGCTCTCCGATACGTTCCTCGTGTCCTGGTTCATGGACAGAAAAATTCTCGTGCATTTTCTCGGCATCTGATGCCGATCTTATAGATTTTAGGAGATAAATTATGCAGCCTACTCTTTGCGCACGGTGCCATAAAAACATGGCGGTCGTGTTTATCAATCGAATCGAAAACGGACAGTCCCATCAGGAGGGACTGTGTCTTAAGTGCGCCCGCGAGCTGCACATCAAGCCCATTGACGACATCATTTCCAAAATGGGCATCAACGATGAAGACCTCGACGGGCTCTCTTCCGAGATGATGGAGGCCATGCAGTCGCTCAACGGCAGCGGCGACGACCTCATGAACATCGAAAACAACGGCGATGACAGCACGGACGACGACGGCAAGACCGCCACGTTCCCGTTCCTGAATCGTCTCTTCGGCGCGCAGAACAACGCCGGCAGCGGCGAGAGCCGCGAGAGCGCCCCGTCCGAAGGCGAAAACCGCACGCGCTCCAAGGAGAACGGCGAGCAGCGCAAGAAGCGGAAGTTCCTCGACAACTACTGCATCTCGCTCACCGACCGCGCCCGCGCGGGCAAGCTCGACCGCATGATTGGACGTGCCGAGGAGCTCGAGCGCGTCATCCAGATCCTCAACCGCCGCCAGAAGAACAACCCCTGCCTCATCGGCGAGCCGGGCGTCGGCAAGACGGCCATCGCCGAGGGTCTGGCCCAGCGCATTGCCGCGGGCGATGTGCCCGCGAAGCTGCGCGACAAGCAGGTGTTCCTGCTCGATCTCACCGCGCTCGTGGCCGGCACGCAGTTCCGCGGTCAGTTCGAGTCCCGCATGAAGGGGCTCATCGAGGA
>CAVGGQ010000094.1:0-7184 GCA_963628785.1 Oscillospiraceae bacterium | reverse complement strand
TTGTGAGCAAAATTTCCGCAAAGCGCCGCAGACGACATTGTGCGGTGTTGCCTTAGGTGTTGGGTCCTGTATAGTTCGGGGCTTCGCGGGTGATGTAGATGTCGTGGGGGTGGCTTTCGCGGAGGCCGGCGGCGGTGATGCGGACGAATTTGGCCTTGGTGCGGAGCGTCTCGATATCGGGGGCACCGCAGTAGCCCATGCCGGAGCGGAGACCGCCGACCATCTGGAACACGGTGTCGGCCACCGGTCCGCGGTACGGCACACGGCCTTCCACGCCTTCGGGGACGAGCTTGGAGTTCTTTTCCTGGAAGTAGCGGTCCTTGGAGCCCTTCGCCATGGCGGCGAGGGAGCCCATGCCGCGGTAGGTCTTGAACTGGCGTCCCTGGAAGACTTCGGTCTCGCCCGGAGCTTCTTCGCATCCGGCGAGCATGGAGCCGAGCATTACGACATTGCCGCCCGCGGCGAGCGCCTTGACGATGTCGCCGGAGTACTTGATGCCGCCGTCGGCGATGATGGGGATGCCGTACTTGTTGCCGATCTCGGCCGCTTCCATAACGGCGGTGATCTGCGGCACACCGACGCCTGCGACCACGCGCGTGGTGCAGATGGAGCCGGGGCCGATGCCGACCTTGACGCAGTCCGCGCCGGCAAGGATGAGCGCTTCGGTGCCCTCGGCGGTGGCGACGTTGCCTGCAATGATCTGCGCATCGGGGTATCTCTCCTTGATGCGGCTGACGGAGCGGAGAATGTTCTCGGAATGGCCGTGGGCGCTGTCGAGCACGAGTGCATCGGCTCCGGCGTCGAGGAGAGCACCGGCGCGGTCGAGCACATCCGCCGTCACGCCGATGGCGGCGGCCACGAGGAGACGGCCGCGGCTGTCTTTGGCGGAGTTGGGGTAGGCCACAGCCTTTTCGATATCTTTAATGGTGATGAGTCCCTTGAGATGGAAGTCCTCGTCGACGATGGGCAGCTTCTCGACCTTGTGGCGGCGCAGGGTCTCCTTGGCCTCTTCGAGCGTGGTGCCTTCGCGTCCGACGATGAGCCCTTCTTTGGTCATGAGCTCGTCGATCTTGCGGTCGTGGTTCGTCTCAAACTTCATGTCGCGGTTCGTGATGATGCCGACAAGCTTGCCGTTCTCATCCACGATGGGGACGCCGGAAATGCGGAACTTGGCGCACAGATTGTCCGCATCGCGCAGGGTGTGTTCGGGAGAGAGGAAAAACGGATTCGTGATAACGCCGTTTTCGCTGCGTTTTACAAGGTCGACCTGCTCTGCCTGCTGTTCGATGGTCATGTTCTTGTGGATGACGCCGATGCCGCCTTCGCGGGCGAGGGCGATGGCCATGCGGGCTTCGGTCACGGTATCCATGGCTGCGCTCATGATGGGGATGTTCAGGTGGATTTTCTTCGTGAGATACGTATCGAGCTTCACATCGCGCGGGACTACATGGCTTTCCGCCGGGACAAGCAGCACGTCGTCAAAGGTGAGACCTTCGCCGACAAAACGGTTCGCATATGCACTGTTCAAGATCCGGTTCCTCCTCGAAATTTTATATGTTATTTTGGATTTGCTAAGACTGTATTTTTGAAATTTTATCGCAGAAAATGCGCAATGTCAACGCTTTTTGCCACGCAAAAATGAACAAAAATCCCCTCTTTTTCAAGAGGGGATTCGTGCGTTAAATTATTAGTAGTAGCGTTTGTTCTTGCGGGCGGCCTCGGATTTCTTGCGGCGCTTCACGCTGGGGCTCTGGTAATATTCCTTTTTACGCAGGTCCGCCAGAACACCGGACTTCGCGCAGGAGCGCTTAAAACGCTTCAGAGCAGCATCCAGAGACTCGTTTTCCTTGACATGGATCTCAGACATTCTATATCCCTCCCTCCGCAGACGCCGAAACGCTTTGGAAGTTCAAACTTTCGGCTTATAACATAGGCATTATAATCGTTTGGCGATTTCTTGTCAAGCGAAAGATTCAAAACAAAGTGTAAACTTGTGAGGGAGCACAACAGAATGTTGTCCGCGGCGCTTTGCGGAAATTTTCCCCGCTCTTCGCTGCATTTCCTTGTAATACACAAAGTATTGCTGCCTCAATGGCCCCGCCCGGGAACAAAATTGTCTCGCAAATCGCTTTTGCGGAGTTATGCGCTGCTACCTTGAAAAAAACGGGGCTTTGTGGTATGCTGTGATACAAAGTATTTTCGGGAGATGCGGGTGTTGGGGCCGCTATTTTGTTGGTATTATGAATATACTTTATCTTATCAGCTATGCCGGGCGGGCCGGGACGGAGAGGTATGTGGAGAACCTCATGCGCGCTTGTATGGCGCGGGGCGACTCGTGTGCTCTCGCCTATATGGACGGCGGGGAGCTCGTAGAGAGGGTCCGTGCGCTCGGATGCGAAACATACCAAATCGATCTGCGCGCCTCCCGGCTACTCTCGGCTGCGCGGTCTCTCGCTATGCTCTGCGCGGAAAAGAACTTTGACATTATCCACGCGCAGTACCCGCGCGAGAATGTCATTGCCGTGCTCTCGCGGCTTTGGCGGAGAGAAACACGCGTGGTCTTCACGAGCCACCTCACCGTTCGGCAGGGCGCGCTCTGGCGGGCGGTCAACCGTCTCGTCACGCCGCATGACGAGGCATGCATTGCCGTGTGTACGCAGGGCGCATCGCTCCTGCGGGAGAACGGCGTGCCGTCCGGAAAGATCCGCGTCATATTCAACGGCGTGGAGCCGCGGGAGATGCCTTTGCGGGGAAGGCGCATCCGCGAGGAGTTTTCGCTCCCGGACGGGTGCTTCGTATTCCTCACGATGGCGCGCTATGCGCCGGAGAAGGGGCTCTCGTTCCTGCTCGACGCGCTCGCGGCGCTCAAGAAGCGCACGGAGCGGCCGTTTGTGTGCCTCATTGCGGGGGACGGCGAGCTCTTTGACGCCGTCGGCGCGGAGATCCGCGAAAAGGGTCTCTCGGAGAATGTCATTCGCGCCGGCTACCGCACGGACACCGAAGAGCTACTCCGCTCGGCGGACGCCTATGTGAGCAGCGCGCTTTGCAACGAGGCCATGAGCTTCGCTGCGCTCGAAGCAATGGAGTGCGGTCTCCCGCTCGTGATGACCGATGTCGGTGCGGGCGCGGACTTATCGCGCGGCTGCGGTTTTTGTGTTTTGCCCGGCGATGCCGAGGCGATGGCGGAGGCGCTTCTCGCGCTCCTGCGCTCCGACGCGCTCTGCCGCGAATACGGCGAATGCGCCCACCGCCGCGCCGTCACGGAGGTCTCTCTCCCCGAGCGAACGGAAGAGACGCACATTTTATATGAGAAATGTCTTGAAAACCGTGCAAAACCGTCGTAATATAGCGACGAAATAATAACGGTGATGCCGAGGCATCGCCGAACGAAGGAAAGAGTGATTTGAAATCATGAAAAGCAAAGCATTGACCGTTGCGCTCGCCGTGCTGCTTCTGGCGGGTGCGGTGTGCGGCGTGTACTTCACGCGGCAGGCCGCCGATCTCCGGGCAAGCGGAGAGAGCAGCGTGGCTGCCGCCGAGACGCAGCTCGCCGAGGCGCAGGCGCGCTATGACGCCGTGAACCCCGATTCCGAAGCGGGCGCCGCCGCATGGAAAGCCGCAGAGGAAGCTGTTTTCACCGAAACGCAGGAGAAGATCGATGCGCTGACGGAGGAAAACACCGAGCTCGACAGCACGATCGAGTCTCTCGAGAGTGAAGCGGAAACGAAGCTCGCCGACGTGGACACTGCGTACTATAACTCCGTGTACGAGGAAATGGTCAAGGGCATCGAAGAGGTGCAGGGCTACATTGACGACGGCCTCGGCGGAGACGAAGCCGAAACCGAAGAGGAGACCGGAAGCAATGAGTAAGCTGAAGATCGTCAACCGGATCCTTCTCGTACTCGCCATCGCGAGCGTGGCATTCGGTCTCTATTCATTCAATCAATACCGCACCGTCCCGACGGACGAGTACGCCGCCAAGGCCTCCGAGCTCATGGATGAGGCGAAGGCGGAGGACGCCAAGACCGCGGAAACGGAAGCGGAACTCACGGCGCATCAGGATGCGCTGCGCGAAGATGTTTCGCAGGAGGGCACCGAGGGCGAAGCGCTCGCCGAGTCTCTCGCCAAGGTGACCGAGAAAAATGAGGAAAAGACCGCCGAGGTCGAGTCGCTCACCGCCGAGATCTCGCGTCTGGACAACATCGCGGAAGAGACGCTTGCAAAGCGCCGTGAGTACGCCGCGAAAATCCGCGAGCTTGAGGAAATGGTGCAGAACGGTGAGACCGACGTAAAGATCTGCTACTGGACGTTTGACGACGGCCCGACGCGCATTACATCACAGGTGCTCGATGCCGCCAAGGAGCTCGGCATCCATGTGACATTCTTCACCTCCAACGAGGCGAACAATTCCGAGGACGAGCCCGAAATGCTCCGCCGCGAGTTTGCCGAGGGCCATTCCGTGGCGAACCACACCTACTCCCACCAGTTTGCCGCCTTGGGCAACCTGTACCAGACAACGGACGGACTGCTCGAAATGATCGAGAAGCAGGACGAATGGGTGTATGAGTGCACCGGCTTCCACACGGAAATTTTCCGCTTCCCCGGCGGTTCCGCCTGGGCAAAGTCGCTCCTCGGCACCGACCCGACGCAGGCTATCCTCGATGCGGGCTACCAGTGGATCGAGTGGTCCTGCGATGTGTTTGACAACGCCACGGCAGGCAAGACCTCGGACGAGATTCAGGATCTTGCCGTGTACGAGGTGTCCACCATGGACATCGCCGTGCTGCTCAGCCACGATTGGAACTACAACACGCTCGTTGCCTTCCCCGCAGCCGTAAAGCAGCTGCAGGCCAAGGGCTATGTTTTCCTCCCGCTCTTCCCCGAGTCCGTGACCATGGGCGAGAACACCAAGATCCGGTTCGGCTGATGAAAAAGTGCGCACCGCTCCGGCTCGTCATCGCCGCAGACATTCTGCTCGCGGGCATCATCCTGTGCGTATTTGCTCTCTTTCATCATGTGATCCCGAGCATGGAGGCGTGCCGCAGCGCGGAGAGCGCCGTGAATACCTCCTTCCCCGTGCCGGCAGCCGTCCCGACGGCCGATGCTGCATCGGAGGACGGGCGGACGGAATGTCAGATCAAGTTTGCGGAGCATTTCACGGACGAAACGGTTTGGACGGAGAATTCCTATTCGAGCCCGAATATCTCCGTGACGATTGAAGAGAAAAGCACCGTGATCCGCAATCATACCACCGTATATTACGTGGCGGACGTGTACGTCGGTTCCATCGACTGTCTGCGCACCTATACCGCACACGGAGCATATTCCTACATGGCCGCGGAAAATCTGATGGATATGGACGCAGCCGTTGACCCCATCTTTGCCGTCAGCGGCGACTATGCGACCGTACAGCGCGGCGCCTTTATCGTGCGAAACGGAGAGCTGTGCAGTGACGGCGTGCCGGACTGCGATATATGCGTGCTCTATGCGGACGGACGCATGGCGACCTATGCGGAGGGCGAGTATGTCATCGAGGATATTCTCGCGGACGATCCCCTGCAGGTATGGAACTTCGGCCCTGCGCTGCTCGATGATTCGGGCCGCGTCAAGGAAAGCTACGATGCGAGTGTCGCCGTATCCTATCCCAACCCGCGCAGCGCCGTCGGATACTATGAGCCGGGACACTACTGCTTCATCGTCGCGGACGGGCGGCAGGGCGATTATTCCTACGGTCTGCGTCTTCCAGAGCTCGCCGCGATTTTCAAAAAGCTCGGCTGCAAGGCAGCCTACAATCTCGACGGTGGCGGCTCGGCCGTTATGGTTTTCAACCACGAGATCTGCAGCAGCCGGAGCAACGGAGACCGTGAGCTCGGCGACATCATCTACCTTGCAGAACCGGAGGGAACAGAATGAAATTTTTCAAAAGGATCCTCCCGAATCTGTCGATTGCGATCTCGCTCGCGCTTCTCGTGCTTGTGATCGTAGACATACGAAACCCCATGATGGGCTTCCTTGACAGTCCGCAGGCACAGATTCTCATCTCCGCCGCCGCGATCGTCGCCATAGGCACCGCCGTAGCGCTCTATGCGGACGAGCGGAAAAAGAATAAGTAACACAAGAAAAAAGCGGTCACACGAATGTGACAGCCACATAAGGAAACAAATCAAAAACCAATGTGGCTGTAAATGCTTATGTACTTGAGCCATATTTCTGGAAAATGACAGTGAATATTTGAGCCACCTTGCAGTATGCCCTACAATGGAATTAACGCCATTGTAGGAGGAAGAGAAAAGGTGGTAACTTCCGTGGATGTGTGCAAAGAAATCAGGCGTCTTCAGCTGGAGGGCATTACGAGCCAGTGGGCAGCAAAGCAGCTCGGTATCTCCCGCAATACCGTTAAGAAGTATTGGGAGGGAAATGCTGTACCCCGGGACCGAAAAACATACAGCAGAGAAGCGGCAGTCATGACGCCGGAGGTGGTTCAGTTTATTTCCGCATGTCTTGATGAAGATGAGCGGGAACGGGTGAAAAAGCAGCGTCACACCGCCCGTCGGATCTATCAACGACTGGTGGAAGAATGTGGCTTTTCAGGCAGTGAATACTGGAAAGAGCACGACACTGAAAGCCTATCCCAACCATATTGAAGTGTGGATCGCCGGTTCTTTGGTCGCCCGCCATGAGCGTCTCTTTGGCCGCAAAGAGGAATCGCTGGATTTGCAGCATTATCTGCCCATTATGGCACAGAAGGGCCGGGCGATCCGGTATGCCCGGCCTGTCCGGAATGCGGTTCCCGGCGAATTTCTGAACTGGCTGGAAGGGCAGAACTTAACGGTAAAGGAAATGGTGGAATTGCTGGGGCAGTGCTCCGAATTCGGGTATGCCGCAGTTATGTGCGGCAGGACTCCCAACCGCATGGCATCGGCAGCAGAAGATGCAGGACCGAATTTATGGTAAAGGCGCAGTCATCGGAACAAATCCGTTGGCTGCGCCCTTTGCAGTATGTAAATATGACAATCAGAACAATTCTTTTGCTTCCAACTGTAACAGCTTACTGACCTCCAAGGCGATGTCATTGAGCGTGCAATTCAAATCGCCGCGGAACCACTGCTTATAGAGGTTCACGATTCCTCCGGCAAAATAGCAGACACGGAGGCTGACCATTTTGGAGTGGCGCATATCCTCCG
>CAVGGQ010000093.1:0-7221 GCA_963628785.1 Oscillospiraceae bacterium | reverse complement strand
TGCGGGAGTAAAATTTCCGCAAAGCGCCGCAGACGACATTGTGCGGTGTTGCCTATATTATGCAGTCAAAAAATTTTTTTGAAGGAGAGCAAACACAATGAAGAAAGCAGTATGTATGGTCCTCGCCGCCGCAATGATGCTGGCCTGCTTCGCCGGCTGCGGCTCCGCCGCTTCCACCACCGCGACCACCACTACGACCGAAACCACCACCGAAACCACCACCGAGTCCACCGCGACCGGCGCCGCATTCAAGATCGGCGGCACCGCTCCTCTGACCGGCGGCGCAGCCATCTACGGCAACGCCGTGAAGAACGCCGCAGAGATCGCCGTTGAAGAGATCAACGCCAAGGGCGGCGTCCGGCTCGAGCTCCGCTACGAGGACGACGTGAACGACACCGAGAAGGCCGTCAACGCCTACAACACCGTCAAGGACTGGGGCATGCAGATCTCTCTGGGCTCCGTTACCTCCAAGCCCTGCGAAGTCACCTCCGGCTACACCTATGAAGACCGCATCTTCGCTCTGACCCCGTCCGCCTCCTCCGTGGCCACCACCGAGGGCAAGGACAACCAGTTCCAGATGTGCTTCACCGACCCCAACCAGGGCTCCGCTTCCGCGCAGTACATCTCCGATAAGAACCTTGCCACCAAGGTCGCCGTCATCTGGAAGAGCGACGACGTTTACTCCAAGGGCATCTACGAGACCTTCATGGCCAAGTGCACCGAGCTGGGCATTGAAGTCGTCAGCGACACCACCTTCATGGACGGCAACGACACCGACTTCTCCGTCCAGATCGCCGATGCGCAGCAGAACGGCGCAGAGCTCGTGTTCCTCCCCATGTACTACCAGCCCGCTTCCCTGATCCTCGCCCAGGCCGCTGCTGTCGGCTATGAGCCCGAGTGGTTCGGCGTGGACGGCATGGACGGCATCCTCACCATGGACGGCTTTGATGCTTCTCTCGCCGAGGGCGTCATGCTCCTGACCCCGTTCAACGCAGACTCCGAAGATGAAGCCACCGCAGCCTTTGTTGCCAAGTATCAGGAAAAGTACGGCGAAGTCCCCAACCAGTTCGCTGCCGACGCCTATGACTGCATCTACGCCATCGCCCAGGCTCTCGAGGCCTCCGGCGCCACCCCCGACATGAGCGCGGAAGAGATCTGCACTCTCATGATCGAGCAGTTCACCACCATGACGTTTGACGGCCTGACCGGCACCGGCATGACCTGGAATACCGAAGGCCAGGTCACCAAGAGCCCGAAGGGCATGGTCATCGAGAACGGCGCCTATGTCGGCCTCGACTGATAACCGATCGGTCTTTATTTCATTCGCAATTCCCCCGGAATCAACGGCTATGGGGCGGAGAAACATTCTCCGTCCCATTCCCGCGGGAAGCGCGTGTCGGAAAGGATTTGGGAGAAAGTTCTTTTCCGATGCGCATTTCCCATGCATAGACTATTGCATAAAAAATGCATATACCGTATAATAATGCGGTTATATGATCGCTCACAGGAAAGTCCCAAAAAAAGCGTGGGCAGCACCGCACGATCCGGCAGGGTGCTGCCGCCTACAAAGATGAGGGGTGTGTAAGTTTTGAGTTTCCTCAGTTACCTGATCAACGGCATAAGCCTCGGCAGCATTTATGCCATCATCGCGCTCGGCTACACCATGGTCTACGGCATTGCGAAAATGCTGAACTTCGCGCACGGCGATGTCATCATGGTCGGCGCGTACATTTGCTTCTTCGCCAGCTCCAAATTCGGCCTTCCGCCGGCGGTCGGCGTGCTGCTCGCAGTCGTCGTTTGCACGCTGCTCGGCATGACGATCGAAAAGCTCGCCTATAAGCCGCTGCGCGCAGCCACCTCGCTCGCCGTGCTCATCACGGCCATCGGCGTGAGCTACTTCCTGCAGAACGCGGCGCTCCTTCTGTGGACATCCAGCCCGAAGGTGTTCACGAACTACTTCAAGACGGCCTCCGGCGAGACCGGCTTCAAGCTCTTCGACGGTGCTCTGAACATTTCCTATGTCACGCTCGTGACGATCGGCGCGTGCATCATCATCATGGTCGCCCTGACGCTCTTCACCGGCAAGACCAAAATGGGCAAGGCCATGCGCGCCTGCTCCGAGGATAAGGACGCGGCGCGCCTTATGGGCATCAATGTGGACGCGACCATTTCCATGACCTTCGCCATCGGCTCGGGCCTCGCCGCCATCGCGGGCGTGCTTCTGTGCTCCGCGTACCCGACGCTGTCCCCGACGACCGGCTCCATGCCCGGCATCAAGGCGTTCACCGCCGCGGTGTTCGGCGGCATCGGCTCCATCCCCGGCGCGCTGCTCGGCGGCCTCCTGCTCGGCATCATCGAGATTTTCGCGAAAGCCTACATCTCCACGCAGATGTCCGACGCCGTCGTGTTCGCGGTACTCATTGTCGTCCTTCTGGTAAAACCGTCCGGACTGCTGGGCAAGCAGGTCCGCGAGAAAGTGTGAGGTGACTGCAATGAATAAATTTACAGCTCGTTTGAAGGCCAACCGCAAGCAGGCCGTCACCTATGCGGTCGTCATCGCCTTCTATATCGTCTTCCGGATCCTGTCGGGCGGCGGAACGCTCTCGTCCACCATCAAGGGCATGCTCGTGCCGATCTGCGCGTACGTGGTTATGGCCATCTCCCTGAACCTGACAGTCGGCGTCATGGGCGAGCTTTCGCTCGGCCATGCGGGCTTCATGAGCGTCGGCGCCTTCATGGGCGCGACCGCCGCCATCGCCCTGCAGAACGCCATCGCGAGCGCGCCGCTGCGCCTCGCCATCGGCATGATCGTCGGCGCACTGTTCGCCGCCATTGCGGGCTTCCTCATCGGCATCCCGGTCATGCGCCTTAAGGGCGACTACCTCGCCATCGTGACGCTTGCCTTCGGCGAGATCATCAAGAGCATTTTCACGAACCTCTACATCGGCCTCGACAGCACCGGCTTCCGCTTCGGTTTCCTGCAGGCCCCGACGAATGTCGCCGCGGACGGCAAGATGATCGTCAACGGCCCCATGGGCATCGGCGGCATCACGCGCATCTCCACCTTCACGGGCGGCTTCATCCTCATCATGGTCTGCCTTATCGTCATCTTCAACCTCGTGAACAGCCGTGCCGGCCGCGCGATCCTCGCCATCCGTGACAACCGCATCGCCGCCGAGAGCGTCGGCATACCGGTCACGAAGTACAAAATGACCGCCTTCGTCATGTCCGCCGCCATGGCGGGCGCGGCGGGTGCCCTCTTCGCCCTCAACTACTCCACCATCTCCGCAAACAAGTTTGACTTCAACACCTCCATCCTCGTGCTCGTGTTCGTCGTGTTCGGCGGACTCGGCAACATGCTCGGCTCGGTCATCGCCGCGGCGCTTCTCACGGTACTGCCGGAGGCACTGCGCGGCTTCGCCGATTACCGCATGCTCATCTACGCCATCGTCCTCATCCTCGTGATGCTTGCGACGAACAACGACGACTTCAAGGCGCTGCTGCGCCGGCTGATCCCCGGACGGAAGGAGAAGGAAGATGTCTAAGCTTTTTGAAAAGGGGAAAATGGTCACGTTCCCCAGCTCCGCGATCATCCCGGAGCGCGACCTGGACAAGACCCCGGTGCTGGAATGCCGCCACCTCGGCATCGACTTCGGCGGCCTGCGCGCCGTGGACGACTTTGACCTGACCATCGGCCGCACCGAGATCGCCGGCCTCATCGGCCCGAACGGCGCCGGCAAAACGACTGTATTCAACCTGCTCACCAAGGTGTATCAGCCCACCCGCGGCACCATCCTCCTCGACGGCATGGACACCTCCGGCAAAACGACCGAGCAGATCAACCGCATGGGCATCGCCCGCACGTTCCAGAACATCCGCCTCTTCGGCAACCTGTCCGTGGAGGACAACGTGAAGATCGGCCTCCACAATCAGGAGCCGTACTCCACGCTCACCGGCATCCTCCGTCTGCCGAACTACTGGAAGCAGGAGCGCACCGCCCACGAACGCGCCCTCGAGCTTCTCTCCATTTTCGATATGCAGGACATGGCGAACATGATCGCCGGCTCGCTCCCGTACGGCGCGCAGCGCCGCCTCGAGATCGTCCGCGCCCTCGCCACCAACCCCTCGCTCCTCCTGCTCGACGAGCCAGCCGCCGGCATGAACCCCTCCGAGACCTATGAGCTGATGGAAAACATCGTGAAGATCCGCGACACGTTCCAGATCGCCGTCATGCTCATCGAGCACGACATGAAGCTCGTCATGGGCATCTGCGAGGGCATCTGCGTTCTGAACTTCGGCAAGGTCATCGCCAAAGGCACCGCCGAAGAGATCCAGGCGAACCCCGCCGTCATCGAAGCGTACCTCGGCAAGAAGAAGGAGGGCTGACCATGCTGCTCGAAGTCAAAGACATTCAGGTCTATTACGGCGCGATCCACGCCATCAAGGGCGTGTCCTTTGAAGTAAACGAGGGCGAGATCGTCACCCTCATCGGCGCGAACGGCGCCGGCAAGACCACCACGCTCGACACCATCGCCGGCCTCCTGCGCAGCCGCGGCGGCGACATCACCTTCATGGGCGAGAGCATCGCGCACAAAGCGCCGCACCTCATCGTCAAGGAAGGCCTCGCGCTCGTTCCGGAAGGGCGCCGCGTGTTCCAGCAGATGTCCGTCGAGGAAAACCTCGAGATGGGCGCCTTCACGCGCTCCAACGCCGAGGTGCAGCCCGGCCTCGAAAAAGTCTACGAACTGTTCCCGCGCCTGAAGGAGCGCCGCCGCCAGACCGCCGGCACGCTCTCCGGCGGCGAACAGCAGATGCTCGCCATGGGCCGCGCCCTCATGAGCGCCCCGAAGCTGATGATGCTCGACGAGCCCTCCATGGGTCTCGCCCCGATCCTGGTCGAACAGGTCTTCGACATCATCCGCTCCCTGCATAAAGCCGGCACCACCATCCTCCTCGTAGAACAGAACGCCCAAATGGCTCTCTCCATCGCCGACCGCGCGTACGTTCTCGAAAACGGCAAAGTCTCCCTCTCCGGCACCGGCAAAGAACTCGCCCAAAGCGAACAGGTACAAAAAGCCTACCTCGGAGGCTGAAGATACGCCCTCGGAAGAACTCCCTTCCGGGGGCTTTTTCTCGCCCTCAACGCCCGCGTCCCCGCGTCCCAAAGCCTCCCCTTATGCTCAAGGGGAGCCTCGCAGAGTTTGCGCACTCCATTGACAAAATCACGGTATCGTGATATACTGTGATCGGTAAGAAAGAAGAGCGATCTACAACGACGATGTGGCCGCTATTGATTTTATGACGGGGGAAGTGCTGGAAGGCCATCTTCCCGCCAAAGCTTTGGCGATGGTGCGCGAGTGGCTGTCCCTGAACAAGACAGCATTGCAGGAAATGTGGGAGACGCAGGAGTTTAAGGCGCTCCCGCCGCTGGAATAAGGAGGCACCCTATGTTCCGCAAAGTAAAAAGTGCAGCTCCTCTATCCGACTTTAAATTAAGCGTACAGTTCTGCGAGGGCGTGACGAAGATCTATGACATGAAACCCCTCTTTGAAAAGCTTCCGGTTTTCCGGCGGCTTCGGGAGGATCCTGCGGCATTTGCGTGCGTCACGGTCGATGTAGGCGGCTACGGCATCATTTGGGGCGACGATCTGGATCTGTCCTGCGATGAGCTGTGGGAAAACGGTGTCGCGGTGCAGACCTTGTTTGACGGCTTAATGGCGCTCAGCGATGCCACCGAACTGTGGGGCCTGAACGAAAGCACCCTGCGGAAAGCCATTTCCTACGGCAAGCTGGTAAACGGCGTAGATGTCTGCAAATTCGGCAAACAATGGATCGTATCCGTCAACGCCATGAACCGCGAATACGGCGCCCCCGCCCGTCGTTAGCTCCGCATCCCCCATTCTTTAGGTAGCACCGCATAATTCGGCAAGAGCGATTTATGAGCAAATTTTGCTTCCGAATGAGGCACATTGACGCAGCAATACTTTGTGTATTGCAAGGAAATGTAACGAAATGCGGGAGCAAAATTTCCGCAAAGCGCCGCAGACGACATTGTGCGGTGTTGCCTTTACTATTCAATATTCACCATTCACTGATCAGCTTCCTCATCTCCTCCCTTTTTCTCTCCAACGACGAATGCACATACCGGTCCAGCGTCACTGCCGTGCCGGAGTGGCCGAGGATCTCGGACAGGGATTTTATGTCAACCCCGACTTCGGCCGCTCTTGTGGCGAAGGTGTGGCGGAGGGTATGAAAATGTACGCCCTCGAGACCGCACTCGCGCATGAGGGCGGCGAAGCGGTACTGGACGGTGCGCGGGTCGGGGCATTTTTCCGTGCCGGTCAGCACATATTTCTCGCCCGGGCGGCGGAGGAGCGCGGCGGGCGCGAGGAGATCGTCGGGCAGCGGGATGATGCGCACCGAGGAGTCACTCTTCGGACTGCCGGTCACGAGCCTTGTGCGCCCTCCCTCGCCGGAGCGGTCCTGCAGCCGCTGCACCGCGCTCTCGATGCGCACCGTGCCGTTCTCGACGGAAACGCACTTCCAGCGCAGCGCGCACACCTCTCCGAGCCGCAGCCCCGTCTCCAGCGCGAGCAGCACGCCGAACCGCCATGCCTCCGGCTCCTGCGCGAGATGCCGCCGCACCGTCCGCTCCTCCTCGCGCGAGAGCACGCGGATGTCCTTCGGCAGGATCTTCGGATAGGGGAGAGCATCGGCCGCGCCGCACCCCGCATACCGCAGCAGAGAGCCGAGAAGCGTGAGCACATCGCGCACGCTCTTTGCCGACAGCGCGTTCTCCGTCTGCAGCGCGAGCGCGAACTCCTCGAGCACGCCGCGCGATATGCTCTCCGGCGCGTACGCCCCGAGCCGCGGCAGAATGTGCTTCTCCAGTGCCGTGGCGTATTTGTTGTATGTGGACTCCTTCACCCGGAACCGCTGCACCGCGAGCCACCGCTCCGCAAACTCCCCCAGCGTCCGCGCCCTCCGCCGCACCGGCCGAAGCGCCTTCCTGTACCTTTGATCCATGCTGTTTTCCTCCTTTTCTTTTCCGTGAAAGTAAAAAGTAACAAAAAATTTTTTTGAAATTATGCATTTGGCGTATTGCAATTAACATAATGGTGTGCTATAGTAATATACGCTGTATAGGCATTCACTAAAGTGTATCTTTTCGCAGATGAGGAACTCTGCGAAATTTTCCCCCGCGAAGCCTCCCCTTGAGCA
>CAVGGQ010000092.1:0-7784 GCA_963628785.1 Oscillospiraceae bacterium | reverse complement strand
AAACGGCGCCAAAATTGCCATAAACGCAGTAATTACAAGGCTTCCCGCCTTCGCCATAAGCGCAAGGATGCCTGCCATCCGTGTTTGGCAATATTGCCGATGCTTCTGTGTTCAGCAAACTATAACAACTCCTAATCTCAGAAAAAGATACCCGAGTGGCATTTCTGTCACTCGGGTATCTTTCCCATTGCCGATTCGGTTTCGGTGATAATTTGATTTACTGCCTTATCAACGTAAACCGAAGAATTTCGGGGCTTTTTCTTTTTCTCTGCGTCTGTTTCCCCTTTAACGAGATTTGTTTTTGTTTGGCGAAGTTTATTCCCGTTTATAGGGCAATACCGCATAATTTGGCAAGAGCGATTTGCGAGAGATTTTTTGCCGAATCAAGGAAGAAAACCGCAGGGGCTGTGAAGAAAAGCAGAATTAACATCTGCTTTTGCTTCACAGCCCCTTTTTGACGCAGCGGGCGATTGGCAGACAAGTTCTGGAATTTGTCATGCGCTTTGAAAAAAAGCTCCCGTCCCCTTGACATTACAGGAAAAATACGATAAAATGCAAGAACTCCAAGGGGGAGTAGTCAACCGCTCCGGCGGCTGCAAATCAACACTTCGGCGGTTTATCTGCCTGGTTTGCATGAAATGACCAGACCCACGGACAGAAGGAAAATTCTGTCCGTGGGTTTTTTGTGTCCCCGATGAGAGCTCCCCGCATCCCGATCCCCGTATACATTTTTCAAAGGAGGCGTTTTCCTTGAGATTCTATTGCGAAGAAACCGAGGCCGTGCTGCACGAGGTCCAAAGCAGCGCAGAAGGTCTCACCTCCGCGGAAGCCGAAAAGTGGCTTGCGGAAAACGGCAAGAACAAACTTGCCGAGGGTAAGAAGGATTCGCTCGTAAAGCGGTTCTTTGCGCAAATGGCAGACCCCATGATCATCATCCTGCTCGTAGCCGCCGCCATCAGCGGCGTGCTCGCCGTGATAGAGGGTGACAGTTTTGCCGATGTCATCATCATTCTGGCAGTTGTCATCATCAACGCGGTGCTCGGCGTCTATCAGGAGAGCAAAGCCGAAAAGGCCATCGAAGCGCTGCAGCAAATGTCTGCGGCAACATCGAAGGTCCTGCGCGACGGCAAAATGGTCACCGTTCACAGCGAAGACCTCGTTGTGGGCGATGTGGTCATTCTCGAGGCCGGCGATGCCATCCCCGCCGACGGCCGTATCCTCACGAGCGCCAGCATGAAGATCGAAGAGGCCGCCCTCACCGGTGAGAGCGTCCCCGTCAACAAGTTCATCGACATCATCAACCTCGCGCCCGATGCGAAGGATGTCCCGCTCGGTGACCGCAAGAATATGGTGTACATGGGCTCGACCGTCGTCTACGGCCGCGGCACCGCCGTCATCACCGCCACCGGCATGGACACCGAAATGGGCAAGATCGCCGATGCGCTCGCCACGGCGCAAGAGGGCGAGACCCCGCTGCAGATCAAGCTCGGCCAGCTCTCCAAGATCCTCACGAAGCTAGTGCTCGGTATCTGCGTCGTCATTTTCGCGGTGCAGCTCCTTCGGGCCGGCGGCTTCAACTTTGAAGTTATCCTCAACTCCTTCATGGTTGCCGTGTCGCTCGCCGTCGCGGCCATCCCCGAGGGACTTGTTGCCGTAGTCACGATCGTGCTGTCCATCGGCGTTACGAACATGTCCCGCCGCAACGCGATCATCCGCCGTCTGACCGCCGTCGAAACGCTCGGCTGCGCGCAGATCATCTGCTCGGACAAGACCGGCACGCTCACCCAGAACCGCATGACCGTCACCGACACCTGGACGGATGACCCCATCCTCCTCGCCAATGCTATGGCCCTTTGCAGCGACGCCAAGCGCTCGCTCGGCATGCACGGCGCAGAAGGCGAACCGACCGAGGCCGCTCTCGTAAACCACGCCCACGATCTTCGTCTGTATAAGGACGAAATCGACACGAAATATCCGCGCATCGGCGAGGCGCCGTTCGATTCCGCCCGCAAGATGATGTCCACCGTCCACAACGAGGACGGCAAGATCGTCCAGTATACCAAGGGCGCGACCGAGATCCTTCTCGACCGCTGCACCGGCTACTGGCTCGGCGGCGAAGTCCACCCGATGACCGAAGAGTACAAAGAGCAGGTCCGCCGTCACGCCAAGGAGTTTGCCGACCGCGCGCTGCGCGTGCTCGGTGCCGCGTTCCGTACCTGGGATGCCGCCCCCGCCGACTATGAGAGCGATACACTCGAGCATGACCTCGTGTTCATCGGCTTCCTCGGCATGATCGATCCATGCCGTCCCGAGGTGTACGACGCCATCCACGAGTGCCGCGCCGCCGGCATCCGCCCGATCATGATCACCGGCGACCACATCGACACCGCCGTGGCCATCGCCCGCGACCTCGGCATCCTCACCGACGACACCCGCGCCATTACCGGCTCGCAGCTCGGCGAGATGAACGACGAGGAGTTTGCGAAGGTCTTCCAAGAGATCTCCGTGTACGCCCGCGTGCAGCCCGAACACAAGACCCGCATCGTCAACGCCTGGCGCAGTGCCGGCTACGTCACCGCCATGACCGGCGACGGCGTGAACGACGCCCCCTCCATCAAGTCCGCCGACATCGGCGTCGGCATGGGCATCACCGGCACGGATGTCACGAAGAACGTCGCCGATATGGTGCTCGCGGACGACAACTTCGCCACCATCGTCGGTGCCGTCGAAGAAGGCCGCCGCATTTACGACAACATCCGCAAAGCCATCCAGTTCCTGCTCGGCTCGAACATGAGCGAGGTCATCTCCATCTTCGTCGCCACCCTGCTCGGCTTCACGATCCTCGAGCCAGTGCACCTGCTGTGGATCAACCTCGTCACCGACTGCTTCCCCGCCCTTGCCCTCGGCATGGAACGTGCGGAGAAGGACATCATGCAGCGCCGTCCGCGCAGCGCCAAAGCCGGCATCTTTGCCGACGGCATGGGCATAGATGTCGCCTATCAGGGCATCATGGTCTCCGCGCTCGTGCTCGCTTCGTTCTTCATCGGCCACTTCATGGAGTCCGGTGTGTGGGAGATCCCCGTGAACGGCAGCCCGGACGGCACGACTATGGCGTTCCTCACCATGTCCATGGCAGAAATCTTCCACAGCTTCAACATGCGCTCCCAGCGCGGCAGCATCTTCACTATGGGCACGCACAACCTCGCCATCTGGCTCTCGTGCGGCGCAGCTCTTCTCATGACGACCCTCGTGTGCGAAGTGCCGTTCATCGCGGCTGCCTTCGAGTTCACCTCCGTGGAGCTCAATGAGTACCTCGTTGCCATCGGCCTCGGCTTCCTCGTCATCCCGATCGTCGAAGTCGTGAAGTTCTTCCAGCGCCTCGCCGCGAAGAACAAAAAGCAGAAAGCGTAAAGAAAAGAAATATCGGCAACGCCGCAGGTACATGTCTGCGGTGTTGCCTAAAAAAGCGGCCCCCACGCTCGTGAGACAGGCGCGGGGATCGTTATTCACCTGTTTGGAGGAAGACATGGCAACTAATATACTCGTTGTATTGCTTATCGGCGTTTCACTGTCCATGGACGCCTTTGCGGTGTCCGTTGCAAACGGCCTCGTTATGCGGCCGTTCAAATTTTCCTATGCGCTCTGGCACGGCATCTACTTCGGCGCGTTCCAGTTCCTGATGCCGCTCCTCGGCTATTTCCTCGGCAGCACGGTGTCCGCCTATGTGAATGCCATTGCGCCGTATCTTAGCTTCGCGCTCCTCGCGTTCATCGGCGGCAAAATGGTCATCGAAGCCGTGCGCGGCGGTGATGAAGGCTCCGGCGGCATGGCGGTGCTCTCGCACAAGCGTCTGCTCGTCCTCGCCATTGCCACCAGCATCGATGCACTCGCCGTCGGCGTGAGCTTCGCGTTCTCGTCCCCCGGCATGAGCATTGTCGCTGCGTGCACGCTCATCGGCTGCACCACCTTCACCATCGCCACCGCCGCCACCTTCGCCGCGAGCCGCATCCCCAGCATCCGCCCGAAAGTCGCCGAGATCTGCGGCGGCTGCGTCCTCATAGGCATAGGCATCAAACTCCTCATCGAAGGCCTTGTAGGCTGATATCTCAAATAACGGCAACCCGCACCGTCCCGAAGTATCGAGGCGGTGCGGTTCTTTGTTTATATGACTGTTTTCAAATACCCTTCCGGCAGTACAGAGGACGCTTTTACGAGGTTAATATTGCGCGGGTTCATTAAGCTCTTCGATCCGTGGAACAGATTGCATCGAATCTGATACGTTGTCAGCCGGCGATTGGGGCGTAGCGTTCGGAGAGCAGGGTCTCTTTCATGGTCTCGTAGGGAGAGACGAGCTCTCCGGCGACCATGGCGAAGAGGCGGGGCACGGCGCAGGATACGAGGGCGACGCCCGCTTCGTTCATCCGCACCGGCTGCAGGCGATGGCGCGAAGCCACATTCCAGAATACGACCTGCGGCAGCGCGTAGCCGTGCGCGGCGTACTCCCGCTGTGCGTTTTCATAGACTGTCCGCGAGGCGTGCTCGACGCAGGCATCGAACTCCATGTCGGAGACGATGATGAGCTTGGCCGGCATGTCCTCGCACGGTACGCTCTCCTGCACGGCTGCGCGCAGCACGAGCGAGAACACCGCCCGAGATCCGTATTGGCGACCTCGCAGAACGAGAGCAGATACCGCAGCCGGTCGGCGAAGCTCTCGCCCCGCAGCGTGATGAACTGCGGGTGCTCCGAAAACTCGATGACCCGGTCGTGAAATTTACCCCGGTTCCGCTCGGCAAAGTAGAGTCCCAGCGAGAGCGCAACAGCCGCGGGCATCGGTTTGCCGTCGCAGTACATGGAGCCCGAGGTGTCAATGACCACAAGGGCGTTCCCGTCTCCGCCGAAGTCGGGGAGCGCCGCCCATGTCGTGTTGTACGCCGTCTTCTTCTCCTGCGTGAGCGTGCCGTTTTCCCGGTCTTTGATGCCGGCCTCGACGAGCTCATACGGCGCAAGGCCGTCCGTGTGCATCGTCGCTTCGCCGTGCGCGGCGGCCTTGAGAAACGCGTCATAGCGCGCCACATCGTTCCGCCAAAACGCCATCCGGTACTTATAGAGCGCCCGCGAGGGCAGCTTTTCGTAGGCGAATGTGTAATCGCGCTCCCGAAGATCGTTTTCGACGATGTGGATCTTCGCGCGCAGCGCCGAGAGCGTCCTGCGGTACTCCCGCTCGGAGAGACCGAACACACGCGCCATCTTCCGCCCCATCGCGCGCGTCTCCGCGTTGGATGCATTGGCGGACGGCAGCCACTTGCCGAGGAGCGATACCTCTCCCCCGTTCCGCAGCGCCGCCGTGTCCGCGGCAAACCGCTCGCGCAGGAGAGAGAGCATCTCGGCCTCGCACGGTGTGCCGAGCAGCGAGAGCAGATCATCCAAGCGGCCGTACTCCGCCGTGTATGCGAGATTTTTCCGCACCGACTCCGGCTCGTTCGCCGCCAGCCACCGGAAGATGACGCGAAAGACGCGCCGCTCGCCGAGGCCGCCGCGGATATCGCGCGCAAAGAAGAGCAGCTTCATCGCCATGTCGGCGTCTTCCGTGTATGCGCGCACGAAGCGCCGCACGATCTCCGCATCGTCCGCCGCGCGCAGTGCGCCGATCGATGCAAACAGATCCAGCACATCCGAACGCGTCGTGAGCCACGCGGCACCGCCGTTCTCGGTGAATGTACGATCGAGATATTCTTCCATGATGCTGCCCTCCTTTGTCGGCATTCGCATTCGTTTGCAAGGCACGATATAAAATATCGGATAAACACGCCGTTAGCTTCCTCTATAGAGTAGCATAATTTCATGTTTTTGAATAGCTTTTTTAGCGGATTTTTCAATCCGCTAATTTGTCATGCCCATTTTGCAGAAAGAGTGCATCCGTTGCCGGATGCACTCTTTCCTTGTTGGATCAACCACTGGAGCAACGCCGCTAACTTAGTGACATTGCTCGTGCGGCTCGGTCTTGTCGAGCAGAAACGAGCCGATCATGCCGCAGGGCGCCGTTTCGGAGAAGAAGTCGAGAATGTCATCCTCCGGGAGTGGGGTGTCCGCCGCGCGGCGGTAGAGCATCGTTTTCCCGCGCCTTTCCGTGAGGATGAGTCCCTCGGCGGCGTACTCGGCGAGCTTTTTCCGCACCGTGGAAGCATCGAAGAGCCGCACGCCTTCGTAGGCATCGAGCCGCTCGGTGATCTCCGCGAGCGTGAGCGCGATGTCGCGGGAGGAGAGAATGTCGAAGAGCAGGAAGTGCAGCGTGATGTCGCCGTCCGTGAAACTCTTCGCCTTCCATGCTTTATAAAACGGGTCGTGCTGCGTGCGGCGGCTGTCGACAGAGAGGAACACCCGCTTGCCGTCCGGCGAACGGTCGAAGCGCATATAGTCGCCGAGCCAGCTCTCCACATGCCGCCGCTCATCGTCGTAGGTGCGCACGCTCTTGGCGGTGAACTCCTCGCGGCTTCGGAAGCCGTACACATAGAATTCCCGCAGATACGCGCGGACGCGCGAAAAGTTCTTGATAAGCTCTCTGTACGCCACCCGGATGCCCTCCTTTCCCGCCTTTTCCTATCATACCGTGATTTTCCCCCCGCGTCAATCGGGAAGGCCGGTCGGAAAGCCCGCTTCGCGGGGACGCGCCGCCTGCGGGCGCATCCTTTCCCCCTGCGAAGCCTCCCCTTGAGCACAAGGGGAGGTGCGCCGCCTTCAGGCGGTGACGGAAGGGATGGAAAAGCGAGATACGCAGTTTGTACGATGTCTCGCTTTCTATTCCCTCAGTCAGCCTATCGGCTGACAGGGGCTGTGAAGCAAAAGCAGATGTTAATTCTGCTTTTCTTCACAGCCCCTGCGTCAATGCGCCTCATTCGGAAGCAAAATTCGCTCGCAAATCGCTCTTGCCGAATTATGCGGTGTTGCCCTAATTCTGTTTTACGCGCACCTGTCTATGTCCGGGCGGTCTCCTTTTTTTCTTATTGGAAAGGCAGGATGCGGGTGAGGTCGAAGGGGGTGGTTTGGTAGACTACGTAGTTCAGCCAGTTCTGGTAGAGGAGGTTGGCGTGGGAGCGCCATGTTACGCGCGGGGGCTGCGTTTCGTCGTCGTTCGGGAAGTAGTTTTCCGGGACACGGATGGTGAGGCCGAGCGCTTTATCGCGCAGGTACTCCTTCTGCAGAGTGTCCGCGTCGTATTCCGAGTGGCCCGTGATGAACACCTGCCGTCCGCCTTCGGTGGAGAGGGCGTAGAGGCCGGCTTGCTCGGAGGACGCGAGGATCTTCAGCTTGCTGCAGCGCTCTACATCCTCGCGCCGGATGGTGGTGTGGCGCGAGTGCGGCACCATGAAGACATCATCGAAGCCGCGCATCAGCATCGAGGAGCGGCGCTCCACGCGGTGCGGGAATACGCCGAAGAGCTTTTCCGCCAGGTCGTATTCGCGGATGCCGTAATGATAGTAAAGCGCCGCCTGTGCGCCCCAACAGATGTGGAACGTACTGTAAACGTGCGTCCGGCTCCACTCCATGATGCGGCACAGCTCCGGCCAGTACTCCACATCCTCAAACTTCAGCTTCTCCACCGGCGCGCCGGTGATGACCATGCCGTCGTAGTTGTTGTCGCGGATCTCGTCAAAGGTCGTGTAGAACTTAAGGAACCTCTGATTTAATCGGAACATTGAAAAAAGTTCTGAGTATGGTATAATACAATGTTCAAAGCAATGGTGGTGCACGGAAATGAAGCAGGAAACATTTACCGATATCGAAT
>CAVGGQ010000091.1:0-7901 GCA_963628785.1 Oscillospiraceae bacterium | reverse complement strand
TCGATTTGCGGAATAACGGTTTTATTGCCTGTTGTATCTGCGGGATTGTTCTTCTATAATAATATAGTAATGGGACGGCAGATAATAAAAAGTCATAAAGAAAGATCCCGCAAGGATATTCCGTAACTATTTAATTAATTATATAGATTCTTTCGGATTTTGCAAGACTTTTCCGAGAAACGTAGCATATTTAACAAAAGTGAAATGCGGTATTTAGTCAATAAAGCGAAATTGTCAGCCAATATCGAAAAAATATGACAATTTATCAACATTATCTCTTGAAATTGATGAAAAAAGTGCTATAGTGATAAAGTCAGTAAAAATTTCTTCTCGATGGGAGGTGTTCGGAGAAATGGCACTGGAAGCAATTCTTGCCGTAGAGCAGGCGGAACAGCAGGCGTCCCGCGTGAAAGCGGAGGCTGCTCAAAAAGCCAAGGACATTGCCTCAGCCACGGAAGCGGAGGGACAGGCTGCTGTGAAGGAAGCCTCGGAGAGAGCTGCGGCCGAACTGTGGAAGCTCGCCGACAAGGCAAAGGAGGAGAGCGCCGCAGAAAGCGAAAAGATTCGGGAAGCCGTGCAGGAGGAAATGAATGCACTGCGCTCACAGGCGGAAAGCCGTCTCGAGAAAGCGGCGGACCGAATCGTGGAAAGGATCGTGAACGGATAAATGAGCATTGTAGCCATGAAAAAGCTCCGGCTCATCGGCGTTCACTCCCAAAAGGAGGAACTGCTGTGTGAGCTGATGCTTCTCGGCTGCGTGGAAGTGTCGGACCCCGGCGCACAGCCGGAGCGGGAGGAGCTCGCATCCTTCCGGAAAGCGGACGGCGGAAAGGCCTGGCAGAAGCGGACGGATCAGTCAACGATCCTGAACGCTCTGCGGCTGCTGGACAAATACGCTCCCGCGAAGAAGGGCCTGCTCACACCGAAACCGGAGGTCGAATGCGGTGCGCTGCTCGATGAGAGCGCAATCGATGCCGACCTGAGGCTCTCGGGCGAGATCCTCGCCTTGGATGCGGAGGCACGCTCCCTTACGGCTCGTGCGAGCCGGGAGAGAGCGGCAGCGGAGACGATGGAGCCGTGGACGGCACTGGACATCCCGCTCGAGAAGTTCGAGACGCAAAGCTGTGCCGTACTGCTCGGAACGCTTCCGCAGGCAGCGGACCCGGCGGAAGTGACCGCCGCGCTTGCCAAGACGGAAGTGGACTTTGAGGAGATCTCCTCCGACAAGAGCACGCGGTATGTCGCCCTCGTCTTCCGCAAGGAGGACAAAGAAACCGTCGTCAATGCGCTTCGGCCGTTCGGTTTTGCCGTCGTATCGCTGCCGGAGGGCAAAGGTACGCCCGAAGAAAACCGCGTCGCTGCCGTGAAGCGCAGCGAAGACCTGACGGCTCAGGCCGCCGAAAAAATCAAGGAGATCGCCGCTTATGCACCGCACCGCGATGCCCTGCAGCTCGGAGCCGACACGCTCTCGACCCGCATCGCACGCGAGGAAACGGCGGATCGTCTCCTCAACAGCGACAGCACCTTTTATTTTGAAGGCTGGATGACCGCACCGGAGGAAAAGAAGCTCGAAGAAAAACTTTACGGCTTCTGCTGCGCCTGGGAAACGGAAGACCCCGACCCGGAGCACCCCGAGGAGGTACCCATTCAGCTTCGCAACAACGCTCTCACGCGTCCGTACAACATCGTCACGGAGATGTACTCCCTGCCGGCGTACAACGGACTTGACCCGAACCCCTTTATCATGCCGTTCTTCGCGCTCTTCTTCGGCATCATGTTTGCCGATATGGCGTACGGCCTGATTCTGCTCATCGGAGGACTTCTCTTCCTCTTGAAGGCAAAGCCGAAGGGAAGCATGCGAAATGCCGCGGGACTTCTGATCGAATGCGGCACCTCGACCTTCATTATGGGCTTCCTCACCGGCGGCTTCTTCGGCGACGCGGTGTCCGTCATCGGCAACTGGTTCGGCCAGGACTGGTCGCTCGTGCCGCATCTCGGAACGATCCGCATCGGAAGCGCAGCCATCGATCTTCCGCTCAACCTGCTCGAAGGCAACAACCCGCTGTATGTGCTCATCTTTGCAATCGCACTCGGCGCGGTGCATCTGGCCGTCGGCGTGGGCATCGGCATTTACCTCAAGCTCAAGGGCGGCGAGTGGGCGGATGCCCTTCTCAACGACCTGTGCTGGTGGGTCATGATGGCGGGCCTCGGCGTGATGCTCACGGGCGGAACGAAGATCGTTCTTTATGTCGGCATCGGCATGATGGTGCTCGGCCAGCTCATCACAGGCAAGGGCTTCGGAAAAATTTCCGGTATCCTCAGCGCCGTCTACAACGGCGTGACCGGCTATCTCGGCGACCTGCTCTCGTATTCGCGTCTGATGGCGCTGATGCTCGCGGGCAGCGTTATTGCGAGCGTGTTCAACCAGCTCGGCTCGCTCGGCAACTCGAACGGCATGACCGTCGGGGGAACGATCCTCTTCATCTTCGTCTTCTGCATCGGCCATGTGCTCAACTTCGCGCTGAACCTCATCGGCTGCTTCGTGCACACGCTGCGTCTGCAGTTCCTCGAGTTCTTCGGCAAATGGTATCGGGACGGCGGCAAAGCCTTCCGCCCGTTAAAAATTCAAACTAAATTCGTAGATATCAAGGAGGAGTAAAACAATGATCAGTGCATTCTTTGAAAGTTTCGGCGGTCTCGCCATCGGTTTCCTGGGCGCATCTCTGGCAGTCGGCCTCTGCTGCGCGGGCTCTGCAAAGGGCTGCGGCATCGCCGGTGAAGCCGGTGCCGGCCTCCTCAGCGAAGATCCCTCTTACTTCGGCAAAGTCATGATCCTTCAGGTCATCCCCGGCACGCAGGGCCTGTACGGCCTCGTCGTCTGGTTCTTCGCTCTGCTTCAGATGGGCGTGTTCGGCGGCGATCCCACTACCCTCACGGTCGCTGACGGTCTGCGCGTCGCCTGCGCCTGCATCCCGATGGCTACCGGCGCCGCGATCTCCGCTCCGGCTCAGGGCCGCGTTGCCGCAACGGCAGTCAACCTCATGGCAAAGCGTCCCGACGACTGGGCGAAGGGCATCATCCTCTGCATCACGGTCGAGTTCTACGCCATCCTTTCGCTGCTCGCTTCCTTCCTGATGCTGCTGAACCTGAACCTCGGCGTTGGCGTGTGAGCCGGAAAGGCCGGTATCGCCATGAACGGAATTGAAAAAATTACGGCTCGCATCACGACGGAGGCCGAAGAAGCCGCCGCTGCCGTGACTGCCGATGCCGAAAAGGCGGCAGAGAGCGTCCGCGCCGCCTATAAGAAAAAAGCGGACGAAGCATACGAGGCAAGCATGAATGCCGGCAACGAGGAGATCCGCCGTGACTCCGAGCGCGCCGAGCGCGCCGCCCGGCTGCAGGGACGCAAGGATACGCTCGCCCTCAAGCAGAGCATCCTCTCCCGGGCCTACGACAAGGCAAAGGAAAAGCTCCTGGCTCTGCCGCGTGGGCAGTACTGCGAATTCCTCGCTTCTCAGGCGGGCAATGCCGCCGTCACCGGTCACGAAACGGTCGTCCTGAACAGCCAGGACAAGTCCATGGGCGAGACGATCGTGAGCCGCGCCAATGAGATCGCCGCCTCCCGCGGCCTCCCCGCCGCTCTCACGCTTTCCGATGAGAGCGGGAATTTCTCCGGTGGACTCAAGCTCCGCGAAGGCAGCGTGGAAGTCAACTGTACCGTTGACACACTGCTCGACCTCGGCCGCAGCCGTCTGGATGCGGAAGTTGCCGCCATCCTCTTTGAATGAGAGGGAAGAAAATGGCAAACAAAAAAGTAACGGACAGAGATTATCTCTTCCTTTCCTCCATGCTCAAGGCACGCGAGAACCACATGCTCCACCGTGAACGGCTCGAGCAGATGCTCGTCTCCGGGAGCTTTGAGGAAGCTGCCAAGCTTCTGGCCGAGATCGGCTGGCCGGATCTTACCGGCAAGGGCAGCGCGGCCGTGTGCGAGGCACTCGCCAAGCGGCAGGCGGAGATCTATGCGGAGATCACCCGCTTTGTTCCGGAAAAGGAGCTCGTGGGCATTTTCCGCCTGAAGTACGACTACCACAACGCGAAGACCATCGTCAAAGGCGAAGGCGCCGGCGTGGAGGCCGACTATCTTCTCTCCGATGCCGGACAGATCGAGCCGGAAAAGCTCACCGCAGCTTTCCGCGAGGACAGCTTCCAGTTCGTCCCCGGCAAGCTCGGCCCGGCCATGGGCGAGGCCAAGAGCATTCTGGCCCGCACCGGCAATCCGCAGCTGGCGGACTTCGCGCTCGACAAGGCGTACTACGAGGATCTCAAGGACCTCGCCGCCGCTGTGGAAAGCGACTTCGTAAAGGGCTATGTCGTCACGCTCATCGACAGCGCGAACCTTCGCGCGGCGGTGCGCTGCGTGCGTATGGGAAAAGATGCGGAGTTCCTGCGCTCGGCTCTCGTGGAGGGCGGCAACGTCACGGTGAGCCGTCTCGTGCAGGCGGTATTCTCCGGTGAAGGCCTTGCCGCGGTGTTCGCCACGACACCCTTCCGCGATGCGGCGGTACTCGGCGCTACGGCGACCGAGGGCGGCAAGATGACGGAATTCGAGCGTGAGTGCGACAACGCCGTCAACCGCTACATGACCGGCGCACATCTCAAGAGCTTCGGCCCCGAACAGGTCGTCGGCTATCTGACGGCGGAAGAGGGCAACACGATGGCGGTGCGTATGGTGCTCACCGGGCTCCTCGCCGGCATCGACCCGGAGCGACTGAAAGAAAGGCTGCGTGAGAGCTATGTATAAGATCGGCGTCATGGGCGGACGCGAAACGGTGATGGGCTTCAAGGCTCTCGGCCTGGACGTTTTCCCGGTGGACAACGCCGAGGAAGCACGCCACACGCTCCGGAAGATCACTTCCGGCGAGAGCGAGTATGCCATCATTTATCTGGAAGAGAATCTGGCTGCGGATCTGCAGCACGAGATCGACCGCTTCAAGGACAGCCCCACACCCGCCATTATCCTCATTCCCGGGCGGGACGGCTCCCTCGGCCTCGGACAGAGCGCGCTGCGCTCCGCCGTCGAGCGTGCCGTCGGAAGCAATATCCTTTAACTTATCTCGGGCCTGCACCCTTGCTTGGTGCGGCCTCGGAAAAACCGAGGCACGGCCCTTAAACGAAAGAAGGTAGAACATTGAGCGGAAAAGTGATTAAAGTATCCGGACCGCTGGTGGTTGCCGACGGTCTGGAGGCGGCGAACGTCTCGGACGTTGTCCGTGTCGGTGAGCAGCACCTTATCGGCGAGATCCTGAATATGACCGGCGGCAGCGCCTCCATTCAGGTCTACGAGGAGACCTCCGGTCTCGGACCGGGCGCCGAGGTCACCACGACCGGTATGCCGCTGAGCGTGGAGCTCGGGCCGGGCATGCTCGAAAATATCTATGACGGCATCCAGCGCCCCCTGCCGGAGATCCGCGATCTGACCGGCGAGACCATCGCCCGCGGCGTGGATGTCCCCGCCCTGAACCGCAAAAAGGTCTGGGCCTTTGTCCCCGTGGCGAAGGAAGGCGACGAAGTCGTCGCCGGCGACGTGCTCGGCACCGTGCAGGAGACGACCGCCATTCTCCACAAGATCATGGTTCCCCCGGCTATCAAGAAAGCAACCGTAAAGTGGATCCGCGGCGGCGACTTCACCGTCGAGGATAAAATCGCCTGCCTGACTCTCGGCGACGGCACAGAGAAAGAGCTCGACATGATCCAGCGCTGGCCCGTGCGTGTGCAGCGTCCGAACGCCGGCAAGTTCACCCCGAGCCGTCCGCTGAACTCCGGACAGCGCATCATCGACACCATGTTCCCCGTCGCCAAGGGCGGCACGGCCGCCGTTCCCGGCCCGTTCGGCAGCGGCAAGACCGTCGTGCAGCACCAGCTGGCCAAGTGGTCGGATGTGGACATCGTCGTGTACATCGGTTGCGGCGAGCGCGGCAACGAGATGACCGACGTTCTCAACGAGTTCCCCGAACTGAAAGACCCCCGCAGCGGCGAGCCTCTGATGAAGCGCACCGTGCTCATCGCGAACACCTCCGACATGCCCGTGGCTGCCCGTGAGGCGTCCATCTACACCGGCATCACCATCGCCGAGTACTTCCGCGACATGGGTTACGATGTTGCCGTTCTCGCCGACTCCACCTCCCGCTGGGCCGAGGCTCTGCGTGAGATGTCCGGCCGTCTCGAAGAGATGCCCGGCGAAGAAGGCTACCCCGCGTACCTCGCCAGCCGTATCGCGCAGTTCTACGAACGCGCCGGCTGCGTCACCTGCCTCGGCTCCGACAAGCGCCAGGGCAGTGTCACCGCCATCGGCGCCGTATCGCCTCCGGGCGGCGACACATCCGAGCCGGTATCTCAGGCAACGATGCGTATCGTCAAGGTGTTCTGGGCGCTCGACAGCTCCCTCGCCTATGCCCGTCACTTCCCGGCCATCAACTGGCTGACTTCCTACTCGCTGTACACCGACTCCCTGCGCGGCTTCTATGACAAAGAGTTCGGCCCCGCCTACATGGCGAACCGCACCAAGGCCATGGGCATTCTGCAGGAAGAGGCAGAACTGCAGGAGATCGTCCGCCTCGTCGGTCAGGACGCCCTCGGTGCGGGCGACCGCATGACGATGGA
This sequence comes from Oscillospiraceae bacterium, assembly GCA_963628785.1. Taxonomy (GTDB): domain Bacteria; phylum Bacillota; class Clostridia; order Oscillospirales; family Oscillospiraceae; genus Apopatocola. The sequence goes on along the minus strand of CAVGGQ010000091.1, from coordinate 1,238 downwards.
GACCGCGCGTATGCTGCGCGAAGACTTCCTGCAGCAGAACGCCTTCATCCCCGAGGACGCCTACTCCTCCTACGGCAAGCAGTACCGCCTGCTGGATCTGGTCCTGCAGTATGACACCAAGTGCCGCGCCGCCCTCGAAAAGGGCGCCGACCTCAACCGCCTCTTCAACATCGGCGTGCGCGAGGCCATCGGCCGCGCCAAGATGATGCCGCAGGAAGAATATGAGAAGACCTACGACGACATTCTTGTCAAGATGCAGGAAGAGATCGACGAAGTCATCCGCGGAGGTGAAGAGCAGTGATTCGCGAATATAAAACCATTAAAGAGATCGCCAGCCCTCTGATGATCGTAGAGCACGTCGAAGGCGTCACCTACGACGAGCTGGCGGAGATCGAGCTGCCCGACGGTTCCACCCGGCGCTGTAAGGTACTGGAAGTGGAAGGCGACCGCGCGGTCGTCCAGCTCTTCGAATCGGCTCAGGGCATCAACCTAGCCGAGAGCAAAGTCCGTTTCCTCGGCCACCCGCTGGAGCTCGGCGTGAGCGAAGATATGCTCGGCCGCGTTTTCAACGGCATGGGCGAGCCCATTGACGGCGGTCCCGCGATCATCGCCGAGGAGCACCGCGACATCAACGGCCTCCCGATGAACCCCGCTGCGCGCGCTTACCCCGCCGAGTTCATTCAGACCGGCGTTTCCACGATCGACGGACTGAACACCCTCGTCCGCGGCCAGAAACTGCCCATCTTCTCCTGCTCCGGTCTGCCTCATGCGGCTCTCGCCGCGCAGATCGCGCGTCAGGCGAAGGTCCTCGGCGACGGCGAGAACTTCGCCGTTGTGTTCGCCGCCATCGGCATTACGTTCGAGGAATCCGAATACTTCATTCAGGAGTTCCGCCGCACCGGTGCCATCGACCGTACGGTCGTCTTCTCCAACCTCGCCAACGACCCCGCCGTCGAGCGTATCGCAACGCCTCGCATGGCACTGACCGCCGCCGAGTACCTCGCCTTTGAGAAGGACATGCACGTTCTCGTTATCCTCACGGATATCACGAACTACGCCGAAGCCCTCCGTGAGGTCTCCGCCGCGAAGAAGGAAGTCCCCGGACGCCGCGGTTACCCCGGCTACCTGTACACCGACCTTGCCACCATGTACGAGCGCGCCGGACGCCGTGTCGGCCGCACCGGCTCGATCACGATGATCCCCATCCTGACCATGCCGGAAGACGACAAGACCCACCC
>CAVGGQ010000090.1:0-8066 GCA_963628785.1 Oscillospiraceae bacterium | reverse complement strand
GCTCTGATTAACTAATTTCTACCATGCAGGTGTCCAACTTGCACTTGCAATTTGCGTGTCAAATATGTTGTCAAACGGGGAGTTAGCGTGGTATAATCGAATGTATGGAAAATAATGATTTGATCCGGCGCGCGGAGGATCTTGCGGCGCGCTGTGAGCGGACGGGGTGTGTGACCTCTACCGCATTTCTCACGCCGGCGGAGCGGCTGGAGCTCACGGCATCGCCCGCCGTGCGCGAGGCCGTCACGGTATTCACGGGCGGCGGCGCAGAGTGCGAGAGAACGTGTGCGTTCTTTCTGCCGTTTTACCTCACCCCGGAGGACTTCGACGCCTCCGATTACATCACCGCCGTGCATTTTCAAAGCTTCTTCGGCGAGCCGGGACACCGCGACTATCTCGGCGCACTGCTTGCGCTGGGCGTGCGGCGCGAGTGTGTGGGCGACATCCGCATCCAAGGCACGGATGCGTGGGTGTTCTGCCTGCCGAGCGTGGCCGACACGCTCGCCTCCCTTGAGCGCGCGGGACGGTGTACCGTGCGCGGAAAAGTCATCCCTCTCGCCGATGTGCCCGAGGAGCAGTACAAAACCGAGACAGTGAGCTTCACGGTGCAGAGCCTGCGGCTCGACGCCGTGGCGGCAGGACTTTTCCGCCTCTCGCGCACGAGCGCGGCGGAGCTCATCCGGCTCGGCAGCGTGTCGCTCAACTATGTGCCATGCCTCCGCACGGACGCTCCCATCCGCGAGGGCGATGTGCTCTCCGTGCGCGGCAAAGGAAAGGGGACCGTCACCGATACCGGCGGGCGTTCCCGCAAAGACCGTATTTTCGTTACCGCCGAGCGGCGGATATGAGAAAATACATTTCATCATCAGGAGGAAAAACAATGATTCCCGAACGAATCCAACGGCTGCGCGCGGAAATGCAAAAGCGCGGCATCGACATGTATGTTGTCCCGACGGCGGATTTCCACGAGTCCGAGTACGTCGGCGCGCACTTCAAGGCGCGTGAGTACATTACCGGCTTCACCGGCAGCGCCGGCACGGCGATCGTCACGAAGGACGAGGCACTCCTCTGGACAGACGGCCGCTATTTCCTGCAGGCCGCCGACCAGCTCGAAGGCACGGGCGTGACGCTCTGCCGCATGGGCGAGCCGGGTGTGCCGAAGATCACCGAGTGCATCACCGCGAACCTCCCCGAGGGCGGCGTGCTCGGCTTTGACGGCCGCGTCATCAACGCCTCGCTCGGCGCTTCGTTCCGCGCAATCGCCGAGAAAAAGCACGCCTCTCTCGCCGTGTCCGAAGACCTCATCGGTATCATCTGGGACGACCGTCCGGAGCTTTCGCACGCCCCGGTGCGCATCCTGCCCCTCGAGTATTCCGGCAAGCCCATGGTGGAAAAGGTCGCGGCCGTGCGCGAGGAAATGAAGGAAAAGGGCGCGGATGTGCATCTGCTCACCTCACTCTACGACATCGCGTGGCTTCTCAATGTGCGCGGCGGCGACATCGACTATGTGCCGGTCGTGCTCTCCTATCTTGCTCTCACGGACACGGAGTGCCTGTGGTTCGTGCAGGACAAGGTGCTCACGCCGGAGCTGCGCGCCTACCTCGCCGAGAACGGCGTCGAAACGCGCCCCTACGAGAGCTTCTACGACTATGCCGCCTCTATCCCGGCGGGGAAGACCGTGCTGCTCGACAAGGGCGTCTGCAACTACCGCCTTGTTTCCGAGCTGCACGAGGACGTGAAGACCGTGCAGGGTCTCAACCCGACCGTGTTCATGAAGGCCGTCAAGAACGAGACCGAGCTAAAGAACACCATGAACGCCCACATCAAGGACGGCGTTGCGGTATGCAAATTCTCCTACTGGCTCAAGAAAAACATCGGTAAGATCCCGATGACCGAGCTGTCCGCCTCCGCCTACCTCGCCGCACGCCGCGCCGAGCAGGAAGGCTTCCTCGATTTGAGCTTCGAGACCATCTGCGCCTACGGTGCGCACGGCGCAGTCATCCACTATGAGCCGACGCCCGAGACCGACATTCCGCTCGAGCCGCACGGCCTGCTGCTCGTCGATTCCGGCGGACACTACCTCGAAGGCACCACCGACATCACCCGCACCTACGCCCTCGGTCCCATCACGGACGCCGAACGCGCTGACTTCACGCGCACGCTCCGCTCGCATCTGAATCTTGCGAATGCGCGCTTCGTGTACGGCGTTACCGGCCTCAACCTCGATGTCCTCGCCCGCGGCCCACTGTGGGAAGTCGGCATGGACTATAAGCACGGCACCGGCCACGGTGTCGGCCACATCCTGAATGTCCACGAAGGCCCGAACGGCTTCCGCTGGCGCGAGTCGCCCGACCGCAGCGAGGGCAGCGTCCTCGAAGAGGGCATGATCACCACCGACGAGCCGGGCATCTACATCGCCGGCTCCCATGGCGTGCGCATCGAGAGCGAGCTCCTCTGCCGCCGCGGCGAGAAGAACGAGTACGGACAGTTCATGTACTTCCGGAACATCACCTACGCACCCATCGATCTCGACGCCGTCGATGTCGACACCCTCACCTCCACCGAACGCCGTCAACTCAACGAGTACCATGCCGGCGTCTACAAAACCATCGCCCCCCTCCTCACCGAAGAAGAACGCACCTGGCTCCGAGAAGCCACAAGAGCTATCTAAGGCAATACCGCACAATGTCGTCTGCGGCGCGGGTGCAAACTCTGCGACTCTCTATTAACGAAAATCGCCGTCCCGAAGAAAATTCGGGGCGGCGATCTCGGTCTTGTTATACGAGGACCCGGCGAAGCAGGGTTCATCAGATAAACTTTTCGGCGATGGCTGCGCAGTTGAAGAGACCGGCGAGAAGCCAGGAGATGAGGGCGGCAGGGAGTGCGGTCACGGCGTCGATGATCATGTGCTGCTTTACGAAAAGCGTGGATGCCACGATGGCGAGCGCCCACACGCACACGATGATCTGCAGCCACACCGGGAGCGGCGCGGCGAGAGCGGCCAGCGCGAAGAGGAACGACACCGAGCAGTGTACGCTCGGCGCGCAGTTGAGGAAGCGATGGTTCGCGCCGTACACCGTGCAGATGCAAAAACCGGTGAGACCCTTTTTCGGCGGCTCCGGGCGTCGGAATGTGGTCGGGTAAATGAGATAGGTCACATTGCTCAGAAGCTGGTCGATGCTGTGCGCGAGCATATATTTGATGCTCAGCTCCGGCGAGACGATGTTCAGCATCAGCGGAATGCCGAAGAGTAGCACAAACCAGGAACTGTAAACATAGATAAATCCCGGGAGGAACGGTATGCGCCTGTCCGCCTCACTCCCGATGACGTGCGGCTCCCCTTCCAGAAACTGCGAGCCGAAATAGAGAATGAGATGGAAAGCCATCATCAGAATCCACAAAAGAAAGAAACTGCCCCAGCGAATCGAAATCACCCCATTGAAAAATTCATTTTGCAACTATTATAGAGCAAATTTCGCGCATTTCAAGAGCAGAATATAAAGAAAACGCTACAGTTTGCGGAATGTGTCACATTATGGCAACACCGCACAATGTCGTCTGCGGTGCTTTGCGGAATCATGCGGTGCTGCCTTATGATTCAAAGGTTTTCCCGAAGCGGTCCTCGGTCAGCGGTTTGCCGTTCACATCGCGGTCGAGAAACTGCCAGAGGAGCCACCGATGCGCACGCACGGCATAGCGCAGCTCAAAGCGCCGCAGCTGCCCGCCGAGCAGGGCAATGCATTCGTACCGCAGCGATTCCACGCCGAGATACGGTATGACCTCCCGCCGCCGCACCTGCCGAATACGCACGGTAATGCGCTCACCGACATCGTCCTCCAAACGAAAGCGCACGGGCATAAGCTCCCCTTCGGGCGAGCAAACGGCGATCATTTCCACCGGCTTGTTGAGTACATCCATAATAAAATCTCCCAATAAGCTAATATATACATTATAATTCGCTTATAAGGCGAAATCAAGAGGAATTTTCGCCTGATGGGAGAAATTTTTCTTGCATTTTTCCGACGGGAACGATATTATAAAGATATGATAAGGATCCTGCTTCCGCCGGTCGAACGGCCGACAGAGCCTTTTGCGAAGGACGGAGGCAGTGAGAAGGGAGAGCCGAATATGGACAGTACGGATTTCGGGCAGCGGCTGGCGCTGGCGCGAAAGGACGCGGGATACAACCAGACCGAGGTGGCAAAATTCATCACCGATGCGGGGTATCCGGTGCGCACGCAGGCCGTGAGCAAATGGGAGCGCGGCACAACGCTGCCGAGCGCTCTGCAGCTCGTGGAGCTGTGCCGGCTGTACCGCATCCGCGATGTGGTTGCGGCGTTCGGTGAAAAGATCGAGCTGCGTCGGCGCGTGCGGTATCTTCCGCTATATCAGCTGGCGGTGTCCGCCGGTACGGGCGAGCTGCTCGACGGCACGGCTTACGACGAAGTCGAGGTCGGAGACGAGGTCTCCGCCGACGCGGACTTCGGCGTGCGCATCGCGGGCGACAGCATGGAGCCGCGCTTTGTGCACGGCCAGATCGTCTGGGTGCATCGGCAGGAAACGCTCCGCTCCGGCGAGATCGGCGTTTTCCTCTACAACGGCTCCGGCTTCTGCAAACGCCTGGAGCGCGCCGGCAGCCGCGTGTCACTCGTGTCCCTCAACCCCCGTTACGAGCCCATTCGCGTGACCGCCGCCGACGATCTGCGCATATTCGGCCGCGTCGTCGGCTAAGACTTGCAATTTCCACCGCATACGAGTATAATACTCGCGCTATATAAACCAGTTAGGAGTCCTGCATTATGGAACTTACGGCATTGGCCCTATGGCTGAATACCGTGTTTGCCGGATTTGACGAGGCGGTCGCAATCGCGGTCCACCGTCTGTATGAGGTCGCCGGCGGATTTTTCACCCCGTTTCTCTCGTTCGTATCCGTTCTCGGCAAGGGCGGCGCGTTTCTCATCGTGCTCTCGCTCGTGCTGATGATCTTCCGCAAAACGCGGCGCTACGGCACAACAATGCTCCTGGCCATCGCCATCGGCGCACTTGTGACAAACGTATGCTTTAAACCGCTTGTCGCGCGGCCGAGACCGTATACACACGACGGCAGCGTATATCAGCAGTATTGGGAAATGCTCGGCAAGCACACCGAGAGCGACAAGAGCTTCCCCTCTGGCCACATGACCGCCGCCATGGCGGCCTCGCTCGCCGTGTTCCTGCGCGGCAATCGCAAGGTGAGCTGGACGGCCTTCTTCTTCGCTTTTTTCATGGGACTCTCACGCATCTACCTGAGCGTGCACTATGCGACCGACGTGCTCGGCGGCGTCATCACCGGCAGCATCGGCGGCTTCGCGGGCTATGCCATCTCCAAAGCGATCCCCGAATCGTACTATGAAGCGAACCTCCGCGAGATCATCGACGCCAAACGCGGCAGGAGCGCCAAAAAGAGCGCACCCGAAGCGGACCTCGTGCCGACGGAGCCCATCGAGCTCACGATCGACGGCGAGAACTTCTCCACGACCGACGGCCTCTTCCGCGAGTTCAACCGCCTCTTCGATGTCGCTCCCGACGATGCGGTGCGCAGTCTTGACGGTCTCAACGACCTGCTCCGCGGCGGCTACGGCACCGTCCCCGCCGGGGCGCGTCTGCACCTGCACTGGCTCCACTCCGAAAAGAGCCGCGCGGATCTCGGCTACGGCGCCACGGTGCTCTATTATGAAAAGCTGCTCCGCCGCTGCCACCCGAACAACCGCCCCCGCATGGAAGAAAAGCTGGCCGCCGCCCGCCGCGGCGAAGGCGAGACCCTCTTCGACAACATCGTCTCCCTGATAGTCCGCACCGACACCGGCCACGACTGCACACTGTCCCTCGAATAAACACAGACCTAAGGCAACACCGCACAATGTCGTCTGCGGCGCTTTGCGGATTTTTTTCGCCGACTCCGTGTCATCAAACCTTGCCATACACAAAGTATGGCAAGGTTTTCTTCCTTCATTCGGCAAAAAATCTCTCGCAAATCGCTCTTGCCGAATTGTGCGGTGTTGCCTTAGATCTTTACTCGGAATGCGATGATGTCGCCGTTTACTTCGGCTTTTATGGTGCCGTTGTGGGCTTCGGCGGTGGCCCGGGCTATGGAGAGGCCGATGCCGGTGCCGCCGATGCGGGAGGAGTGCGACTCGTCGGCGCGGTAGAAGCGGTCGAAAATGCGCGTGACATCGATCCGTCCGGCGTTTTCGCAGGTGTTTGTGACGATGATCTCATTCTTTCGTCCGGCACGGTGTGCCGTGAGCGATATGCGGCCGCCGTCGGGCGTGTACTTGTTGGCGTTGTCAAGCAGTACGGATACCATCTGCTGCACGGCAGAGCGGCTGCCGACCATCGTAAGGCTGTCCGCAATGTCCTGCGTGTAGGTGCGTCCGCGTGATTCGAAGAGCGAAGCGAACGGCTCCGCCGTCTCCCACAGGGCGTCGCTGAGCGAAAACTCCGCGCGCTCGGGGAACGGATTTTCTTCGTCGAGCCGTGAGAGTGTCACGAGATCGGAGATGAGCCGCGAGAGCCGCGTGCTCTGCTGCTGAATGTTGCGCACCCACTCGTCATCCTCGTACTCCATGGCGAGCACATCGGCGCTCGTCGAAATGGCGGTGAGCGGTGTTTTGAGCTCGTGCCCGGCGTTCGTGATGAACTGCTTCTGCATGGCAAGATTTCGCATATACGGCGCGATAGCGCGTTCCGAGAAGAGCAGCACGAGCAGAAATACGATGCCCAGACACCCGACGGCCACCGCCGTCGTGATCCACAAAAGCGTGCGTATGGCGCTGAGCTCGCGCTCGGAATTGAGAAAAATGATACTCTCCGAACCGTCGGGCGAGCTGCTCACGAGATAGCGGTAGCCCTTGTAGTAGCCGTGCTGCCGCCCGGTCGAGCGAACGGCGGAGGCATAGCTCTCGGCATCGGAGCGGGAAATGGATGCGATGAAGTCCTCGCTCACGCTCGAGAGACTGCCGTCGGCATCGTACCATACCGCAAAATAGCGGAACATATACGGCACTTCCTGCGAGAAGTTTTTGCCGCCGTCGATGCGCGGCGTGTTCTCCTGCGCGGGGACTTTGCTGCCGTCCGGGAAGCCCGGGAACTGCACCTCGGGCAGTACGAGGCGCTCTGCCTCGAGGATGCGCTCGAGCGTTTCATCCTGCTGCGCGGCGACGATGCGGTAGTTCCCGAAGTTCACCACGCAGAAAACGAGCAGTACCACGGCGGAAAACGCTGCCATCGCCGCACCGACAAAGCGGCGGCGCATTTTCTTCAGCATGCTGTTTCCTCCAGCGTGTAGCCCGCACCGCGGATGGTCTTTACCTCCACATCCGCACCGACCTCACGCAGCTTTTTGCGCAGAAAGCCGATGTATGTCCACACCACGTCAATGTCCGCGTCCGACTCCAGCCCCCATATCTTGTCCATGAGCCGCTCGGCGGAAAAGATCTGATGCCGGTGGCGCATGAAAAGCTCCATGAGCTGAAACTCCTTGTTGTTGAGCCGCACCTCGCCGCCGGGAGCGGAGAGAACATAGCGGCTGCAGTCGAGCGTCGTGTGCCCCACGGTCACCACATCGGGCGAGTAAGCTCCGCTGCGCCGCACAAGAGCGCGCACCCGCGCGAGAAATTCGCCCGCCGCAAAGGGCTTGGGCAGATAGTCGTCCGCACCGGCATCGAGCCCGGCAATGCGGTCTTCCACCTCGCCCTTGGCCGTGAGGAACAGCGCAGGCGTGTTGATGCCGCGGCGGCGTACCTCGCGCAGCACCGAAATGCCGTCCATTCCGGGCATCATAATGTCGAGCACGAGCGCGTCGTACTCGCCCGCGCAGATATAATCGAGCGCATCGTTGCCGTTATACACCGCATCCACCGAGTATTTATTTCTCTCGAGCATGAGCTTGAGCGCTTTCGCAATACTGACCTCATCTTCCGCTACCAGGATCCGCATACCGCATCCTCCTTGAGTTTGATTTTCATATCTCGCAAATTGCAAGTGCAAGTTGGACACCTGCATGGTAGAAATTAGTTAATCAGAGC
>CAVGGQ010000089.1:0-8074 GCA_963628785.1 Oscillospiraceae bacterium | reverse complement strand
TACGCCGAATAATTTTTATTCATGCGGGTGTCCAACTTGCACTTGCAATTTACGATAATATAATATAGCGTAAAAAAGCCCGATTTGCAAGCATTCATAACCGGCAGCGCAAAGGTTTTACACTTTTGTAAAATTCCCCAAGCGAATACAGACGCGGCGCGGATGGCCGCTTATGCAAAAACTTTTCCGGCTTTCCATTCCTTTCGTCACCGCCTTCCCTTAAGCGCAGGGGAGGCTTTGCGAGGAAAAGAAGCTCCCACAGGCAACAGCTCGCCGCGCAGAGCGCATAAGAAAGAGGCTCTCCCGTTCATGCGGGAAAGCCTCTGAAAGAGTATGTCAGTTCTTCTTCGTGCGGATCTCTTCGTTGATGCGCTCGAGGAAGGAGCCGAGTTCCATGGTGCCTTCGTCGCCGGCACGGCTGCGGACGGCTACGGTGCCGTTCTCGGCTTCCTTGTCGCCGAGGATGAGCAGGTACGGGATCTTCTGGTTGCGGCCTTCGGCGATCTTCTTGCCGATCTTCTCGTTGCGCAGATCCTTCTCCACGCGCAGACCGGCCTCGTCGAGCTTGGCGGCGAGTTTCTCGGCGGCTTCGTTGGCACGGTCGGTGATCGTGAGCACGCGCACCTGCACGGGGGCGAGCCACACGGGAAAGGCACCGGCATAGTTTTCGGTGATGATACCGATGAAGCGCTCGATGGAGCCGAGCACCACGCGGTGGATCATGACCGGACGATGCTTCTCGCCGTCGGCACCGGTGTACTCGAGCTCAAAGCGCTCGGGCAGCTGCATGTCGAGCTGGATGGTGCCGCACTGCCAGGTGCGTCCGAGGCTGTCAGCCAGATGGAAGTCGAGCTTCGGGCCGTAGAACGCGCCGTCGCCCTCGTTGATGACATAGCTCTTGCCCATCTCGGTCACGGCGGCCTTCAGGGTCTCGGTGGCGAAATCCCAGTCCTTCTCGTCGCCCATGTGGTCCTCGGGCATCGTGGAGACTTCGATCTCGTAGCTCAGGCCGAACACGGAGTAGACCTCGTCGAAGAGGCGGACGACATTCTTGATCTCGTCCTTCATCTGATCCCAGGTCATGAAGATGTGGGCATCGTCCTGCGTGAAGCAGCGGACGCGGAAGAGACCGTGCAGCGCGCCGGAGAGCTCGTGACGGTGGACAAGGCCCAGCTCGCCCACGCGCATCGGCAGATCGCGGTAGGAGTGCGGCTCGGATTTGTACACGAGCATGCCGCCCGGGCAGTTCATGGGCTTGATGGCATAGTCCTCGCCGTCGATGACGGTGGTGTACATGTTCTGCTTATAGTGCGCCCAGTGACCGGAACGCTCCCAGAGGGCGCGGTTGAGGATCATCGGGGTGGAAATTTCGACATAGCCGTAGCGCTTGTGCACCTGACGCCAGTAGTCGATGAGGGTGTTGCGCAGCACCATGCCCTTCGGCAGGAAGAACGGGAAGCCGGGGCCCTCGTCCATGATGGTGAAGAGGCCGAGCTCCTTGCCGAGCTTGCGGTGGTCGCGCTTCTTGGCTTCCTCGATGCGGGCGAGGTACTCGTCGAGCATATCCTTGCTCGGGAAGCTCACGGCGTAGAAACGCTGGAGCATTTTGCGCTTGGAGTCGCCGCGCCAGTAGGCACCGGTTACGCTCGTGATCTTGATGCCGTTGCCCTTGATACGACCAGTGGAGTCCAGATGCGGGCCGGCGCACAGGTCGGTGAACTCGCCCTGACGGTAGAAGGAGATGACGGCGTCCTCGGGCAGGTCGTTGATAAGCTCTACCTTGTAGGGCTGCTCGGCCTTCTCCATGAACGCGATGGCTTCCTCACGGGGCAGCTCGAAACGCTCAAGCTTCAGCTTCTCCTTGCAGATCTTGCGCATTTCCTTCTCAATGGCCTCGAATTCGTCGGGCGTGAAGGTGTGCTCGCTGTCGACATCGTAGTAGAAGCCGTCCTCGATCGCGGGGCCGATGGCGAGCTTCGTGCCCGGGTACAGCCGCAGAATGGCCTGCGCCATCACATGCGAGCAGGTGTGGTGATACATTTTCCGGTATTCCGGATTTTCCCAGCTGAATGCATTCTCTTCCATGGTGTTGAATTTCCTCCGATGTATGTTTGTTTTACTTGATCTCGTACGAAATACAGGACGAAAAAAACACTCCCATGCCTTGCGGCACAGGGGTGCTCAGATAAACACGGTTCCACCCTGTATTTTACTCACATGCCCGATAACGTCGGCACCCGGGCGGGCATTTCCTCCCGCCGGCTCCGGGACGGTCGCTTCCGGTCTTCTCTGCAGGACGCTTCCAGCCTTGCGCGTCCCTCTCTGGGCAGATCTCTCCGGGCGTTTCCCTTCAACGCTTACCACGGCACTATACACCCAATTTCTCCGCGTGTCAAGTAAAATCAAGGCCGAGATGCGCCACTCCAGAGCTCTGCGATGCCGAGCAGGATCGGCTGGTGCAGGAGGTAGAGGAGAAGCGAGCGGCGGCTCATCCATGTGAAAGCTTTCGGCGCGGGTCGGACGAGGGTTTCGCGCGGCACATCGCACAGCCGTCCGGCACCCGCGGCGGCCGCAAAGAAGAGCGCGCCCCACGGAAGCAGAGGGTAATAGTCCGCCGAGAAAAAGTCCGCCGTCCGCAGTCCGAGCGGATAGAGGTACGGCACACTCACGCGCACGCGCAGCGGCAGATAGAAGGTGAGCAGGAATACCGCGAGCGCGACACCGCTCGCAGCCGCAGCGGGGAGCTTTTCCCACTCCCTGCGCACGGCGGCATAGAGCAGCATGCACACACCAAGCAGATGCAGTACGCCGAAGCGCACCGGCGCATCGGCAAGATAGGTCACAAGGGAAACGAGCGCGGCCGCAGCGCACACAATGAGCCCGCGCCGCAGCGGACGGTGCGAGAGACGTGCGCATATTCCGGACACCGTGATAAAGCTCACGCCGATACCGTATCGCACGAGCTGCATGAAGCCGCTCTGCACGAAGCTCTCCGGCAGCACTCCGACCCGGGAGAGATCCCACAGGAAGTGCCACACAAACATGGTGAGTATGGCAAGGGCGCGCCAGCTATCGAGGAAACCGACGCGCCCGGGGAATTTTTCGGTCATTTGGAAACGTTGAAGCGGAAGAGCGTCACGTCGCCGTCGTTCATCACGTAATCCTTGCCCTCGAGACGGACGAGGCCTTTCTCCCTGGCGGCGGCCATGCTGCCGCACGCCTTGAGGTCATCGAACGCGACGATCTCCGCGCGGATGAAGCCTTTTTCGAAGTCGGTGTGGATCTTGCCGGCGGCCTGCGGAGCCTTCGTGCCGCGGCGGATCGTCCATGCGCGCACTTCATCGCTGCCGGCGGTGAGGAACGAGATGAGGCCGAGCAGCTCATAGGAGGCCTGAATGAGGCGCTGCAGACCGGATTCGGTCATGTTGAGCTCTTCCATGAACACAGCGCGCTCCTCTTCGTCGAGCTCTGCGATCTCTTCCTCAAAGCGGGCGCACACGGGGAGAACGCGGCTGCCATCGGCGTCGGCGAGCGCCTTCACCTGCCGGTAATACTTGTTGTTTTCCGCACCGGCGGAGAAGCCGTCCTCGTCAAGGTTCGCGGCGTAAATGATGGGCTTGTTCGTGAGAAGGTCGGACTCGGCGATGATCTCCTTGTCCTCGTCGGTCCCGTCGAAGCTGCGCGCGGAGTGTCCGCCGTCCATCCACTCGATTAGGCGGTCGAGCACCTCAATCTCTTTTTTGAACTTTTTCTCACCGCTCTTGGCGTTCTTTTCCGCCTTGTCGCGGCGGCGGCGGAGCATTTCGATGTCGGCGAGAATGAGCTCAAGGTCGACGGTCTCAATGTCGCTCACGGGGTCATGCGAGCACTCGTGGCGGATGATGTCGGCATTGTCGAAGCAGCGGACTACATGCACGATGGCATCGGTGTTGCGGATGTCGCCGAGGAACTTGTTGCCGAGACCCTCGCCCTGCGATGCGCCCTTCACGAGACCGGCGATGTCCACGAACTCGATGGTCGCGGGGGTGTACTTCTTGGGGCTGTACATTTCCGCGAGAAAGTCGAGCCGCGCATCCGGCACGGTGACGACGCCGACATTCGGCTCGATCGTGCAGAACGGATAGTTTGCCGACTCCGCTCCCGCATTCGTCAACGCATTGAAAAGCGTACTCTTCCCCACATTCGGCAGCCCAACAATACCTAATTTCATATCCGGATTTATCTCCTTAAAAGTTCATGGTTAATTCCAACCGAAAAATTATATCACACGCATTTTCTTTTCTCAATAAGCAAGTTGCGTTTTGATCCCTTTCCCCGAAAGAAAATTTCGGTTAAGGCAATACCGCATAATTCGGCAAGAGCGATTTGCGAGCAAATTTTGCTTCCGAATGAGGAGCATTGATGCAGCAATACTTTGTGTATTGCAAGGAAATGTAACAAAATGCGAGAGCAAAATTTCCGCAAAGCGCCGCAGACGACATTGTGCGGTGTTGCCATAGAACCTATTAAAACGCCTTCGGAAACGAATGTTTCCGAAGGCATTTCGCTCACACGATGCGGCGCGCTGCTACGAGGCGCATGCCGTAGGTACTGCTGATGGACTGAACGCTTACCGTGGCGCCGGAGTAGGGGGCGTGCACGAAGTTTCCGTTGCCGATGTAGAGGGCGGCGTGCCAGATGTTGTAGATGCTGCTGCCGAAGAGGAGAATATCACCGGGCTGCAGGTCGTTGAGATCGACATCCACGCCGTTATAGTACATGTTCTGCGCAACGCGGTTGAGCGAGTAGCCGTTCTGGCCGTAGGCGTAATAGACGAGACCGGAGCAGTCGAAGCCGGTTTCCGGAGAGGTGCCGCCCCAGGTGTAGGGAACACCGATCTGCGCCATGGCGGTGTCAACGACGGCCTGCGCTGCGGAGGAGTTGTGCGAGAAGGTCTGTGTCGTCTCTTCGACGGTCGTCTCCTCCTGCTCGGGGGCTTCGACCGGAGTGACCTCGGTGGTGGTCTCCTCGGTGGCCTCGGGCGTCTGAGGTTCGGTGTACACGGTGACATCGGACGCAGTGACGGTGGCGGCGGTGACGGTATAGGTCACGCTCGTACCGTTGAGGACGACATAGTCGCCGTAGATGTAGCCGATGCTGCCGTTATAAACGCATTCGTACCAGGAACCGCAGGAACCGTTCACGCGGACGCCCGTTCCTGTCTCGAGAGTGGTGATGACGGAACTGTTCGTGCTCGGACCGCTGCGGAAGCATACGCCGGAACCGAGAATCGAGGCGTTGTTGTCGCCCGTCGCGGGAGGCGCGGTGTAGGTCTGCGTCACGGACTCGGTGTCCTGCTGCACGGAGACGGTCTCAACGGTCTGCGTCGTTCCCGCGGCGGCGGTCGGGACCTCGTCCACATTCTCGGCGGACGGATCTTCGCTGAAGAGCAGGTAGTAGGAAGCCATATAGCCGGTCTTGCCGTTGTAGCTCACCTTGTACCAGCCGTAGCCGGCGTCGCCGAGAACATACACGGTCGCACCCTGCGGAGCGGCGTCGATGACATTTCCGTTCAGACTCGCGTTCTCACGGACGTTCACCTCGCCCAGCGTGGCGACAAAGGCCTCACCCGAGATGGCAAATGCGCTGCTGCAAAGCAACGACACGGCCAATATCAGCGTAACAACGACGGAAAACAGTTTCTTGAAGTTTTTCATGATCCCCATACCTCTTTTTCCGGTGCGCCGGAAGGATCAGTCCTTTGCCAGCGCTCTTTCGAGCCAGACGCTCGCTACATCCATAGCGGCGTACAGGCTGCCTTTTTCGGATTTCTTAACCACACGATCGCGGCTTTTCACGGTCGGATCGGTGAGCTGCAGCTGGACGCTCACGCGGGAAGCTACCTTCAGATCCTCGGCCGAGGCGCCGGGAACCGGGGCCACCGGCTTCGTGTCCATGATCTGCATCATGATGATGTACTTGTCGGACATGCTGCCGTAATAGAGGATGTTGTCCTTGCGGCGGAGCGGATGTCCCTTGTACACCAGAGCATTCTTAGCGGATGTCAATTCAAATCACCTCGAATTTGTAACCAAAATGTAACACGTTGTATCCCGCTTGTCAACATCTGGAAGTGTATTTTGTAAAACCGTACAATTCTAAGCGAATTTTGACGACTGTTATTCGTCAAAATGCTAGTAATTTCACGGATAAAAGTTACAAGTTCTACACGAAGGGGATCATTCCGTGAGAAGCTTCACCTATCGGAAATTATAACAAATTCGGAAAAAACGTCGGTAAGACGGGGAAAACCGCGCGCCGGAGGGAGAAACCTCCGGCGCAGCGGCGGCGTTCGCAGGAAGATAAGATCACTCCCCGGAAAGTTTTACGTTGCTCTCCTTTACCGATTCAACAATACCCTCGGCGAGACCGGCAAGGCCCTGAATTTCGGAGGGGATAATGATTTTCGTAGCCTTTCCGTCGGCGGCGGCGGTGAACGCCTCGAGAGCGCGCAGACGGAGCACCGGATCGGAGGGAGCGGCGTCGTTGAGGAGACGGATGCCGTCGGCCGTGGCCTTCTGCACGGCGAGAATGGCGGCGGCGCGGCCCTCGGCCTCTAGGATCTGCTGCTGCTTTTTTGCGTCGGCGCGGAGAATGGCGGATTCCTTTTCGCCTTCGGCTTCGAGGATGGCGGCGCGCTTTTCGCCCTCGGCACGGAGAATGGCTTCGCGGCGCTCGCGCTCGGCCTTCATCTGCTTCTCCATCGCGCTCTGGATCTCACGCGGCGGGAGGATGTTCTTGAGCTCCACGCGGTTCACTTTGATGCCCCAGGGATCGGTAGCCTCGTCGAGGATGACGCGCATTTTGCTGTTGATGATGTCGCGGCTCGTAAGGCACTGGTCGAGCTCGAGATCGCCAATGATATTGCGCAGCGTGGTGGCAGAGAGCGTCTCAATGGCGACCATCGGCTGCTCGATGCCGTAGGTGTAGAGCTTCGGGTCGGTGATCTGGAAGTAGACCACGGTGTCGATCTGCATCGTGACGTTATCCTTCGTGATAACGGGCTGCGGCGGGAAGTCCGCGACCTGCTCCTTGAGCGATACGCGGCGTGCCACGCGCTCAATGAACGGCATTTTCACATGCAGACCCTTGCCCCATGTGGTGGCGTAGGCACCGAGACGCTCGATGACGTAGGCCTGCGCCTGCTGCACGACGCACAGGTTCGACACGATCAGGACGATGACAAGGATAAGGATGATCGCGAGGACAATGATACCCATAATAGATTCCTCCTATTAATAATGTACTCTTTTAAACGGTCGGCTCGACGATGAGCTTCACGCCTTCGATGGCGCGGACGGTGACATGGGCGCCTTCTTCGATGGTGACGCCCTCAACGGTGCTGCGCGCCGTCCAGATAACGCCGTCGAGCTTCACGGCACCGGTGGCGGCGAGATTGTCGATGCGCTCCACGCAAACGGCTTTGCGCCCAATGTTTCGGTCGGCATTCGTGGCTTCGCTGCGGCCGTTGACATACTTCTTCACGAGCGGACGCGTGAGCACGAGCGTCACAACTGACACGATGATAAACCACACGATCTGCAGCCACAGTGCTCCGCCGAGCATCGAGCAGATGAGAGCCACGATCGATCCGAACACGAACCAGATCGACACGAGCCCCGCCGTAGCCGCTTCGATGATGATGAACACCACGAGCGCGGCGATCCAAAAGATCGTGGATGCGGCTGCTGTCGAAAACATAGGCGAACCTCCTTTGAATTTGAAGCGTCTTATCCGTGCACCGAGAAGCGATGCCTACCTGTCTATTCTGTGGCAGCACCGCGCAATGTCATCTGCGGCGCTTTGCGGATCTTTTTCGCCGACTCATTGTCATCAAACCTTGCCATACACAAAGTATGGCCAGGTTTTCTTGTTCCTTGACTCGGCAAAAAATCTCTCGCAAATCGCTCTTGCCAAATTATGCGATGCTACCCTATATAATACATTATTTTCTCGCATGTGGCAACATCATTCTTTAAATTCTTAAGGAACCTCTGAATAAATAGCTTTTGGGGATTCAAGGGGTGTCCTTTAA
>CAVGGQ010000088.1:0-8185 GCA_963628785.1 Oscillospiraceae bacterium | reverse complement strand
ATGTTATATTTTAGGCAGTAGCGGACGATACGGCGGGAGATTTTTTGCCGGATCCGGGAAGAGAGACGCAGATGCGATCGATCGGTGCTGCTTTTCGTTAAGGAGGACTCAAGGTGAGTTTTTGCGATAAGTGCGGAGCTTATATTCCCATTGGGGACACGGTTTGTCCGGCTTGCGGATATGACCCCGAGGCGGAGGCGAAAAAGGCCCGGGAAGAGGCGGAGCGCGCCGCCGCGGAGGAGCGGCGCCGGGCGGAGGAAGCCGCGCAGCGTGAACGCGCCGAGGCTGCGGAGAAGGAGCGTCTCGAGGCCGAGCAACGAGCGCGGGAAGAGCAGGAGCGGCAGCGTGCCCAACAGCAGCAGCGCTGGCAGCAGGATCCGCGGCAGTACACGCACTCCGGCGGGCCTGCGCAAGGGCAGTATGCCTCGCAGCGCACCGGCACATCGCAGGCGCACTATGCCTCGCAGCGGACCGGATACAGCACCCAAAACCAAAGCTCCTACTATGATCAGACCATGCGCAGCCGGGCGGGCGACTCGGTAAGCAACCAGAAGCTTTCCGTGCTCTCGTATCTCGGTATGTTCTGGCTCATCCCGTTCATCACGCGCAAGGACGATGCTTTTGCGCGCTACCACTCGAACCAGGGGCTGGTGCTGCTCGTCGCCGCCGTGCTGCTCAACGCGCTCGGATCGGTCTTCTCGATCTTCTCGGCCATCGGCACGCTCGGATATCTCGCCGGCGCGATCTTCGGCATAAGCAATGTTCTCAAAGGCAAACGCGAGCCGCTGCCGCTCATCGGAAAAATCAATCTACTGAAATAAACAGGAGGAAAATATGAAAGCAAAAGTTTATTTTACTCGTGAGATCACCCCCGAAAAGGTGCTCGAACTCTACCGTGCGCTCGGCAAAGAGCTGCCCGGCAAGGTTGCCGTGAAGGTACATTCCGGCGAGGAGGGCAACCAGAACTTCCTGCATCCGGAATTTTGGAAGCCAGCCGTCGAAGCCGTGAACGGCACGGTCGTCGAGTGCAACACCGCCTACGAGGGGGCGCGCAACTTCACCGAACAGCACCGCCGCCTTATGCGTCAACACGGCTGGTCCGAGGTGTTCGATGTGGACATCCTCGACGCCGAAGGCCCCGACCTCGAACTGCCGGTCGAAAACGGTAAGATCCTGCATAGGGACATCGTCGGCAAGGACATCCAAAACTACGAGTCCATGCTCGTGCTCTCCCACTTCAAGGGTCACCCCATGGGCGGCTACGGCGGAGCGCTCAAGCAGCTCTCCATCGGCTGCGCCTCCACGGCCGGCAAGGTGTGGATCCACTCCGGCGCCACGACGACCGACCAGAGCAAGTTTTGGGACAGCCTTCCGTCGCAGGACACGTTCCTTGCAGGCATGGCGGATGCGGCGAGCGCCGTTGTGAAATATTTCAAGGGCAATATGGCATTCGTGAACGTGATGAAGAATCTCTCCGTCGACTGCGACTGCTGCGTCGTGGCGAAGGATCCCTGCATGAAGGACATCGGCATTCTCGCCTCCCTCGACCCGGTCGCCGTGGATCAGGCATGCATCGATCTCGTCTACGCTGCGACAGACGACCCCGGACAGAAAACATTCATCGAGCGCGTAGAGTCGCGTCACGGCATCTATACCATCGAGTGCGCTGCCGCCCTCGGCATCGGCTCCCGCGAGTACGAGCTTGTGGAGCTCTGATCGTTTCATGCATTAATATAATAACATATATAATAACATAATAGTATATTGATACACGCGCCCCTGGGGTTTGACAACCTCGGGGGCGCGTGTTATAGTATTCATTACGGAATGAATAATTCATTTTTTATCATGCACGAAGGGGAAAGAGGGCGTTTACCCATGGGTCGGTTTGTGGTGAAGAACTTCGGGAGAAGCTGGATGTTTGATACGCTGGTGGAGATCGTCGGGTGCATTCTGACCGGCATTGCGGTCAACAACTTTGCGCTGGCGGCGGAATTTCCGATGACGGGATTTTCGGGTCTTGCCATGATACTCTACCGTCTGTTCGGCCTGCCCATCGGCTGGATGACGCTCGTGATGAACATTCCGGTCGCCGTGCTCTGCTACCGGCGGCTCGGGCGGCAGTTTTTCCTGCGCTCCATGCGCTGCATGCTCATCTCCTCGCTCGTCATGGACTACCTGGTGCCCCTCTTCCCGTCGTACACCGGCGACCGGCTCATTGCCGCGGTGTGCGCAGGCGTGCTCGGCGGCGTGGGCTACGCCATCATTTATATGCGCAACTCCTCCACCGGCGGCACGGACTTCATCGTGCTCGCGCTCAAGTCGCGCTACCCGCACCTGTCGCTCGGCAAGTTTATCCTCGCCACGGACTGCTCCGTCGTGCTCCTCGGCGGCCTTATCTTCCGCGACTTTGACGGCGTCATCTACGGCGCCATCATCGGCTTCTGTTTCGCCGTCATCTCCGACAAGATCATGTACGGCATCAACTCGGGCAAGCTCGCTCTCATCGTCACAAACCGCGCGAAGGACGTGGTGGAGTGCATCGACAAGATCAGCGGGCGCGGCGCCACCATTCTCGATGCCCGCGGCGGCTACCACGGCGAGCCACGCGAGGTCGTGATGTGCGCCTGCTCCGACAAGGAACTCATTTCCATCACGCGCGAAGTGAAGCTGTGCGATCCCGCCTCGTTCACCGTAGTGCTCGAATCGAACGAAGTCCACGGCGAAGGCTTCCACATGGTCGAAGTCGCCCAGCCCGTGGAGCGGCAGGAAGAAAATCAATAAGTTTGGGCAATACCGCACAATGTCGTCTGAGGCGTTTTGCGGAAATTTTGCCCGCAAAGCGCTCTTGCCGAATTGTGCGGTATTTCCACAAACATTTCATATAATAAAAAACAGACCGGTCGTCGGAGAGAGGTGGCCGATCTGTTTTTTGCCTGCGAAAACGGGTCAGCTGTTTTCGCGTGAGAGATGGGGGTGCGGAAATGTTCCGGCATTTCGGGAAGGTAGGATGGAGGTTACGGAGAGAGCATGCCGGAGAGGATCTGCAAAGGTGAGATCAGGAGTTTCCTCCGGAACGCTTTTCAGCTTCCTTTTTATTTTTGACCTCATAGAAGAGATAGACGAGGCCGCCCAGGACCCAGAAAGTCAAGCCAGACAAAGCGGATCTTGTGTCGTTAAGAAGCGTGTTATACATGAGGTAGAGGTTTGTGAGTATGGCCAGAATAACGGTGAAATATCCGCCCCAGACTTTGTAGGGACGCGGCATATCCGGCATTTTCTTGCGGAGCACGATCACCGAGAATATGACGAGCACATTCGTGATCTGGCCGACGAAAATCACCATATTCACAGCTTGATCGAGAGAGCTGACCCAGATCATTAAAATAATGATGGCAGCCATCAGATACATGGCGTTAGAGGGAACACCGTTGCGGTTGAGCTTGGTGACGAACTTGGGGAAGTGACCGCTCTGACCCATAGCGTAGCCGACACGGGAATAAGTGAGGACCATGGAGTTGATGGAGCCGAGCTGGGAGATGGCCATGCCGGCAGACACCAGGATCACGCCTGCTGCGCCAAAGATGCGTTTTGCGACCTCTGTGCCCAGGTAGTAGTTGCCGCCTTCGATCAGGTCATGCATTTCGTTCAGGGGAATGACTTTCCAAATGGCGTAGTTGAAGAGGCAATAAAGGACCGTGATAGCGCCGATGCCGAGGATAATGGAGAGAGGCAGGTTGCGCTGGGGGGGGCCTTGATCTCTTCGGCGACATTGTTGAGATCGATCCAGCCGTCGTATGCATACAGCGTGGCGACAACGGCAAATGCGACCATATGCGCAAAGCTGCCTTTGGTTTCCCCCTCCATCGGCGTCATGGAAATCGTGTTGCCGGCGTGGCCCTGTATCAGGGCTGCGACCAGGATGATCAGGATCGGGACAATTTTCGCAATGACCATGACATTGGTCACTACAGAGCCTTTTTTCACGCCAAGCAAGTTGATGCCGGCAAACACGATCACGACGACGGAAGCAATGATTTTGGCTGTTACCCCCTGCAGGGAGAACACAGCCATCAGGGCGAGAGCGCCAGCGGCAATGGAGCCGGTCTCGCTGAGGATCCACTGGGTAAAGCCGGCTGCGAATCCCACGATCGGGTGATACGCTTTGCTGAGGTAGATGATACGTCCGCCGGCCTTCGGCAGCATGGCGCCGAGCTCGGCATAGCACAATCCGCCGAGCATGCATACGACACCGCCAAGCACCCATGCGAGGAGGCACATGCCAAGACTGTATCCGGTGCGCATCATAGCATAGGAACCGACATAGAAGATGCCGCCGCCGATCATGATGCTGACTAATATGGAGATGCCTCCGAAAAGGCTGATTTCTTTTTTAAACTGGGATCCTTGCGCTTCGTTATTATTCATCAATCGATCCTCCGCCTTTTCGGCTTACCATATTTTAATCAATTCTTCGGGATCTGTCCATACACGATTCTGCTTGAGAGCAGTCTCTTTCAGCGTGAGTTTGCCGTCGAAGCAGGTCATGCCGGCGCGCAGGAACTTGTTATCCTCGATTGCCTTCTTGAATCCCTTGTCGGCCATCTGCAGCAGGTACGGCACAGTGGCGTTGGCAAGCGTGACAGAGGCAGTCTGCGCGAATGCGGACGGGATGTTGTCTACGCAGTAATGCATGATCCCCTCTTCAAGGTACACAGGATCGTCGTGCGTGGTGGAGCGGCATGTTTCAATGGCGCCGCCGTCATCGCAGGCGACATCCACGATCATGGCACCCTTCTTCATGAGCTTGAGATCATCGCGGTAAATGATGTGGTCCTTGCGGTCTTTGGCCCATTGAATGCCGTTGATAACGACATCGGACTCACGCAGGCACTTTTCGAGGTTGGCACGGTTTGAGATCATGAACTGTACGCCGTCGGGGAGGTACTTCTTCGCCTGCAGCATGACATCCATGTTGACATCGAGAATACGGACTTCGTTGCCCCACTTGCCGGCTAGTTCCGCAACGCCGGTACCGATGTTGCCGCAGCCGAGGCAGGTGATGATGGGGGTGTTCACGCCGACAACATTCATGAGCATCTTGCCCGGACCGCCGTTGACGGACTGCATGTAGTGCAAGGCTGCGAGGAAGCCGCCCTTGCCGGCGATCTCGCTCATGGGACGAAGCAGTGGGAAGCGCCCGTTCTTATCGTGAACATCTTCATATGCTACGGCACTGGCGTGGCTGTCGAGCAGGCAGTCGGTCTCCGCGGGGTGAGCATTGGAGTGAATGTAGGTGAAAAGGATCTTGTCCTTGTTCATCCATTTGAATTCTTCGGGGAAAAGCTCTTTGGCTTTGTAGACGATGTCGGCCTTTTCCCAGACGGTATTCATATCGGCGATCACAGCGCCGGCGGCTGCGTATTCTTCATCCGAATAACCGCTGCCGGTGCCAGCACCGGACTCCACATATACCTGATGTCCGTGGCGGACGATCTCCATGACGGTTTCCGGGATAGCGGAAACTCTGAACTCGTTGGGCTTGATCTCTTTCAATACGCCGATGACCATTTCTTTTTCCTCCTGTTTTTTCGGCGGCCCCGTATTATGATGTTCGCAAACTTTTTCGGCTCCTGCGGTGCCACCTTTATTATGACTTTTGTGTACTCGCTCGTACTCTGTGCTGTTGCCTGTCTTGTATCTGCTTTCTTGTACGAGATTGTATACAATACACAGCAAAAAAGAGAGGGTGTCAATATAAAGTCAGTGCAAAAAACTTTTGCACAGCTTTTTCCCCAAAAAAATTTTTTTGTAATTGTTGAACATGCTAAATGTCCTATTGAAAATTGCGAAAAAACAGCACCGCAAACGCTCGTGCGGTGCTATTCCGGACTCAGAGCCATATTTCAAGGTCGGCGCGGATCGCGGCCACGCCCGCCTCCTCGTCACGGTCGCAGAGTGCCCGAAAGATATTGCTGTGATTTTGGAGCGAGGCGTCATTGTTGGAGGAGGTGTCGAGAAAGAGGATCGATGCATTCGTCTTGTTGTGGAGCTCGCGCAGGAACTTTTCGCAGTACGGGTTGCCGGACTGTTCGGCAATCAGCATATGGAATTCACGGTTGAGATTCGCATATACGCTGAGATCAAAGCGACCCTGCAGCTGTGCCTGCTTCTGCAGGTTTTCACGCATTTTTTCTTTACATTCCTCGCTCACACCGCACTTGACGGCGTTGCGGAACGCCTGTACCTCAAGCAATCCGCGCATCTCATAGACATTTTTAAGATCCTGCACGGTCGGCATTGCCACAAATGCCCCCTTATTCGGCACAAGATCGATGAGTCCCTCATAGTTCAGTCGGGAAAAAGCTGTCCGAATCGGTGTGCGGCTCACGCCCAGCTTTTTGGCGACATCTTCCTCCACGATGCGGTTTCCAGGATAGATCTGCCGCGTGGCGATCTGATTGCGGATATATGTATAGACCTGATTTGCCGGCGAGCCGGCTTTTTCCATGTTGTTTTCCATTAAAAGAATACCTCCCCCGCATACATTCGACTCATCATTCGATGCACCATACATATGCAAATTCGTATACAACTCAGCGCACATTATTGCTCATAATGTATTTTACACGAACTTTCCGAAAAATCAACCCAAAAACGGAGCCTCACTTATAAAAATCGCAGGAGGCTTTCGGAAAAGTCTCCTGCGATTTTATTTTTTTGCATCCGTCATGCGGAAGCTCAGGTCAATGAGGCTTTGGATCTCACGCTCGGGCTGTGTCGAATCGAGCAGTACGGAGAGCCATTGCTCTTTGTTCATGTGGTAGGCGGGGAAATAGCCCGGTTGGGTGCGCAGGGAGCCGCTCTGGATCGGATCGCACTTCACGTTGACAACATGAACGGTGCCTTTCCCCGGCAGGCCGAGCTTTTCGCGGCGCACCTCGAGGATCACCGCGTACCACTTCCCGCTCACCCGATGCCGCAGCACCGCGTTAGCATCCGACCACGGATAGTCCGCCTCCGTCCCGTATGTCCGAAAGCAATAGTCCAGCAGCTCCTGTCGGGTCATAAAAGCACGCCCTTTCCATAACTTTTTGCCGTTATACTATATTTCTCCGGCGAATGCAAAACCCCGGGGCTGTTTTGGAGGCGGTCCCGGGGAGTATTTATAGCAATACCGCATAATTCGGCAAGAGCGATTTGCGAACAAAATTTCCGCAAAGCGCCGCAGACGATATTATGCGGTGTTGCCTTATGTATTTACGCCAGCTCGCGGTACATGGCGGCGGCATCGTCTTTGCGGACGGTCTCCTGCACGGAGAGGACCTCGGCGCGCAGAGTCTTGGCACCGAAGCGGATCTCTACGACGCTGCCCTCCTTGACTTCCGTCGAGGGCTTGGCGACGCGGCCGTCCACGGACACATGTCCGCTGTCGCACGCTTCCTGCGCCACGGTACGCCGCTTGATGAGCCGCGATACCTTCAGCCATTTGTCGAGCCGCATATCAGAAGTACTTCTTCAGGCCTTCGCCGACGGCATTGGGGTCGGCGGTAATGGTGATGGTGAAGTTGATGTTCTCGCGGCTGCCGAAGTCGTCAAGGACATCGAGGAACTTCTCGAGAGCCTCGTTGGAGCGGTCGTCGAGGATCTTGTTGAGGTCGTCAATGAAGAAGTGCGAAATGTCGTAGTTGCCCGCGTGCAGGCCGCAAAGGAAGCCGAGCAGCATGGTGTTGCCGCGCACGCCGTAATCATCGGTGCGGATCAAACGCGCCTGATAAGGAATATCGTAAGTCAGATGACGGCTCTTTTCGATGCAGACCACGTTGCCCTGTTCTTTATCGATGGCTTCGCTGACAAGAGAGATCAGAGTCTTCGTTTTGCCGGAGCCGGACAGACCCATGATAAGTTTAACCATAGGAAATCACCTCATTTAAGAATTTGAAAAAGACGACAGTTTACCTCTTTGTTCTATTCTACCATTTTTCCCCGCCGCTTGCAAGGAACATTTCAATTATTCATTGATTATTTACGAAATTCCGGGTGGGGTGAGGTGGGGAGGTTCTGCGCATCTTTCCTTTATCGCCCGGCGTCCGGACTTTTTTCTTGCAAAAAAGACAAACAAAAAAATATCTATGGAACCTCTGATTTAATCGGAACATTGAAAAAAGCTCTGAGTATGGTATAA
>CAVGGQ010000087.1:0-8206 GCA_963628785.1 Oscillospiraceae bacterium | reverse complement strand
ATACCCGTAAAACACCGACTTTCGTGCAAAAAATTTCGCGATTAGAAGTGATGGATGGTTAAAGGACACCCCTTGAATCCCCAAAAGCTATTTATTCAGAGGTTCCCTTATAAAAATACGGCTCGGAGGGAGGGCAATCTCTCCCGGAAAGGAGACGGTCATGACGGACAATCCGACACAGCCGACAGCTGCCTGCGTTTTGCTGGCCGCCGGGCTCGGTTCCCGCTTCGGCGGGGGTAAGCTCAAGGCGGAATTTCGCGGCGAACCGCTTTATATGCGCGCGATGGACGCCCTCCCCCGCGAGCTTCTTGTCCGCACGGTCGTTGTATCCGGCAGTGAGGAAATTCTATCCGAGGCACGGCGGCGCGGATTTGAGACGGTTCGCAACGACCGTCCGGCAGAGGGCATCTCGCGGAGCATCCGTCTGGGGCTTTCCGCCGCCGAGCCCTGCAGCGGCGTGCTCTTTCTCGTCGGTGATCAGCCGCTTCTCACGAAGGACAGCGTCCGGCATATTCTTCGGACCGCCGCCGAATGTCCGGAGAAGATCATTGCCCCCATACGCTCAGACGGGGAACTCGGCAATCCGTGCTTTTTCCCCGCTGCTTTTTTCCCGGAACTTCGAGCCCTCGAAGGTGACCGCGGCGGACGGCGCGTTATCCGCGCCCACCCGGAGGCACTCCGCACCGTAAATCTTCCGGAAGAAGAGCTCACCGACACCGACACCCGCGAAGAATTCCGGCTGCTGGAAAGCCGATAGTTTAAGGCAACGCCGCATAATTCGGCAAGAGCGATCTGCGAGCAAATCTTGCTTCCGAGTTGCCGCAGTCATACTTTGTGTATGGCAAGGCTCGATGACGCGGAGTCGGCGAAAAAGATTCGCAAAGCGCCGCAGACAACATTGTACGGTGCTGCCCTAATAACGCAAAACGCTCCCTCCGCGCGGAGACGGCCGGGCAGGCTGTCCCGTGCGGAGGGAGCATTGTCTTTTCTGTCAGAGGGTATGGTAATAGGGGCAGATGTCTTCGTACCGGCCGTCCTTCATGCGGAAGCCGCCGGGGATGGTGCCGAGTTGGACGAATCCGAGGCGCTCGTAGAGGTGACGGGCGTGGATGTTCGATGCGACAACGGCGTTGAACTGCATCACGCGAAAGCCGTGTTCTTTAGCTTGGCGAAGGCAGTCCGTCACGAGGGCCTCGCCGATGTGTTCGCCGCGTGCCGTGCGCTCCACGGCGTAGCTCGCATTGGCGATGTGGCCGCAGCGTCCGATGTTGTTCGGGTGCAGGATGTAGAGCCCAACGACCGTGCCGGTCTCGTCCTCGGCGATGCCTGTGTAGGTCTGACTTTCAAAGAACGCCGCGCCGGTCTCGGCGCTGAGCAGTTCCTCCTGCGGGAACGCGATGCCGTCCTCGACGACCTCGTTCCAGATGGTCGCTGCCGCTTCGGCGTCGGCGCGGCTATACGCTCTTACGGTAATATGCATGGTATTCTCTCCTTATGCGGAATGCTCGCCCGAGGTGAGCTTTTTGAATTGCGAGAAGAACATGGCCGCCGTGGTGCACACGGCGATCGTATCGGCGACGGGCTCGGCGAGGAACACGGCAAACGCCTTGTTCCCGAAAATTCCGAGCCGCGGAAGAACGAGGATGAGCGGAATGAGCAAAATGACCTTGCGCAGCAGTGCGAGGAAAATGGCGGATTTTGCCTGACCAAGCGACACGAAGCTCTGCTGACAGGCGACCTGAATACCGAAAATGCCGCTGCCCGCCATGTAGATCCGCAGCGCCCACGCCGTATATTCGGTGAGTTCCTCATCCGAGGTGAAGATGCCGGCAATGAGATGCGGCGCGAATTCCGCCAAAGCCCATATCGCCATGGAGCCGATCAGGCAGCTGACGAACGCGATGCGGAACGTTTTGCGCACGCGCTCACCGCTGCCTGCGCCGTAGTTGTAGCTCAGGATCGGCTGCGCGCCCTGCGTGAGGCCGTGGAGGATGAGCGTGGAAAAGCTCAGCGTGCTCGAGAGGATGGTCACCGCGCCGACGGCCGTGTCGCCGCCGTAGCGCAGGAGCGAAACATTGTAGCACACCGACACGAAGTTCTCCGTGATCTGCATGATGAAGGGCGAGAGTCCGAGCAGGAGGCACGGCACAAGAAGCTTCGGCACGATGCGCAGATTGCATACGCGCAGTTGGAGTGCTGCTTTCTCGGACATAAGGAAGCGCACCACCCACACGCTCGAGACGGCCTGCGAGATGATCGTGGCCAGAGCCGCGCCGCGCACACCCATGCCGAAGACGAACATGAAGATCGGATCGAGGATGATGTTCAGCACCGCGCCGATGGTTACTGTGAGCATGCTCGTGCCGGAGAAACCCTGCGCCGTGATGAACGCGTTGAGGCCGAGCGAGAGCTGCACGAACACCGTGCCGAGGCTGTAGATCGACATATATTCGAGCGCGTACGGGATGGTCGCGTCGCTCGCGCCGAAAAGACGAAGGATCGGTTCGGCAAAGAGCTGCATGATGACCGTGAGCACGACGGAAATGAGCACGAGCGTGAGAGCGCATGTGCCGAGGATGCGCTCAGCGTCCTCGTGGTTGTCCTGCCCCATGAGCATGGAAACACGCGGCGCACCACCCGCACTCACGAGCGCGGCGAACGCCGAGATGATGAGTATGGCAGGCATCGTCACGCCGACGCCGGTCAGAGCCGCCGCGCCGGTCTCCGGGATGTGCCCGATGTACACGCGGTCAACGATGTTGTAGAGAACATTGATGACCTGTGCCGCGACCGCCGGTGCCGCCAGTTTGAAAAAGAGCTTTCCGATCAGTGCCGTGGCGAGCGCCTGCTCGTTGTGTTTTTTCATGGACATTCCTTCCTTTTTAAAATAGAGATATATTATACCACGCCCCGCCCCGAATGAAAAGACGCCAATTGAATTGAAATGTCAAACCGATATGTAAGGCAGCACCGCATAATGTCGTCCGCGGCGCTTTGCGGAAATTTTGCTCGCAAAGCGCTCTTGCCGAATTATGCGGTATTGCCGTAATTTTATTGCAAACCGTCCCGTATTGCGGTATAGTGTAAATGGATAAATTTGCGAATGAATTTCTGCGAAAGGATGAGAACAGTATGAATTATGCGAAACTGCAGAACGGCAGTGATGTACGCGGCGTGGCGCTTGCGGGTGTCGAGGGTGAGAACGTAACGCTCGACGAGGGTGCGGTGCGCGCCATTGCGGGCGGCTTCGTGCGTTTTCTGCATCAAAAGCTCGGGAAGACGGTGCTTCGCGTGAGCGTTGGCCGCGACTCGCGTCTCTCGGGCGAGGCCATCTCTGCGGCGCTTTGCGAAACGCTCGCCGCCTGCGGCGCGGCCGTCACCAATCTCGGACTTTGCACCACGCCTGCCATGTTCATGACGACCGTGACCGGAGAGCATCCCTTCGATGCCGCCGTGATGATCACGGCGAGCCATCTCCCCTGGAACCGCAACGGTCTCAAGTTCTTCACCGCCGAGGGCGGCGCGGAGAACGCGGATGTGCGCGAGATCCTGCATCTTGCCGAAGAGGACGCGCCTCTTGCCCCGGGCGGCAGTACGGAAAAGGGCGAATTCATGGAGACCTATGCCGCCATCCTGCGCGGAAAGATCATTGCCGCCGCAGGCAGCTACAAGCCGCTCGCCGGAAAGCACATCGTCGTAGACGCCGGCAACGGCGCGGGCGGTTTTTATGCCGAGCGTGTGCTTGCGCCTCTCGGTGCGGATACGACCGGCAGCCGGTATCTCGATCCCGACGGCCGCTTCCCGAACCATGTGCCGAACCCGGAGCTTCCGGAAGCCATGGACAGCATCCGCGAAGCCGTGCTTGAGAGCCACGCCGATTTCGGCATTATTTTCGACACCGATGTCGACCGCGCGGGCGCAGTGCTCTCCGACGGTGAGGAGCTCAACCGCAACCGCCTTATCGCGCTCATCTCCGCCATTCTGCTGCGTGAGTATCCCGGCACGACCATCGTGACGGACTCCATCACATCCACGGGTCTCGCCGAATTCATCGCCGCGCACGGCGGTATCCACCGACGCTTCCGCCGCGGCTACCGGAACGTCATCAACGAAGGTCTGCGTCTCAACGCCGCCGGGCAGGACTGCCAGCTCGCCATCGAGACATCCGGTCACGCCGCGCTCAAGGAGAACTATTTCCTCGACGACGGCGCATATCTCGTAACACGCTTACTTATGGAGCTTGCCGCCGGTCGCTCTCTCGAAGAGCTCCTCGCGGGGCTGCGCGAGCCCGCCGAAAGCCGTGAGTTCCGCCTGAAAATTCTGGAAGAGGACTTCCGCTCCGCCGGTGAAAAGATCCTTTCGGAGCTCTCCGACTATGTTGCCGAGCAGCCCGGCTGGAGCATGGCACCCGACAACTTTGAGGGCGTGCGTGTGAATCTCGACAAAGCCCACGAGAACGGCTGGTTTTTGCTGCGTCTCTCCCTGCACGACCCCATTCTCCCGCTGAACATTGAAAGCGACAGCGCCGGCGGTGCCCAGACCATCGCCCGCCAGCTTGCCCCCTTCCTCGCCCGTCAAACCGCCATTGACGCCAAAGCCGCCCTGGAATTTGCCGTATAATACACCGCACAATGTCGTCTGCGGCACTTTGCGGATCTTTTTCGCCGACTCCGCGTCATCAACCCTTTCGGCAAAAGATCTCTCGCAAATCGTTCTTGCCGAATTATGCGGTGCTGCCTATAAGATAAAGAAGATCCGCCGAGCATCAGCCCGGCGGATCTTTCGGTGATGGGGTTCGTGCCGATAAAGCTTTTTGATGGGCTGAAGGGGCTGTGGAGAAAAGTAGATGCTAATTCTGCTTTTCTTCACAGCCCTTCTCTCAGATCTTTGTTATTTGCTCTACCTAAACTATTGACATAGAGCCGTTTTTAATAGGCTGACGTCGCAATCTGTTTTGTAGACGGCGATGTTTTTACGGCTCAATGACTGTTTTTCGGATGCCGTTTGAAAGCTTCTTTGATTGCTTCGACTGCATTAATGCACGCGTCGCGGTCTTTAAGGCAGCCATAGATGATGCGGATGTGTGAGGAATCCGTAAAACCGGCGCCGGTGCTGACAAGCACATTCGCTTCCTGCACTAGATAGCGCATAACCTCTTCGTCCGTTCCGTAATAGGAAATGTCGACCCAAAAGTAGAATCCCGCCTGAGGTTTGACATAGCTTATGTGCGGAATCGTGTCGAGAATTGAGCCGAGAATATCCGCGCGAGCCATCCACTCCTGCCGCATATCTTCCATAAAGCGCGTATCTTTGAGTGCAGCGGTGATACCTGCCTGAGCCATGGTATTTGTTGCACCGATAAAGAGAACTGCAGTCTGATGGAACACATCCGTGATGCTCTCGGACGCGACAATGTAGGCAACGCGGAAACCACACAGACCCATGCCCTTGGAAATCGAACCAATGGTGATCGTGCGTTCCCACATGCCGGGGAGACTCATCATACTGACATACTCATATCCATCGAATACACTGTCTTCAAAACACTGGTCCACAACGCAGATGAGATCGTGACGAATACAGAAATCAGCAAGTTTTTCCATTGTACTACGCGAGTAGACAGTTCCCGTGGGATTGTTAGGGTTGGTGAGCACGACCATTTTGGTCTTGGGTGTCACGCGCTTCTCAAATTCTTCGATATCGAGATCGTAATCATTTTCCTGATGCGTTGGCACCATGACGGAACGACCTCCAATCATCGGCGGCACGGCGAAGTTGTGCGCATAGGACGGAACGGGCATCATGACCTCGTTGTCTTCCCCCGGAACGAGAAACGGACGCATAACGAACGCGAATGCAGAGTCCGAGCCGTTGGATATAGTAAGCTCGGTACGGGGGTTGATTTTTACGCCGTTTTTCTTTTCCACACGTTCGGCGATCGCATCGCAAAGAGCAAAATCACCTGTGGGAAATGTGTAATGTGCGGCCATGGAGTTGAGACTTTCAATCACGGCTGCCTTGACATGCGTCGGCACGGTATCACTCGGACGATAGGGGTCGGCCCAGTTCATGGCGATCGGCTCGCGGGTGAGTGTTTTCTGAAAATCGAAACCACTCCCATCTCCGTGCAGCACGGCGTATTCTTTTGCCATCAG
Organism: Oscillospiraceae bacterium; assembly: GCA_963628785.1. GTDB lineage: Bacteria > Bacillota > Clostridia > Oscillospirales > Oscillospiraceae > Apopatocola. Next base: position 2,051 of record CAVGGQ010000087.1, on the reverse strand, counting down.
TTTGCGGGGATCAAACATGAGAAGTTCTCCTTCCTTATCCGGCCATTGCACCGAAAATCACATACATGACGGTCGTTATCAGCGCTAGAATGACACGTGGCAGTAATTGTGCTTTGCCGAGATCAATAGTGTCCACACCCGCGCCCATGGCGGATTCGATGACGATGTCAGAAAGCGGGGAAGTGACATCGCCAAATGTAGAGCCGCCGACGAGTGCTGCTACAACCAAAGGAATGTTGCCACCAACGGTAGCGACGAGCTCGAGTGCAATTGGCCCAAGCAGGAAGCATGCACTGATAAGCGAGCCGGTAGCATAGGATGCCACGGCGCAGATGACGAATACTGCTGCCGGAAGAATAGTCGGCGTTAGGACGTTCTGAGAAATGCTAACGATGTAATCGGCAAAGCCAATGTCCGCCACAGACTTGCCAAAGCCAAACGCCAGTGCAAGTAGAACGGCAACAGAAATCATAGACTTAGCGCCGTCGATGATGAGGCCTGGCACTTCGTTGAACTTGAAGTATCCGCGGATCACAGGGTAACCGATGGCGACGATAGTGCCGACGAGAATCGGCGTCATGAGGCTGAACATGCCGGTTTCAATGCGGATAACGATGATTGCAACGAAGAAAACAACGAAAGGAAGCACAAAACTGAGAAAATCGGGCTTGACGGCACTTTCTGTGTCATCGAGCTCTTTCGTTTCCATTGGGCTGGAGCCCGGACGGATAAGCTCGCCATGTTCCTTAGCGGCCTTTTCACGCTGCTTCATGAAACCAAAGTCGGGGAGAAGTTCTGCTGCCGTGAGAAGACCGACAAGGACGGAAAGAATGCAGAAAAAGTTATATGGAATAGACTCCACAAATTTCTGCTGCCCGTCCAAATCAGGGAGAACAGAGGATATCAGCCCACCGAACACCAGAATATAAATCGTGATGGGTACGAGAGAAACGACCGGCTCAGCGGTGGAAGAAAGAATGTAGCCGAGCTTTTCGCGCGATACCTTATGTTTGTCCGTGATTGGACGCATGATTGCACCAACGCCAATCGTGCCAAAACCTTGGTTGATGACGATGCCGGACAGGAGCCAAGTGATAAGTTTCGCTTTACGCGGAGTGTCAAAGTGCTTATCTCCGAAGGAGGAGAATGCCGCAAATCCGCCACCACGCTTGATGGCAACCATAAACGCGCCAAATACGATCATATAAATGAACATATCAACATTGCTGGAGATGCCGTTATAAATATACTGATCAAATATGAGCGTCAGAAAGTGAATGCCGCCGGCATATATGGAGCATGAAACGATGCCGAGGAAAAGTGCAAGCATGATGTTTTTGGACCATAGTGCGATGACCAACGTCAGCACCGGCGGGATCAGCGAAAGAATACTGGGTTCCATAGTTTGATTATTCCTTTCCCATTATATTTGTTTTTCACTTCTCATTTCAAGATGGACCTCAAATTTCCGCGACGGCTTCGATCTCGCAAAGAACGCCCTTCGGCAGCGCTTTGGCGGCGACGCAGGAGCGGGCCGGGCAGCTGACGAAATGCTTGGCATAGATCTCGTTGAACTTGGCAAAATCGGCCATATCCGCGAGGAAGCAGGTGGTTTTGACAACTTTAGTCATATCGCTGCCTGCAGCTGCGAGAATGGCGGCGACATTTTTGCAGCTCTGCTCGGCTTGTGTGTCGATGGTGTCGCCGGCAGGGGCGCCGGTCGCGGGATCGACGGGGATCTGGCCGGAGGCAAATACAAGGCCTTGCGTGACAATCGCCTGAGAATACGGGCCGATCGCGGCAGGGGCCTTTTCGGTGGAAATTACTTTCATGGTTTTATTCCTCCTTAAAATAATGATTTCGGAAATCGGCATTGGTCCTATTGTGCCTACGACGCAATTATTAGCACGTTAAAATTGTTTTGTCAATGAAAAGTAATTCAGTTATCGCGATTTCGGATGAATGAACAATTTTTTATTGACGTTATTGTTGATTATTAAGGAACCTCTGAATAAATAGCTTTTGGGGATTCAAGGTGTGTCCTTTAACCA
>CAVGGQ010000086.1:0-8428 GCA_963628785.1 Oscillospiraceae bacterium | reverse complement strand
GCGCCTCATTCGGAAGCGAAATTTGCTCGCAAATCGCTCTTGCCGAATTATGCGGTGCTGCCTTAAAATGTACGCTCTATCAAAATAACTGCTGAATAACCGCTGAAATAAAGGAGGGATTGCCTGTGTCGATACTCAACGCCGTATTTCTCGGGATCATTCAGGGCATTGCGGAATTTTTGCCGATCTCGAGCTCCGGGCATCTGGCGGTGCTGCAGAATGTTTTCAATCTGCAGACGGCGGAAGACGGTCACATGCTCTTTGATGTGATGCTCCATCTCGGCACGCTCGTTTCCATCGTCGCCGCCTATTGGAAGGATGTTCGCTATGTCGTGACGGACTCCGTCGGCTTCATGCGCGAGGCGACCGGCACCCTGCCGCAGGGACGCGGCGAGCACACCGGAGCGCGGCTGCTGCTCATGCTCTTTTTCGGCACGCTGCCGCTTTTCATCGTGCTGCCCGTGCATGACAGCTTCGAGCAGCTCTACTACAAGACCGCCTTCATCGGCACGGAATTCGTGCTCAACGGCTGTCTTCTCTACGCCTCCGACCGTATCCGTCCGGGACGCAAGACCGAGCGGAGCATGCGCGTGAAGGATGCGCTCCTCATCGGCTGTGCGCAGGCCGCGGCGACCATCCCCGGCATTTCGCGCTCCGGCACCACCATCACCGCCGGTATCTGCATGGGGCTCTCGCGTCCCTACGCCATGAAATACTCGCTCCTCATGAGCCTCCCCGCCGTGCTCGGCGCGAATCTTCTCTCGCTCATCAAGGCGCTCAAGGCGGGCGTGGAATGGTCGTATCTCCCCGCGTACCTCATCGGCATGGCCGTGTCCGGCATCGTCGGCTACTTCAGCATCCGCTTCCTCAGCCGTATGCTCAACAGCGGCAAGTTCGGCAAGTTCGCCTATTACATGTGGATCGTGGGCGGAATTTCCCTCATCGCCTCGATTTTTGTACACTGATCAAACGAAACCCGCTGCGCGGGTTCTTTCCCCGAAAGACTCCCTCTTGAGGAAACTGTCAGCAGAAGGCCGACGGAGGGAGCATTCCGTTAATTTTTGCTATGTGCGGCTGCACCGCACGGAGGATATATTTTATGGCGCAAACCAGATCCGCGTCCGGAACCAAAAAGATGACCGCTGCCAAACAGCCGAAACAGAAGCCGATCCGCCGCGAGGTGGGAGCCGTTGTTTGCTTCGCGCTCGCGCTCTTTACGGCCATCGGCTACTTTGCCAAGGACTACTGGCTCATTGACGGGCTGTGTCTGTATGTTTTCAAGGGTCTGCTCGGCTACGGCTTTTATATCGTGCCGCCGTGCTTCCTGTGGGCGGCGGTCATTTTGGCGTTCCACCGCGGGCGGCCCGTGAAGGGGCGGCTCATTGCACTCGCATTCGTACCGCTGCTCTTCGGCGCACTCATTCACCTGTTCGCCTGCAATCTTGCCATCGGCTTTGACTGGCTTTCCATCGAGAGCCTGTATATCGGCGGCCGGAACGTGGAGACCGGCGGCGCGCTTGCCGGACTTCTGGCCGCAGGCCTCACAAAGGCCATCAGCAAGGTCGGCTCGACGATCGTTTTCATCATCGCGCTTTTCGCTGTCGTGTGCATTGCGGGAAAGCTGCCCGTGCGGCAGACGGTGGAGAACATCAAAAACCGCCCCCGTCCGGAGTATGAGCCGATGCCCGCCCCCGAACCGGAGAAGACCGTGCCGAAAAAGCCCTCGCGCCGCGCGGAGGAAAAGGCAAAAGAGCCGATCCCGGAGATCTTTGTTCTGCCGGGCGAAACGGCGGCCGCGCAGCCCTCCGCGCGCAGTTCCGACAAGGCACACGCCCCGGCGGCGGAGCCGCAGAACACACAGCCCGAGGAGCACACCGGCGGTCTCCTTTTCCGCAAGCGCCGCAAGGCGGCCATCGACATTCCGATGGAGGACGAGACCGAGCCCGAACCGGACATTCCGGATTTCCCGACCGGCGTCATTTACGGCGGCATGCCCGCACGCGAATCCGTGGAGGAGTGCGTCCGCCGCGCCCGTACGCAGCACACCGATACCTCGGAGGAAGAGCCGTTCATTGACAACACCCCGGCAGTTCCCGAAACGCCGGCTCCGGCCGCGGAGATTCCGGTGAGAGAAGCTCCCGCCGAGGTACGGCCCGAACCGGAGACCGAGCCGGAAGAGAAGCCGTTCATCGAAAATGACCGCCGCAGCTTCGCGGCCGTCCCCGTGCGCAATATCACTCCGGACACCGGATCCGACGGTTACGGCGACGAGCCGTACGATGACTCCTATCTCGCCGAATACGACGAGAACTACGATCCCGACGCCGAGGAGGATGCCATGCCGGCGAGCGCGTCTGTCGACATCCCCGCTGACGATGCGCGCGAGGAGAGCGCCGTTGACGAGAACGGCGAGGAGTACACCGAATTCACCTTCGATGACGAGGACGAGCCGACCCCCGCCGAGCCCGTGCCCTTCGTAAAGCCCGCCGCGCTGCGCCGCGAAGAGATACCCGAAGAGTACGAGGACATACCCGAAGAGCCGGACGAGCCCGAGGAGACATACGAAGAGGAGCCGTGCGCGGAATATGAGTTCCCGCCGGTCTCACTCCTGCGCACCGCGAGCGGCGTCACCGCCGACGGCAGCGAGGAAGTCGCCGCCAACCGCCAACGCCTCGAAACGACGCTCCACAGCTTCAACATCGGCGCGTCCGTCACGGACATCACGCGAGGCCCCACCGTCACGCGCTATGACCTCGAGCTCGAGGCCGGCGTGAAGCTCAACAAGATCACCAATCTCGCCGGCGACCTTGCGCTCTCGCTCGGCGTGGCGAGCGTGCGCATCGCGCCCATTCCGGATAAGATCTCCACGGTCGGCGTGGAGGTGCCGAACAAGGTCGTCTCCACCGTGTACCTGCGCGAGATCATCGAATCGGCAAATTTCCGAAACGCTTCGTCCAAGCTGAGCTTTGCCGTGGGCAAGGACATCGGCGGCAACTGCATCGTAGGCAACATATCGAAGCTTCCGCACATGCTCATCGCCGGCACGACCGGCAGCGGCAAATCCGTGTGCATGAACAGCCTCATCCTCTCGCTGCTCTACAAGGCGACGCCCGAGGAAGTGCGCCTCATCATGATCGACCCGAAAATGGTCGAGCTCGGCATATATAACGGCATCCCGCATCTCTATGTCCCGGTCGTCACCGACCCGAAGAAAGCGGCCGGCTCGCTCCAGTGGGCGGTCGTGGAGATGATGAAGCGCTACCGCCTCTTCTCCGAAGTGGGCGTGCGCGACCTGAAGGGCTACAACGCCTATAAGACCCGCCTCGGCGAGGAGACGATGCCGAGCGTGGTCATCGTCATCGATGAGCTTGCCGACCTCATGATGACCGCCGCAAAGGATGTGGAGGCGAGCATCTGCCGCGTTGCGCAGATGGGCCGTGCCGCCGGCATGCACCTCATCATCGCCACGCAGCGTCCGTCGGCGGACGTCATCACCGGCCTTATGAAAGCGAACATCCCGAGCCGCATCGCCTTTGCGGTGTCGAGCGCGCTCGAATCGCGCATCATCCTCGACAACCCCGGCGCGGAAAAACTCATCGGCATGGGCGACATGCTCTATGCGCCGCTCGGCTGCGGCAAGCCCCTTCGTGTGCAGGGCGCGTTCGTCTCCGACGAGGAGCGCGAGGACGTCATCAACTTCATCAAGCGCGAGTCCTCCGCCAACTACGACGAGAGCATCCTGCGCGAGATCGAAAAGGCAGCAAAGGAAAAGGATAAGGATAAAGGCGACGACGCGGACGATGACGACGGCTTCGGCGGCGAGGACGCCTCCTATTCCGCCGACACTCCGTTCGGAAGCTGCGACGACCTGCTCGCACAGGCCGTGGATGTGGTGCTCGATGCGAAGGTGTGCTCCGTGTCGATGCTGCAGCGTCGTCTCAAGGTCGGCTACTCCCGCGCCGGACGCATCGTCGACGAGATGGAGGAGCTCGGCATCGTGGGGCCGTTTGAAGGCTCCAAGCCGCGCGCTCTGCTCATCACGCGCGAGCAGTGGCAGGAGATGAGTCTCTCCGGCCGCACACCGATGGAGCGGCTCATCGAGTCGCAGAAGGACGATTTCTCCGCAGGAGGCTCGGTGCAGTGATACTATCGGACAATGAGATCCGCTCCATGAGCGCTCTGGCACTCGCCCACATGGGCGATGCCGTATACGAAATTCTCGCCCGGCGCGAGGTGTGCCGCGCGGGAAAGCTGACCGCCGGCGATCTGCACCGGCAGACCATCCGCTATGTATCCGCCCCCGCGCAGGCGCGCGCCGCCGCGAAGATCCAAAGCGCGCTCACGCCGGAGGAGACCGCCGTTTACCGCCGCGGGCGCAACGCCCACAGCCACGCCGCGCCCCACGCCGCGACCGAGGCGGAGTACCATGCCGCCTCCGGGATCGAGGCGCTGTTCGGCTGGCTCTATCTGCGCGGCGAGAACGAGCGGATCGAAGAACTTTTTTCCATCATTTTGGGGGATCACGATGCCTCTTGACGCCATACTGCTCACGGCACTGCGCCGCGAGCTGGAAGAGAGCCTGATCGGCGCAAAGATCGACAAGATCAATATGCCCGAGAAGGACTTAATCATCCTCTCCGTACACTCGCGCGAGCGGGGGAGCCGCCGCGTGCTCATCTCCGTGCGCCCGGGCAGCGCGCGCATTTCGCTCACCGAACAGACGCAGGAGAACCCGCCGCAGCCGCCGATGTTCTGCATGCTACTGCGGAAATATCTCCTCGGCGCGCGCATCACGGCGCTCGAGCAGCCCCTCGGCGAGCGGCTGTTGATCATGAAACTCGAGACCACGGACGAGCTCAGTATACACGGTGAGAAAACACTCGTGCTCGAGATGATGGGGAAGGGGCTGAACCTCCTCCTCGTGGACGGCGACGGGCATATTCTCGACTGCATCCGCCGCGTGGACTACGAGGACTCGAACCGCCGCGCGCTCCTGCCGGGACTTTTTTACACGCTTCCGCCGCAGCAGGAGAAGCCGTCCTTCTTCCGCACCTCCGCGCAGGAGTGCGAACGTCTCGCAGAGAGCGCGGATCGGGCCGTGCCGTGCGACAAATGGCTCCTCGACACATTCGGCGGCCTCTCGCCGCTCCTCTGCCGTGAGGTGTCGCTCACAGGCTGGGAGGGCCTTTCCGATGCGCTCGCGGCGCTTCGGGAGCGCATCGACACGGAAAACTTCACGCCCGTGATGCTCACGCTCGACGGCGTGCCGAAGGACTATTCCTTCATGCCCATCCGCCAGTACGGCGAGCGGGCAGAACTCACGGAATTTCCGTCCTTCAGCGCCATGCTCGACGCTTTCTACCGCGCCAAAGATAAAGCGGAGAGCCTCCGCCGCCGCAGCGCCGACCTCACGCGCACGGCCAAAACGGCGCGCGACCGCCTGCAGCGCAAGATCGCGGCGCGCGAGCAGGAACTCTTAGAGACCGAGAAGCGTGAGGAATACCGCCGCCGCGGCGACCTCATCACGGCGAATATGTACCGCCTGCAGCGCGGTATGCGCTCGTTTGAGGCGCAGGACTACTACGAGCCGGACTGCCCGACCGTGACCGTGCCGCTCGATGCGCGCAAAACGCCGCAGCAGAACGCCGCGCTCAACTATAAGCTCTACACGAAGGCCAAGACCGCCAACCGCATGCTCACCGAGCTGCTTGCCACCGCGCGCGAGGACGAGGCGTATCTCGAGAGCGTCCTCGACGAGCTCTCGCGCGCCGAGTGCGACCGCGACCTCTCGGACATCCGCCGCGAGCTTGTGGACGCGGGGTACATCAAGGAGAAAGCGCAGGGCAAGCGCCCGAAGCAGCCCGCCGCACGCCGTCCCATGCGCTTTGTGTCCGACAGCGGCACGGAGATCCTCGTCGGGCGCGGCAACGTGCAGAACGAGGAGCTGACGCTCCACACGGCGCGCCGCACGGATCTGTGGCTGCATGTGCAGAAGATCCCGGGGAGCCACGTGATCGTATCTCAGGCGGAGGGAGAAGCGGACGAGGAGACCGTGCATCAGGCCGCGGTGCTCGCCGCCACCTATTCGCAGGCCAAGGGCGGCGGCAAGGTCGCCGTGGACTGCACGCAGGTGCGCTTCGTGAAAAAGCCCACCGGCGCCAAGCCCGGCCGTGTCATCTACACCGACTATCGAACCGTCATTGCCTCCGCCGATGAAGCCCTCGCCGAACGGCTGAAAAAAGATTGAGAAAGCACAGAAATAATGCTTGCAATTTCGGGTGGGATATGGTATCCTATCTTAGCTTGTGCGTTTGGCACAGCATATCAAGGCGGTCCGCTGCCGCAGCGCTTACGCGGTATGAACGTCTCATGAAAAGGAAGGATCATCATGGATCTCATCAAAACCCTCACCGCGAACTACATGAAGCCGGAGCTTCCCGAAATGAACATCGGCGACACCGTCCGTGTCACCCTGCGCGTCAAGGAAGGCGCCCGCGAGCGTACCCAGGTGTTTGAAGGCACCATCATCGCCAGAAAGCATGGCGGCATCAACGAAACCATCACCGTCCGCCGCATCTCCTACGGCGTCGGCTGCGAGAAGGTTTTCCCGGTGCACTCTCCCAGCATCGTCTCCGTCGAGACCATCCGCCGCGGCAAAGTCCGCCGCGCCAAGCTGTACTACCTCCGCGACCGCGTGGGCAAAGCAGCCAAGGTCAAAGGTCTTATCAACTGATCGAAGTCAAAAAAGCGGCACACACCATCCGGTGCGTGCCGTTTTTTTGAGGGGCCGCGGCTCGCCGCAGCCCTTTCAAACGAGAGCCCAACGAAGTGAGTCTCGTTTGAGAGCGTGGCAAAAACACTTTCTTGACACGCTCAAAGGCTCTCCCGATTTCTCGGGAGAGCCTTTTTTGCTTTGTTATTCTGCGAATACGACGATCTTGCCGTCTTTTACGGTGAGGGCGATGTGCTTGGCGGCGGATTTGCGGCGGTCTATGATCTCTTCGGCAATGGCGTCTTCGATATCCTTCCGGATGAGACGCTGCAGGTTGCGTGCGCCGTAGGTCGCGCTGTAGCCTTTCTCGCCGAGGTAGTTCGTGACGCTCTCGTCCCAGGTGAGCTCCGTGCCGCGCTCGGCCATGGCGTCGCGCAGCTCACCGAGCATGAGGCCGGCGATGGCGCGGATGTTCTCCTCCGTGAGATGGCGGAAGCAGATGATCTCGTCCACGCGGTTGATGAACTCGGGGCGCAGGAACTCGTTGAGCGCCTTCACGGCCTTCTCCTTGCCCTGCTCGTCCGCGCTCATATTGAAGCCGACGCTGCCGGTGCGCTTGTCGCTGCCGGCGTTTGTGGTCATGACGATGACGGTGTTCTCGAAATTCACGGCGCGGCCCTGCGCATCGGTGATGCGGCCCTCGTCGAGGATCTGGAGCAGAATGTTCATGACATCCGGGTGCGCCTTTTCGATCTCGTCGAAGAGGATGACGCTGTAGGGCTTGCGGCGGATCTTCTCGGTGAGCTGACCGGCCTCATCGTAGCCGACATATCCCGGAGGCGAGCCGATGATGCGCGAAACGCTGAATTTTTCCATGAACTCGGACATATCGAGCCGGATGAGCGATTCGGGCGCGTTGAAGAGGTCGGCGGCGAGCCGCTTGACGAGCTCGGTCTTGCCGATGCCGGTCGAGCCGACGAAGATGAAGCTCACGGGCTTGCGCTTGGACTGCAGTCCCGCGCGGCTGCGCTTGATGGCGGCGCACACGGTGTCCACGGCCTCGTCCTGTCCGATGATATGCGCCTTGAGCCGTCCGGCGAGACCGGCGAGACGCTCGTACTCATCGGCGCGGATGTTCGAGGCGGGGATCTTCGTCCACAGCTCTATGATGTGCGCGAGGTTCTCGGCAGTGAGCTCCGGCGCGCCCTTGGCTTCGATCTGCGAGAGCTCGTTTTTGAGCTGCAGGTCGCGGCTGCGAAGCTCGGCCAGCTTCTCAAAGTCGCCGTCGCCCGCGGTGCCGCTCAGGAGCAGCTCGCGCTCCTTGTCGAGATCGGCACATTCCTTTTTGATCTCGGCGGTGCGTTCGATCTCGCGGCTGTGCAGGTTCACGTCCGAGCACGCCTCGTCGATGAGGTCGATGGCCTTGTCGGGGAGGAAGCGGTCGGTGATATAGCGCTCGGAGAGCGTCACGGCGAGGCGGCACATATCGTCCGGGATCTTCACGCCGTGGAAGTCTTCGTAATACTTGCGGATGCCCTTGAGGATCTCCACGCTGTCGGCCACGGAGGGCTCGGCCACGGTCACGGGCTGGAAGCGCCGCTCGAGCGCCGCGTCCTTTTCGATGTGCTTGCGGTACTCGTTGAATGTGGTCGCGCCGATGACCTGGATCTCGCCGCGCGAGAGGGCGGGCTTGAGGATGTTGGCGGCGTTCATGCT
>CAVGGQ010000085.1:0-8431 GCA_963628785.1 Oscillospiraceae bacterium | reverse complement strand
TCGTTGTCAAATCCGATCTTTCTCATTTTGTTCTCCCGTATGTAAAATTAAAATTATGTGTAAGGGTTTTGCGTGGGGCGGCGGCGTAGGTGTGGGTCAGCGTGTCATCGGGATCGTCGAAGGTACTGCTTTTATTCGCCGTAGTGGGTGTCGCCGTTGAGGTGAGAGATGGCGGTGAGGTATTTTACCATGCAGCGGACATAGCCGCTCCGCGCAAGGTAGTGATGCTCGTTCGTGCTGATGTAGAGATCCTGCGGGCCGCGCAGGGAGATGCCGGTGATGTCGCCGAGCAGGAGCACCGCACCGGGCAGCTCCAGATGGTCGCGGAAAAGCTTCATGTCGCCCCTGCCGAGCCGCTTCGTGCCGGAGGCGGATTCCACGGTATCAACGCGGATGTCCGTGTCGGTGAAAATGGCAGAATCGTCCGCATCGTCACAGAAGCGGAAAATTTCGTTCCGCTGCCAGTGTACCCAGTCGCGGAGGTTGTCATAGGGGATGTCATCGCCGGAGAGGAAGCCGGTCGGCAGATAGCGGAACGAAAGGCCGCACTTCCAGCAGGTGACCGTGTCGTCGCGGCTCTGGAGCGTGTGCATTTTCCCGCAGCGCGGGCACAGAAAAAGCAGCGTCTCCATGTGCTCGGCCAGATGGCGGCCGTTGTAGCGGATGGGATCCTTCCGCTGACGCGCATAGGCGTCCTCATAAAGATCCTCTTCGATGTGTGCGTTGATCTCCTTCGGCGTCATGGCGTGCAGGTCTTCGGGCGAATACACGCGCACGACCGCACCTTCCATTTTGCCGCGGCGGGCGGAGTTGCCCGACCAGCGAGGGCTTGCGAAATAGCCGCCCGTGAATTTATAGGTGACGAGTGCGGCGCCGCTCGAGCGGGCGAGCTTGGCAATGCTCGGCAGGAACTCCATCGTCACGCCGTCCCAGTTGCGGTTGCCCTCCGGGAAGATGCCGACATTCAGACCGCGGCGCAGATAGCGCATCACGGTGAGCACCGTGCCGGCGGCATTGCCGCTCTTCTGGCGGGGAATGGGCGATTGCAGCCAGGAAACGAGCTTGCCGCCGAGTCCCGAGCGGAGCACATGCTCGCTCGAAACAAAGTAGATCTGTTCGGGAAAGCTGCACGCGGCGAGGACGGGGTCCCAGTCGGTGACATGGTTGCAAACGAGGAGGAACGGCTGCCCGACGCGGGTCTCCCGCCCTTTGAAGCGGAAGCGAAGCCACACGATGAGCTTGGCAACCGGACGGAGGGCTTTCCATACAAACAGATGACGGCTGCGTCCCAAAATGACTTCTTCCGGCTTTTTCTCGGCGGCCGGAGCCGCTTCCGGTGCTTTTCCCTCGGTCGGCGGTGCTGAAGCGGCTGTCGCCTCTTCACTCGGCGCCGCTTCGGGTACGGTGTGCTTTGCCTCGGTGTGTTTCTTTTCGTGTGCTCCCATACTTCAGCCTCCTTTATCGAATGAATATACTACTCTCATAATATCACAGTATACACTATTTCCTTTTCCGGTTCAAACCCTCAAAACAAGGAAATTTACGATTTTTTTCTTTTTTTTCTTGTCGGAATGTGCTATAGTTTAAAACAGTATAGCTATCCGCATCGGAGCGGGATTGAGACCCGTCCGCCGACGGAGAAAAGGAAAGGCAGATCCATGGGACTTATTGAAAAACTGTTCGGCACCCGCAGCGAGCGTGAAGTGAAGAAGATCCTCCCGCTCGTCGACCGCATTGAGGGGCTGAGTGATGAATACGCCGCGCTGAACGATGAGGCTCTGCGCGCGAAAACCGACGAATTCAAGGCGCGCTACCGGGACGGCGAGACGCTTGACGATCTTCTGCCGGAGGCCTTTGCCGCCGTGCGCGAGGCGAGCTCCCGTGTGCTCGGTATGAAGCCGTTCCGTGTGCAGCTCATCGGCGGCATCGTGCTCCATCAGGGACGCATCGCCGAGATGAAGACCGGCGAAGGCAAAACGCTTGTCGCCGTGCTGCCGGCCTACCTGAATGCGATCACCGGCGAGGGTGTGCACATCGTCACCGTGAACGACTACCTCGCCCGCCGCGACAGTGAGTGGATGGGCAAGGTGCACCGCTTCATGGGTCTCAAGGTCGGGCTCATCGTCCACGGTCTCACCGGTGCCGAACGCCGCGAGGCCTATGCCGCGGATATCACCTACGGCACGAACAACGAGATGGGCTTCGATTATCTGCGCGACAACATGGCACTCTACAAAGAGGACATGGTGCAGCGCGGCCACGCATTCGCCATCGTGGATGAGGTGGACTCCATCCTCATCGACGAGGCGCGCACCCCGCTCATCATTTCCGGTCAGGGCGACGAATCCACCGACCTCTACCGCAAAGCGGACGATTTCGTCTGCCGGCTCAAGAAGCTCGTCGTCGCGTCCGTGGACGAGAAGGAAGAGGAAGCCGAGGACGTGGATGCCGACTACATCGTCGACGAGAAGGCGAAGACCGCCACGCTCACCGCGCGCGGCATAGCCAAGGCCGAGGCGGCGTTCGGACTCGAAAACCTCGCCGACATCGAAAACTCCACGCTCTCGCACCACATCAACCAGGCGCTCAAGGCGCACGGTGTCATGATGCGCGACATCGACTATGTCGTCAAGGACGGTGAAGTCATCATCGTCGACGAGTTCACCGGCCGTCTCATGCTCGGCCGCCGCTACTCCGAAGGCCTCCATCAGGCCATTGAGGCGAAGGAGCATGTGGATGTGCAGGAGGAGAACAAGACACTCGCCACCATCACGTTCCAGAACTACTTCCGTCTGTACGGCAAGCTCTCCGGCATGACCGGCACGGCGCTCACCGAGCAGGAGGAATTTCAGTCCATCTACGCTCTCGACATCGTCGAGATCCCGACGAACAAGCCCGTCATCCGCATTGACCGGAACGATGTCGTGTACAAAAACCAGGCGGGCAAGGACCGCGCCATCATCGAGCAGATCAAGGCGTGCTATGCCAAGGGACAGCCGGTGCTGGTCGGCACGATCTCCATCGAAAAGAGCGAATACATCTCCTCGCTGCTCCGCAAGCAGGGCGTGCCGCACAACGTGCTCAACGCCAAGCACCACGAAAAGGAAGCGGAGATCGTAGCGCAGGCGGGCAAGCTCGGCGCGGTGACCATCGCCACGAACATGGCCGGTCGCGGTACCGACATCATGCTCGGCGGCAACCCCGAATATCTGGCAAAAGCCGATCTGCGCCGCGCGGGATATGACGAGGAAACGATCAGCGAAGCGACCGGCTACGCCGAGACCGAGGACGAGACGATCCTCGAAGCGCGCGCCCTCTTCCGCGAGAAACTCGCCGAGCACAAGGCCGTAGCGGGCGCGGAAGCGGAAAAGGTACGCGAGGCAGGCGGTCTCTACATTCTCGGCACGGAACGCCACGACTCCCGCCGCATCGACAACCAGCTGCGCGGACGCAGCGGCCGTCAGGGCGACCCCGGCGAGAGCCGGTTCTTCCTCGCACTCACGGACGATGTCATGCGTCTTTACGGCAGCGAGCGGCTCATCAGCGTATTTGAGAGCCTCGGTGTGGATGAGGACACGCCCATCGAGCACAAAATGCTCACCGGCGCTCTCGAGCAGGCGCAGAAGACCGTGGAGAGCCGCCACTTCCAGGCGCGCAAGAGCACGCTGGAATTTGACGATGTCATGAACGTGCAGCGCAACCTCATCTACGAGCAGCGCCGCAAGGTGCTAGACGGCGAGGATATCCGTGAGAACATCCGGGGCATGGTGCGCGAGCTCATCGCCGAAACCGTGGGCCATATGCCGCCGGAGAACGAGGAGGACCTCACCGACCGCCTCGCCCCGCTCACGCGGCTCTTCCTGCGCCCGGGCGAGATCGTCTACGAGGATGGCATGACCGTGGAATCGCTCAACGAGCGGCTGTACGCCATTGCTGCGGATGTTTACGCCAAGCGCGAGGAGGCCTTCGGCCTCATGCCGGACGGCACGAAGCTCATGCGTGAGCTCGAGCGCGTTGTCATGCTGCGCGTAGTCGACGAATACTGGATGGATCATATCGATGCGATGGACAACCTGCGCCGCGGCATCGGCCTGCGCGGCTATGGCAACGTCAAGCCGATCGATGCCTACAAGCAGGAGGGCTTCGATATGTTCGAGGCCATGATCGCGGGCATCCGCTCCGAAGTCGTGCGCCGCATCTACACCGTGCGCGTGCGCAAGGAGGAAAAGGTCGAGCGCAAGAGTGTCACGAAAAACGCCGTGGCCAACGTCGGCGGCGACGCGACCGTGCGCAAGCAGCCGGTGAAGAAAGTCAAAAAGCCCGGCCGCAACGACCCCTGCCCCTGCGGCAAGCTCCGCCCGAACGGTCTCCCCATGAAATACAAGGACTGCTGCGGAAAGAATCAGTAAAACGCTCCCTCCGGAGGGGGCCATAATGCAAAGGATCAGCTCATGGCATTTACGGTTTGCGAAAAAGATCATATCCAATGGGTGGTGTCGGATGTTCTCGGCGTGAAACACCTGTTCTCCCGGAAGCTGGGGGATGTGGGGGACTTTCCGTTCTCCTCAAACCCCGACCCCGAGTGGGAGAGCCCGGAGCGGCAGGAGCGCGTACGCTCGCTCTGGCTCCGCTTCCGCACGGCGGCGGAGCTGCCGGAGGAGGGGCTTTGCTTCACGCGCCAGATCCACGGCACCGAGATCCGCTATGTGACGGAGTCGGAGCGCGCGCTCCCGCCGCTGCCGCACCGTCCCGCCGACTGCGACGGGCTCATCACCGACCGGCCGGATGTTCCCCTGTGCGTGTGGACAGCCGACTGCGTGCCGGTGCTCTTCCATGACCCCGAGGCGGGCATCGCCGCTGCCGTACACAGCGGCTGGAAAGGAACGGTCACCGACATGATGGGCTGCGCCGTGCGGAAAATGACGGACATGGGCGCGCGCCCCGAGCACATCCGTGCCGCCATCGGCCCCGCCATTTCCCGCTGCTGCTTTGAGACCGGACCCGAGGTACCTGAGGCTGTGCGTGCCCTTTTGGGAAGCGACGCCGAAGGGCTCTGCCCGCCCGAAGAAGGCGTGCCCGGCAAGTTTATGGTCGACATCAAGGAGGCGAACCGCCGCCGTCTGCTGCAGCTGGGTCTCGACAGCACGCACATCGATGTGTCCCCCGACTGCACGATGTGCATGAGTGATGTATACTGGTCGCACCGCGCCACCAAAGGCCGGCGCGGCACGATGGCCTCCGTTATCATGCTTTGAGGAAACGATCATGAAAGTGAAAAAACTTCTCGCACTGCTGCTCACTGCGGCGATGCTCCTCTCCGTTCTCGCCGCCTGCGGCACGGCCGCAGACGAGTCGGAGACCGAAACCGACACATCCGAAGTCTCGGAGGACGCCACGCTCTCCGGTCAGACGCTCACCTACGATGACGCCGAGGACAGCGTATTCTCCCTCTCGCTCGACTACGACAGCACGCTCAACCCGCTCAAGACCACGAGCACGCTCAACCAGATGGTGGACTGCCTCGTATACGACCGTCTCTTCGAAGTGGACGAGAATTTCAATGTTACCTCCCGCATTCTCTCCGACTGGTACTACACCAAGAACGAAGGCTCCTCCGGCGTATGGGTGCTCACGGTGAAAGAGGGCATCCAGATGCATGACGGCTCCACGCTCACCGCCTCGGATGTGGCCTACTCCGTCTCAAGCATTTTCACGACCGGCAGCAGCTACTATCAGCAGCAGGTCGGCCGCGTGTACGCGAGCTCGTATAATGGCGATGTGTATCTCGCCACCGAGGGCGCGGACAAATCGCTCCTGCCGGCGAGACTGAGCATACCGGTCATCAAATACGGCACGGTCGGCGACGATGTTCCCGTGGGCTCCGGCGCATATACCTTCAACGATGACCACACCGCGCTCGTGAAGTTTGACGGCTACGAGAACAGCGATCAGCTCCCCGTGGACGAGATCGAGCTGCGCGCCTACCGCGGCATGGAAGAGCTCATCACCGAGTTTGAAAACGGCCTCGTCGACCTTGTCACGAACGACCCGATCGGCATATACAACATGGGCTACGGCGGCAAGAACGAAACGCGCACGATCACCACATCGAACCTCCACTTCATCGGCTTCAACAGCAACAGCGAATTTTTCGGCTATGAGACATACCGCTACGCCGTGAACTGGATCATCGACCGCGACACCATCGTCAACGATACGCTCAACGGCAACGCCGTGGCGACGATGCTGCCCATCCACCCGAACAGCTCGCTCTATGATGCGAGTATCGTCTCTCAGTTTTCCTACAGTCCGGAGCAGTGCGCCGCGGAATTTCAGCGCGGTGGTGCCCGCGATCTGGACGATGACGGATATATCGAGTTCGCCGTCTCCGGCTCGAAAGTCGATATGGAGATCAACTTTGTTGTCTGCGCGGACAGCGCCACCAAGGTACAGGAGGCGCGCGTCATCGCCGGATCCATGGAGTCCATTGGGCTGAAAGTCAACCTGCGCGAGCTCACATGGAGCGAGTACAACGAAGCGCTCGAGACCGGCTATCTCGATGAGGACGAGGAGATCCCGGTCGATATGTATCTCGCCGAGATCGCGCTGACAGGCGACTGGAACATCCTCACGCTCATCTCGGGCGATGTGGAGGACGATGGCACGCTCAACTACGGCGGCTGGAACGACGAGGAAGTCACCTCCCTCACGGAAACGTTCCTCGGCGCAAAGGACGAGGAGCGCGAAGCGGCGGAAACCGCATGGCTTACCGCGCTCACCGCGCGCACGTTCTTCATACCCGTGTGCTTTGAAACGCGCGAGGTGCTCTCGCATCTCGGCACCATCTACGGCATGTCGCCCAACCAGTACGACATCTTCAACGACATCACCTCGTGGACGATCGACGTCGGCTGAAAATTATTTTATAAAAGGAGTGGCAGATCATGACCGAACGTGAACTGCTCAATATGGCAAAGAAGGCTTCGGAAAATTCGTATTCTCCGTATTCCAAATTTCCCGTGGGAGCGGCCCTCGAGTGCGGCGACGGAACGATCTTCACCGGCTGCAACATTGAAAACGCCGCCTACGGCGACACCATCTGCGCCGAGCGCACCGCGGCCGTCAAAGCCGTGAGCGAGGGGCACCGCGACTTCGTGCGCATTGCCATCTGGGGCAACAGCAGGGAGTACTGCTACCCCTGCGGCTCCTGCCGCCAGTTCCTGCAGGAGTTCTCCCGCGATATGATCGTCCTGTGCGCCAAAGGCGACGACACCTATGTGAGCCAAAAGCTCTCCGAGATGATGCCCTTTACCTTCGATTTCTGAGACAGCACCGCATAACGAAAAAAGCTTCCCGGACGGTTTTTCCGTTCGGGAAGCTTTTGACTTTTCATTTTCTGTATCAGTCGATTTTTCCTTCGAGAACCTTAAGATCGTAGGGCTCGAACTTTACGTTGCGGTAGTCCTCGACGTCGAGAGGCACACCCGTCCAGTCGGAGTGGGGCTCGCCGGTCTGCTTTACGAGGACATCGTAGAGAATGTCGTATGTCACGCCGTCGATCATCTCGGTCATCGTGCTGTAGGGCAGCGTGCGGTGATAGGCGATGTGCTGGCCGTTGTTGTTGAAGTGGTATCCGCAGCGGATGCGGCAGCCGTCGAGGCCCAGGTACTCGAAGTTCTTCATGAGGTCGGCGAGGATCTGATCGCCCTCGCGCTCATAGAGGTTCTCCGGGGTGGTGATGGTGTAGTCGGCGCGGAACTGGATGGGCAAACCGTACTTGGCAAAGCGGTTGGCAAAGTCGATCATGCCGTCGTGCGGATAGTTTTTGAAAAGCACGCAGTTAATGCGCACAGGCACCTTCAGCGAGCCGAGCAGCTCATCGTTGCACTCCTCCACATAGTGCACCATGTGGCGGGAGATGTTGATGCAGGTGATCTTGTCCTTGTTCTTCTCCGTGAACGCGATGATGCGCTCGGCCGGGAAGAGGTCGGACACGGGAAGCGTGGTGTTGATGAATACGCGGTGTCCCTCGGGGATGCAGTCCATCATCACCTGCAGGTCGTCCGGCTCGGAAAACGGCTCACCGCCGGTAAACACGAAGTCGCACTTCGGGGTGATGCTGTGGAACATATGGATGCTCTCGCACACCTTTTCCACGCTGAAGCCTTCCGGGTTCCGGTATTCCTGCTTGTTGATGCAGAACGGGCAGTGGTTCTTGCAGTCATAGGGTACAAATACGGTAACGGTCGCGCCGCCCTCGCGGGTCATATAGGGATTGTGTTGTATCATGGTCTCCACCTGTTCATCGGTTTTCTTCAAAATGGCATTATAACACCGCCTTAACGAAAATACCAGCAGAAAACCGACATAAAGTTGAAAAAATAAAATAATTTTCGATTTTACGGAAATCTCCCCCTATTGCCGCCCGCGG
>CAVGGQ010000084.1:0-8554 GCA_963628785.1 Oscillospiraceae bacterium | reverse complement strand
TATATTTACGTCGAAAGCGGGTGAAGAGAGGACTCCCGGCTTTCCAGTAAAATTCCATACATTTTAAGGAGGAAAAACGATGTTCAGCTTCTTGATTTGTCTCGCGTTGCTCATCGGAGGTTACTTTGTATACGGCAAGATTGTTGCCAATACATTCGGACCCGATGACCGCGAAACACCTGCCGTGAAGATCAACGACGGTGTTGACTACGTAGTTTTGCCGCAGTGGAAGCTCTTTATGATCCAGCTTCTTAACATTGCGGGTCTCGGACCCATCTTCGGCGCACTGCAGGGAGCTCTGTGGGGACCCATCGTGTTTTTGTGGATCACGTTCGGCACGATTTTTGCCGGCGCTGTCCATGACTACTTCTCCGGCATGATGAGCGAGCGCAACAACGGCGCTTCTATCTCCGAGATCACCGGCATCTATCTCGGCAACATTATGAAGAATGTCATGCGTGTCTTCAGTGTTGTCCTTCTGATCATGGTCGGTACGGTTTTCGCCGTCGGCCCTGCCGGACTCATTGTTACGCTCTTCAAGAACGGCGGCAGTACGGGCATCGTGACTACGACGCTCTTCTGGCTTATCATCGTTCTCGTGTACTACTTCATCGCGACCTTCATTTCCATCGACAAGGTCATCGGCAAGATCTACCCCGTATTCGGCATCTGCCTCATCATCATGGCCGTCGGCGTGTTCTTCGGGATCGCCACGAAGCCCGAATACCAGATCCCCGAGCTTTGGAGCCACTTCTATTCCATGCATCCGTCGGGTACCCCGGTGTGGAGCTTTATGTTCATCACCGTCGCCTGCGGCGCTATTTCCGGCTTCCATGCCACGCAGAGCCCGCTGATGGCCCGTTGCATGAAGAGCGAGAAACAGGGCCACTTCGTGTTCTACGGCGCCATGGTCTCCGAAGGCATCATCGCCCTCATCTGGGCTGCTGCCGGCTGCTCTCTCTATGAAGTCACCGGCGGACAGAACACCGGTCTCGCCGCGGCTCTTGCCAACGGCCAGTCCGCTGCCATTTATGACGTCTGCTCCAAGACGATGGGCGGCATCGGCGTTGCTCTCGCCATGCTCGGCGTTATCGCCTGCCCCATCACCTCCGGCGATACGGCCTTCCGCAGTGCCCGTCTGGTGCTCGCCGACTGGTTCAAGATTGACCAGCAGGATTGGAAAAAGCGCCTGATGCTCTGCGTCCCGGTGCTCGGTGTCGGTGCAATCCTCGGCATCGGCAACGCCCTCGGCAAGATCGACTACTCCATCATCTGGCGCTACTTCAGCTGGACGAACCAGACTCTCGCCATGATCGTTCTGTGGGCTGCTTCCATGTACCTCTTCTATGAGAAGAAGAACTACTGGATCACCGTCGTCCCGGCCACGTTCATGAGCGCCGTTTCCTGCACGTACTTCCTGCTCGGCAACGAGTGCCTCGGCAAGATCGTCAACGCTCCTACCGGCGGTGCGTACAACACGGCTCTCGCTTACCCCATCGGCATCATCTTTGCGATCGCCCTGCTCGGCCTCTTCCTCTTCACGATCAAGAAACGCCACACGCAGCCGCATTACGATACCCTGGGCAAATAATCCTACACCATCGGAGTGACGGGGGAGCACTCTCCCGTCACTCTCTTTCTTTTTACGGAGGAGCATTATGATTTTCGCACCGGCCTGTCTCGGAAAAATATCTCTGGACCGCGATACCCTTGCCGCAGACAAAAAAGCGTGCAAGCACTTCGGCCCCTGCGGCGTCGGAAAGAAGGCACTCTATCTCAACAGCTTCTTTCTTGACCGCCGCTACTATGTCGTATTCTCTTCGGTAAAGCGTGTTTTCAAGCGCGTGGCCATGAGCCGCGGCGGCTTTACCGGAAAGGGGGCGTTCGGGGCTATTTCGTATCTGGTCGTACAGTTCGACAGCGGCGAGGAAAAACAGTGCAACTTCAAGCACGAGGAAGATGTCGATGCGATGCTCGCCTATATCGGTGAGTGTCATCCCGAGATCCCTCTCCTGAGCAAAAAGGCGGAACAGCGCCTGAAGGAGAGAGAAGCACGGGAAGCTGCGCGGTATCTTGCCGAGCTCACGCCGCAGGCGCAGAGCGCAAGAGAAACACTCGAGAGCGCGCAGAAAGTCCTCTCTGACCACCCGATCAAAACCGGCAAGCTCGCGTCCGCTGCCAAAGCCAAGCGCGTGAGTGAGACCTCCAAGCCCGTCTACCGCTATGTAGCGCTCGCCATCGTCATCGCGGGCGCGGCCGCTCTCATCTACGGCATCTACACGGTTGTGATGCACGGCGATTTCGGCGTATACTTTGCGCTTTTCGGCTTCGCCGCCATCTTCTTCTTCTCCGGTGCGAACGTCCTGCCCACGGCGAGGAACAATAAAAAGACCATCGAGAAAAACTGGGCGCAGGCGCAGGCGGATATGGAAAAGGCTCTGCCGAAAAATTTCCCCATCCCCGCGCGCTATGCCCATCCCATCGTTATCACCCGAATGATCCGCATCCTCCGTGAAGGCCGCGCCCAAACGGTCGCCGAAGCGCTAGATGTCCTGAAGGCCGACCTCAAAGCCCTCAACAATACCGTCCAGGTAGAGCAGGAGGAATACGACGAGGTAGTGACCATCAAACCCATGTTCCTGGTGAGCGACTATAAATGATCTCCTGAATTAAAAGATGCTCCCGCCGACCCAAAATCGGTGGGATATTTCTTTGCCCAAGGCCCCCCGCAACATTCATGCCCCAACGCCGCGATGTTCGCGCCCAAGGCGCGGAGCGGAGTGCTTTCCCCTCAAACGAGAGCTCGGCGCAGCGGGTCTCGTTTGAAAATAAAATTACCCCGCCGACGGAATGTCGGCGGGGTAATTTTATTGAGATAGTCTGTAAGCCGGGTTCTGTCTGCGCAGCCATCTATCTAGACGCACCGTTGCCGATACGTTCCAGCCGCCTCCTCGGGACGACCGGGCCGGTCGTATGTCCCTCCACGGCGTTGCTCCGAATAGAGTTTACAGCACCGTTCCGTCTCCGGACGATGGGTGAGCTCTTACCTCGCCTTTCCACCCTTACCCGCAAAGCGGGCGGTATATCTCTGTTGCACTTGTCCTGGGGTCACCCCCGGCGGGCGTTACCCGTTATCCTTGCCCTGTGGAGCCCGGACTTTCCTCACGCACAGGCTTTCGCCTCGTGCCCGCGGCTGCTTGACTTCTCGGTCACCCATTTTAACCGTTTCTTCCGAAAATGTCAATTGATGTTGAAATATTTTCCCGAATGCGGTATAATAATTCAGTTAAAGACAGCTTATTACGGAGGACATCATGACACTTACCGATTATATAAACTCGCTTCGCGGCAAAAGCATTGCTGTCGTCGGGCTCGGCGTGAGCAATGCGCCGCTCCTGCAGCTCCTGCTCAATGCGGGATATGCCCCCTCGGTGCGGGATAAACGCCCGCGCGAAAAATTCGGCGAGAGCGAGGCCGCCCAGCTCGAAGCGGCGGGATGCAAACTTTTCCTGGGGGAAGATTACCTCGCGGATCTCACCGAGGATGTGATCTTCCGCACGCCCGGCCTGCACCCGTTCACGCCCGCGCTCGCCGCAGCCAAAGCGCGCGGCGCACTCCTCACGTCCGAAATGGAGGCCTTCTTCTCCATCTGCCTGTGCCGCATTATCGCCGTCACCGGCTCGGACGGCAAGACTACTACGACCACTATCATCTCCGAGCTCCTCAAGGCGCAGGGGTATCGCGTGTTCCTTGGCGGTAACATCGGAACGCCGCTCCTCGACAAAACGCCCGAGATGACCGGCGATGACTGGGTCGTGCTCGAGCTCAGCTCCTTCCAGCTGCACAGCATGGTCTGCCGCCCCGACATCTCCGTCGTGACGAATGTCTCCCCGAACCACCTCGATGTCCACCCAAGCTACGAGGACTATCAGACCGCAAAAAAGCAGGTCTTCCTCGGGCAGGACAAGTCGGGCATCACCGTCCTCAACGCGGACAACGCCATCACGCGCTCCTTCGCCTCCGAGTGCCCCGGCTCCGTGCGCTTCTTCAGCCGTGAGACCGAGCCCGAAAACGGCACCTTCCTGCGCGGCGGCATCATTTACCGCGCCCACGATGGCAGACCGGAGCCTCTCATGAAAGTCGACGACATCCGCATACCGGGTTTACATAATGTTGAAAACTACATGGCGGCCTTTGCCGCAACGGACGGCATCGTGTCGGACGAGAACTGCCGCACGGTTGCCGAAAACTTCGCCGGTGTGGCGCACCGCCTCGAGATGATCCGCACGCTCCACGGCGTCACCTACTGCAACGACTCCATCGCTTCGAGCCCCTCACGCACGACTGCCGGCCTCCACGCCCTGCGGCAGAAGCCCATCCTCATCGCGGGCGGCTACGATAAGCACATCCCGTTCGATGCGCTCGGCGATGAGATCTGCCTGCATGTAAAATCGCTCTTTCTCACCGGCTTCACGGCGGACAAGATCTATGATGCCGTGACGCATTCGAAATGCTACGATGCGGAAAGGCTCCCCATCACGAAGATCGACGATTTCCGCTCCGCGGTGCTCGCCGCCGCGAAGAGCGCGCAGGAGGGCGACCTCGTGCTGCTCTCTCCGGCGTGCGCGTCCTTTGACCACTTCAAAAACTTTGTCGAGCGCGGCGAAACCTTCCGCGCTATTGTAAACGAACTGGAGTAAACCGATGACTTACGAACAGCTTTCCGCCCTCGCCGAACAGGTGGAGGAGCCCCTGCAGCCCACATTCCGTTCCTTTGAAAAAACAGCGGAGGCCGGCACGAAGCGCGTGCTCGATGCCTTTCGTGCCCACCGCGTGTCCGAAGCCTGCTTTGCCGGTACGACCGGCTACGGCTACGATGACCTCGGCCGCGAGACGCTCGAAAAAGTCTACGCCGATGTGTTCGGTGCAGAGACGGCACTTGTGCGCACGACCTTCGTAAACGGCACCCACGCCATCGCCTGCGCACTCTACGGCTCGCTGCAGCCGGGGGAGACGATGCTCGCCGTGACCGGCGCACCGTACGACACGCTCCACACCGCCATCACCGGTAGCGGCCGCGGCTCGCTCGCCTCGCTCGGCATCCACTCTGAGCAGCTCGAGCTTGCCTCCGACGGCGGCCCGGACTACGATGGCATCACGCAGCGCGTCGCCTCTCTCCGCCCCGCCGTTGCCTTCGTGCAGCGCAGCCGCGGCTACGCACCCCGCCGTGCCCTCCATGTCGAGGAGATCGGCAGGATTGTAAAGGCCGTCAAGGCCGGATGCGCCGATACGGCGGTCGTAGTCGACAACTGCTACGGCGAGTTCACCGAGGAATGCGAGCCGACCGCGCTCGGCGCGGACCTCATCGCCGGCTCCCTCATCAAGAACCCCGGCGGCGGCCTCGCCCCCATGGGCGGGTACATTGCCGGCCGCGCGGATCTCGTGGAACACGCCGCCGAACGCCTCACGCTCCCCGGCATCGGCAGCGAGTGCGGCGCGTCCCTCGGCGTGAACCGCACGCTCTTCCAGGGCTTCTTCTTCGCGCCGCACACCGTGTCGCAGGCGCTCAAGACCATGGCATTCGCCGCCGGTATGCTCGAAGAACTTGGCTTTGAAAGCTTCCCCGCCTCCACGGAAAAGCGCGCCGACATCATCCAGACCATCCGTCTGCAGACCGCCGACAACCTCGTGAAGTTCTGCCAAGGTATTCAGAAGGGTTCCCCGGTCGACAGCTTCGCCGCCCCCGTGCCCGCCCCGATGCCCGGATACGACAGCCCCGTCGTCATGGCCGCCGGCACCTTTATTCAGGGCGCCTCGCTCGAGCTCTCGTGCGACGGCCCCGTGCGCGAGCCGTACCTTGGCTTCCTGCAGGGCGGACTCACCTACGAGTCCGGCAAGCTCGGCGTGCTGAGTGCTCTCCATGAAATGCTTGGTTGACATAATTATTCGGAGATAAGGAGAAACCATATGGACTATTTGCAGGAGATCGAACAGCTTCGCGCAGACCTGCGCCGCCATTCCATAGCCTACTACGACAAGGACGCTCCCACCATCTCCGACTTTGAGTACGATGCCATGATGCGCCGGCTTGAGATATTGGAGGAGGAGCACCCCGAGACGATCACGCCCGACTCCCCGACGCAGCATGTCGGCGGTCACCGCTCGGAAAAGTTCTCCCCGGTACACCACGAGGTGCCGCTCGAATCGCTCAGCGATGTCTTCTCCTACGATGAGCTCCGGGACTTCATCCGCAAGACGAACGAAGCCCTCGGCGGCACGCCGGTCTACACGGTCGAGCCGAAGATAGACGGCCTTTCCATGGCGCTGGAGTATCGGAACGGGGTTTTTTGGCAGGGCGCCACGCGCGGCGACGGCACGACCGGCGAGGATGTGACCGAAAACCTCCGCGTGCTGCGCAACATTCCGCTCAAGCTCGAGAATGCGCCCGAGCGCCTCATCGTCCGCGGCGAGGTGTACATGGCGCGCGAGGTGTTTTTAGAGCACAACCGCCGCCGCGAGATCGAATGCGAAACACTGCTCGCGAACCCGCGCAATGCCGCCGCCGGTTCCATGCGCCAGCTCGACCCGAAGGTCACGAAGGAGCGCAAGCTCGACATTATCGTATTCAATGTGCAGCTCACCTCCGGCGAGCAGCCGAAAACACACGCCGAATCGCTCGATATGCTCGAAAAGCTCGGCTTCTACACCGTGCCGCACAAGGTCTTCCATACGATCGACGAGTGTTGCGAGGAAGTGCGCCGCATCGGCGAAACGCGCGAGAATTACCCCTTCGACATCGACGGCGCCGTCATCAAGATCAATGACCTTGCGCAGCGGGTCGTCCTCGGAAGCACGGCCAAAGCGCCGCGCTGGGCGGTCGCCTATAAGTATCCCCCGGAGGAGAAGCCCTCCGTCGTGCGCGACATCATCGTGCAGGTCGGCCGCACCGGCGTGCTCACGCCGAAGGTCGTGGTGGATCCCGTCCGCCTCGCCGGCACGACCGTCACGGCGGCTACGCTCAACAATCAGGACTTTATCGACAAGCTCGATGTGCGCATCGGCGACACGATCGTCGTGCGCAAAGCGGGGGAGATCATCCCCGAAGTGCTGCGCGTGGATCTCTCCAAGCGCCCCGAGAACACGGTGCCCTTCCGCATCCCGAGTGCGTGCCCGGAGTGCGGCTCCCCGGTCGAGCGCGACCCGGACGGCACAGCCTATCGCTGCACCGGCGTGGAATGCCCTGCCCAGCGTCTGCGCACGCTCGTCCACTTCGCCTCGCGCGAGGGCATGGACATCGAGGGTCTCGGCTTCTCGCTCGCCGAAGCACTCACCAATACCGGCCTCGTGAAGACCCCAGCCGACATCTACGATCTCGATGCGCAGAGCGTCGCCTCGCTTGAGCGCATGGGCAAAAAGTCCGCGGAGAATCTCATCGCGGAGATCGAAAAGAGCAAGGAGCAGGATCTCTCGCGCCTTCTGTGCGCCTTCGGCATCCGTCAGGTCGGCTCCAAGGCCGCCAAGGTGCTCGCCCGCACATTCGGCTCCATGGAAGCGCTCGAAAATGCATCGCTCGCCGAGCTGACCGCCGTGGACGACATCGGCCCCATCACGGCGCAGAGCATCGTCTCGTGGGCGGAAAACCCGCAGACGCAGCACCAGCTCGCGCGCCTTCGCGAGGCGGGCGTCAATATGCTCAGCCGCGAGGAGCGGCGCGACAACCGCTTCCTCGGCAAGACCTTCGTGCTCACCGGCTCCCTCTCCAAATACACGCGCGATGAGGCGAGCGCCATCATCGAATCCTTCGGCGGCAAATCGTCCGGCTCAGTCTCCAAGAAGACGGCCTATGTCCTCGCGGGCGAAGCGGCGGGCAGCAAGCTCGACAAAGCGCGCACGCTCGGCATCCCTGTCATCACCGAGGACGAGTTCGAAGAAATGATCAAATGATGTGGGGAAAAAGTATGTTTCGACCGCAGCGAAGAAAGAATAAGGTGCGCGGCGACGATGTGGCGCACGATCTGCTCCTCCATGCCCGCCGCGGCGTCTTTGCCGTGAACGGTGACGACGGCTATCCGTACGCCGTCCCCGTGAACTTCCTCTATGATGAGGAAGCAGATAAGATCTACTTCCACGGCTCGCACGAGGGCCACAAAGCCGACGCCGTCCGCAGCGACGATAAGGTCTGCTTCACGGTCTACGGCAACGAGACCGTAAAGGACGAAGCCTGGGCACCCTATCTCCAGAGCGCCGTAGCATTCGGGTGCTGCCGCCTTTTGGAGCACGGCGACGAAGCCATGGCCATCCTCAAACGCCTCGCCATGAAATACTACATTGACGAGTCCCGCGTAGACTCGGAGATCGCCCGCGCCGGCAAAGCCGCCCAGATCTACGAGATCCAAATCGAACACCTCACCGCCAAGGAAATACAGGAAAGATAAAGGGCTCTATAATAAATGTTGGGGTAGCGAACCCGGAAGGTATGCTGCACCCAACATTTTCATTATCAGAAAATAAAAGTAGAGCATAACAGAAAGATCCTTTAAAATGAAGTTGCTAC
>CAVGGQ010000083.1:0-8641 GCA_963628785.1 Oscillospiraceae bacterium | reverse complement strand
ATTTCCTTGCAATACACAAAGTATTGCTGCGTCAATGCGCCTCATTCGGAAGCAATATTTGCTCGCAAATCGTTCTTGCCGAATTATGCGGTGTTGCCTTAAGCAAAAATTATGTAAAGGAAAACTTAAATTATGTAAAAAATAAAAACAGCCTGTTCCCGAAATCCGGGAACAGGCCGTGAAAATGATTGAGAATGCTGTTATTCTTCTCCCACGCCTTCCTCCGGGAAAAACGGCGCGAACGGCTTGCGCAGGAGCAGCGCATCGGTATAGCGCGTTACGGCGGTCAGGAGAACGACCCAGAGAATGCCGTATGTGTAAAATCGCTCGGGGGTGAGGATGCAAAGAATAAAGGGAAGCAGATGCAACGCGATCATGAGGAGCGTACGGGGAAGATACCCCGCTGCGAGAAGGATCGCATTCTTCAATGTGCCGCCGAGCGAGTTTTCAAAAAGTGCCGTGAGCGGGAAGCCCCAGATGCTCACGCACAGCCACACAAAGGCGCACACGAACGGCAGAATGAGCCAAAAGATCTGCCCCGCATACATCGTACTTGATATGTATACATCGGCCGCAATAACGGCGAGCGCCGCGAGCAGGATGAGCCACAAAAATGTGGCACTTTTGAAATTCTGCCGAAACGCGGCGAAGAATGCGCGCGTGCCCCACTGCCCTTTTTCCCGCACCATATTCGAAACCGTACGGCAGAGCGCCGCCGTCGAGGCGCCGATCGTAACGACCGGAATACAGCAGAGAAACCATAAAATATTGAGCCACGCAAGCTCCGCGGCCTGCGTTAAAAAGCACATGATCGGCGAATCGGGACGGAATATGTTTTTCATACACGGGCACCTCTTAAAGTGATGTGCACATTATACACGAACAAATGCCCACCTGACAAGACCATAGCGACAAATTTTTCGTGCTGAATTTGTCAACATTTCATAAACTTTTCGCGCCGCGAAAAATCTCACTTGAAAAATTTCCACAAAGGGAATACAATACAAACATAAGGAATTGGAATCGTTTCCAATTCGAAAGCGATGAACCACATATTTTTTAGGAGGAAACATCATGAAGAAACTCATCGCTGTTCTCCTGGCTCTGGTTATGGTACTGGGCCTTGTCGCCTGCGGCAGCACCGCCACGACGACCGAGACGACCACTGCCGAGACGGAGACCACCACCGAAACCACGGAAACCACCGAAACCGAAACCGCTGAGACCGAAACCCCGGCTGCGACCGGCAGCGTCTATTACCTCAACTTCAAGCCCGAAGCCGATGAAGCTTGGCAGGAGCTTGCGAAGACCTACACCAAGCAGACCGGCGTTGAAGTGAAGGTCGTCACCGCCGCTTCCGGCGAGTATGACACCACCCTGACCGCCGAGCTCGACAAGACCGCCGCCCCCACCATGTTCCAGGTCGGCAACGTCGGCGCTGTCAACAGCTACGGCGAGTTCTGCTACAACCTCGAAGGCACCGATGTCTACAACGAAATGACCACCACCGACTTCAACCTCACCAATGAAGACGGCGAGACCGTTTCCATCGGCTACTGCTACGAAGCCTTCGGCATCATCGTCAACACGGCTCTCCTCGAGAAGGCCGGCTACACGCTCGACGAGATCATGAATTTCGATTCCCTCAAGACCATCGCCGATGACATCCACGACCGCGCGAGCGAGCTCGGCTTCGACGCCTTCACGTCCGCCGGCCTCGACGGTAGCTCCTCCTGGCGCTTCTCCGGCCACTTGGCCAACATGCCTCTCTACTACGAGTTCCGCGATGACGGCGTGACCTCTCAGCCCGCCACCATCAAGGGCACCTACCTTGAGAACTACAAGAACATCTGGGATCTGTACATCACCGACACCGCCACCACCGGCGCTGCTCTTCTGACCGCCACCGGCGACCAGGCCGAGGCTGAGTTCGGCCAGGGCGAAGCCGTGTTCTATCAGAACGGCACCTGGGAGTACAGCAACCTCACCGGTACCTTCGGCATGAACCCCGACGACCTCGCCATGATCCCCATCTACTGCGGCGTTGACAGCGAAGAGAATGCGGGTCTCTGCTGCGGCACCGAGAATTGCTGGGCCGTGAACAAGAATGCCTCCGAAGAAGACATTCAGGCCACCCTCGACTTCATGTACTGGGTCGTCACCTCCGATGAAGGCACCACCATGATGGCCGAACAGTTCGGTCCTTGCCCGTTCAAGAATGCGAAGACCCCCGAGAACGTGTTCTTTGCGGATGCCAACGAGTATGTTGCCAACGGCAACTACACCGTGACCTGGGCGTTCAACTGGACTCCTGCCGTTGACGATTGGCGTGCCGCCGTTGTCGATGCTCTGAGCCAGTACTCCACCGGCGCTGCCGACTGGAGCACCGTCGAGACCGCGTTCGTTCAGGGCTGGGCCACCCAGTACGCGAACGAGCACTGATTTCCCGGTACATACCGAATTCCTGCGGGGCGGGCGATGTTCGCCCGCCCCGCTTTTCTCATACCACGGCGAAAGCTGTTGACCGAAAGCTTCGGATAAGAGCTTTCGCCATGACAAACGAAAAGATAGGAGTGAGAGAATGAAAAAACCCCGCATACAGCGCGACACGGATGCTCTCAGCAGCCGTTTGATCCGCCGTCCCATTCAGCGCAAGGCGTGGCTCTTCCTGCTGCCGACTTTTGCCGCATTCTGCATCGGGTTCCTCTACCCGTTCCTGAAGGGCACTTTTCTGTCCTTCTGCAGCTTCAAGCTCACGAGTCAGTGGAAGTGGGTCGGATTCGCCAACTATGTAAAAGCGTTCTCGGACAACAGTTTTGTCCACGCCTTCTGGTATACGGCGCTCTTTGCGTTTGTATCCGTGCTCTTTATCAATGTGCTTGCCTTCACGGTCGCGTACTTCCTCACGAAGGGCATCAAGGGCTCGAACATCTTCCGCACGGTGTTCTTCATGCCGAACCTCATCGGCGGCATCGTGCTCGGCTACATCTGGTCGATGATCTTCGACGGCATCCTCGTAAAGTACAACACCTCCGTCGTGCTCGAAACGCAGTACGGCTTCTGGGGCCTCATCATCCTCATGTGCTGGCAGCAGATCGGCTACATGATGATCATCTACATCGCCGGACTGCAGGCCATCCCCGAGGATATGCTCGAGGCGGCGCGCATCGACGGCGCGAACAGCTGGCAGACGCTTTGGAAAATCACCATCCCGAACATGATGAGCTCCTTCACCATCTGCATCTTCCTCACGCTCACGAACGGCTTCAAGCTCTTCGATCAGAACCTTGCACTCACTGAAGGACGCCCGTTCGTCCAGCAGGCGGACGGCAGCGTCATAAAGACGACGGAAATGCTGGCTCTCAACATTTATAACGCCTTCTACTCCGGCGGCGGCAAGAACCGCGGCATCGGTCAGGCGAAGGCCGTGGTGTTCTTCATCCTCGTCGCCG
This sequence comes from Oscillospiraceae bacterium, assembly GCA_963628785.1. Classification (GTDB taxonomy): domain Bacteria; phylum Bacillota; class Clostridia; order Oscillospirales; family Oscillospiraceae; genus Apopatocola. The sequence continues at coordinate 5,189 of CAVGGQ010000083.1, read as the reverse complement.
TCATCGGTCTTATCCAGCTTCGCGCCACACGCAAAAAGGAGGTGCAGCAGTAATGTCCACCATTTCCGGAAACAAGCGCGGCAAGACCGCGCTGACCGTGATCTTCACGATCCTTTGCATCATTTACATTCTGCCCATCTTCATCGTTCTCATGAACTCGTTCAAGACGAACGCCGCCGTCAACACCGAGACATTCGCTCTCCCGAACAGCGAGACTTTCGTCGGCTTCCAAAACTATGTGAAGGGCATGACTTTCGGCAACTACCCGTTCATGCAGGCCGTCGGCTACAGCCTTTTCATCACGCTCGCATCCACGGCGCTCATCCTTTTGTGCACTTCCATGGCGGCGTGGTACATTTCCCGTGTTGACAGCATCGTAGCTCGTGTCGTATACTTTCTCTGTGTATTTTCCATGGTCGTTCCGTTCCAAATGGTCATGTTCACGCTCTCGCGTACCGCCAACCAGCTGCATCTGGACACTCCGTGGACGATACCCGTCATATACCTCGGCTTCGGCGCGGGACTTGCGGTATTCATGTTCTGCGGCTTCGTCAAATCCATTCCGCTTCAGATCGAAGAAGCGGCGGCCATTGACGGCTGCGGCCCGGTGCGCACCTTCTTCCAGATCGTACTTCCGATGATGAAGCCCACTATGATCTCCGTCGGCGTACTGGAGATCATGTGGGTGTGGAACGACTACCTGCTGCCGTACCTCGTGCTCGACCGCACGAAGTATATGACGATCCCCATCGTGATCCAGCACCTCAAAGGCAGCTACGGTTCGGTCGATATGGGCGCAACAATGGCGCTCATTCTCCTGAGCATCCTGCCGGTGGTGATTTTCTATCTGCTTTGCCAGAAGCACATTATTAAAGGCGTAGCCGCAGGAGCTGTTAAAGGATGATAACGATCAAAGACCTCGCCGAGCTGTCCGGATATTCGCTGGGGACTGTTTCGCGCGTGCTGAACAACCAGCCGCATGTAAGCGACAAAGCGCGTGAGAAGATCATGGCGATCGTCAAGGAGCACGACTTCTCTTTGAATACCAATGCACGCAGTTTAAAGCAGACCCATACGAACAACATACTCGTTATCGTGCGCGGCACGCATAACGAGCTCTTTGCCGCGCTCGTCGAACGGCTGCAGACCGTTGCAACGGGCGGAGAGTACCGTCTCGTCGTGGACTATATCGGCGAGGAGGACGACGAAGTGCGCCGCGCCGTGCAGCGTGTGCGCGAAGTAAAGCCGCGCGGCATCCTCTTCCTCGGCGGCTCGAGCGCGGACTTCACGGCCTCGTTCGGGAACATTGAAATTCCAGCCGTGCTCGTGACGAACTCCGCGGCAAAGCTCGGCTTTGCCAATCTTTCGAGCGTCACCACGGACGACACCGCCGCCGCCGCGGATGCCATCGCTTACCTTGCGGAAATGGGCCACACGGCCATCGGCGTGATCGGCGGCGAGCGCGAGAACTCGGACACCGGCTCGCTCCGCTATGCGGGCGTGCTGCACGCTCTCTCCGAGCGCGGCTTATCGTTCGATGCCGACCGTTGCTACAAAGTTGCGCGCTACAGCTTCGCGGACGGCTATGCCGCCATGACGGCGCTGCTGCACGACATGCCGGAGGTCACGGCGGTATTTGCCATGGCCGATGTGATGGCCATCGGCGCCGCGCGCGCCATTGCCGATGCCGGCAAGCGCATCCCCGAGGACATTTCGCTCATCGGCTTCGACGGTCTGCCTATCTGCCGCTACTATGAGCCGCGCCTTTCCACGGTCATTCAGCCCACGTCATTCATGGCGGAAAAGAGCTACAGCGTGCTCCTGCGCGCCATCGAATACGGCGCCCCGGCACAGCATATCCTCGCACCATATACGTTCGAAAAAACGGACAGCGTACGCAGGGCATAAACAAACTTTCGGCAATGCTGCCGAAAGTCTATACCAAATCAAAAGAGGCATATTTTATGCGAGCAAGCGGAATCATAATGCATATTACATCGCTTCCGTCGCCCCACGGCATCGGTACGCTGGGCAAAGAGGCGCGCGAGTTTGCCGACTTTCTCGAGAAAGCCGGACAGAAATACTGGCAGATCCTGCCGCTCGGCCCCACGGGCTATGGCGACTCGCCGTACCAGTCCAACTCCACCTTTGCGGGCAACCCGCATCTCATCGACCTTGAGCAGCTCATCGAAGACGGTCTCCTCACGCGTGAGGAAGTCGAGAGCGTGCCCTGGGGCGATGACCCGGGCCGGACCGACTACGGCGCACTGTACGCCGGACGCTTCGGTGTCCTGCGCCGCGCGTATGAGCGCGGCTGGGAGCGCGAGCACGAGAATGTGGAAGAATTCTATCGCGAAAACGAGAGCTGGCTTCGCAGCTACGCCCTCTACACCGCCGCGAAAAAGCACTTCGGACAGCGCCCGTGGATCGAGTGGGACGATGAGGATCTCCGTCTGCGCCGCAGCGGGGAAGTGCTCCTCCGTTACGAGGACATGCTCCGCGATGACCGTCGGTTCTGCATTTTTACGCAGTACCTGTTCTTCCGCCAGTGGAATGCCCTCCGCGCGTACATCCGCGAAAAGGGTCTGAAGATCATCGGCGATGTGCCCATCTATGTGCCGCTCGACAGCGCGGATGTGTGGTCGGACGGACAGAACTTCCAGCTGGACGACGAGTGCCGACCCATCGAGGTCGCGGGCTGTCCGCCCGACGGCTTCACCGCCGACGGCCAGCTTTGGGGCAACCCGATCTACGACTGGGACCACATGAAAGAAACCGGCTTCGACTGGTGGATCCGCCGCCTGCGCGCCGCCGGCAAGCTCTACGATGTCGTACGCATCGACCATTTCCGCGGCCTTGAGAGCTACTGGGCCGTGCCGTACGGCGACAAGACCGCCCGCAACGGCTGCTGGCGCAAAGGCCCGGGCGAGGACTTCATCACCGCCGTGAAAACGGCGCTGCCCGAGCTCGACCTCATCGCCGAGGATCTGGGCTACATGACGCAGGCGGTCATCGACCTGCGCGAGTTCTCCGGTTACCCCGGCATGAAGGTGCTGGAGTTCGCCTTCGACGCGCGCGAGCCGACCGCCTACCAGCCGCACACCTATCCGGAAAACTGTATCTGCTACACCGGCACGCATGACAACGCGACCGTGGCGCAGTGGCTTGCCGAAGCGGACAGTGAGAGCGTCCTCTATGCCAAAAAGTACCTCGGACTGAACAATGAGGAGGGTTATGTAAACGGAATCCTCCGCGCGGGCATGGGCTCCGTGGCAAAGCTCTTTGTCGCGCAGATGCAGGACTGGCTCTCCCTCGGCGCCGAAGCACGTATGAACGTCCCCGGCCTTCTTGGCCACGGCAACTGGTGCTGGCGCATGCAGCCCGGCACACTCACCGACACGCTCGCCGGACGCATCGCCGGAATGACGGAAATGTACGGAAGATAAGCAGATCTCATCAGTCAAAGAAAAACCGCCTCGGAGAATGATCTCCGGGGCGGTCGTGTCGCTTATGGGGTTTTAGTGAATGATGAATAGTGAATATTGAATGGTGAATAATAGCGGTAGGGGAGAGAGTCAGGACGCAGCGTCCGTGAGCATCTTCAATACGCGGTTGTTGACATCGAGATAGTACTTAAGCTCCTCGCTGTTTAGATCCTCACTCTCCCACTTCTCAAAGGCCTCATCCATCTCCGTGAGCTTGCTCATGAGATTCATATACTTCGTCAGAACAGACATATCGGTCGGGCTCTTTTTGTACTCCTTCAGCAGCTCACAGTATTCCGTGTAAAACGCCTCGTAGCTGTCCATAGCCTCCTTAAACTCCGGCCGAAGACCGGTGCTTTCCTCTGCGGGCGCCTCGGTCGGCTCGGCCGTTGGTTCTGCGGTCGGTTGCACTGTGGGAGCCTCGGTGACGGCAGCCGTCGGTTCGACCGTGGGGGCAGCAGCTTCCTTCGCAGCAGATCCCCCGCATCCCGCCAGGGACAGCGCGGTAGCGAGCACGAGCAGCAGGTTGATGATCCTCTTCATTTTGGGTACCTCCGAAAAAGTTATTTGAGAAGAGCATATCTTCTCTATAAAAGAAACAACTTTTTTCGCGGACGAAAATACCGCCGCTCGCATCGCATTCGGACGGGGGGCGGCGGCATATTTCGCGGCTCGGAGCATATCAAAGAAACAGCAGCATCGCGCAGACGACGGCGATGATACCGCCGATGACGAGACCGATGATTTTTGCAGTCATGTTTTTTTCCTCCAGTTCAATAAAAGTGCGGAATAGATAATTACGAGCACCGAACCGGCGTTGTGTACAAGCGCGCCGATGCCGAACGACCCGGCGCTCACACCGCGGCCGGGAAGCATCGAAAATTTCCCGGCATCCGGCAGCGCATCGTCACACTCCTTCTTATAGCCCCGCACAACGGCCTTGCCGAGCGGGTGCTCGGAGAGACGCTCGGCGCTTGCGGCAAGGCGAAAGAGCGCATCGCGCGACACGGCAGGGGAGAGGCTCCGCACCTCCGTGACCTCGGGTGTGCCGCAGGTCAGCGTGCCTGTCTTGTCGAATGCAACGAGATCCGACTGCGCCAGACGCTCGAGGGCATCGGTTATCTTCTTCATGACAAATCCTTCTTTCATACCTAAGGGGGCATGCCTATAATGTACCCATAGGGGTACGGGCTTATCGAGAAGAAAATTTCATCTTTCCGCATATATTGCCCGGAAAGCCAAAAACACGGTGCATCCCGCAGATCGGGGATACACCGTGTTTGTCTATGCGATATTGCGTTACTGCATGTTGGCGAAGCGCTCTACGGCAGTGGTGAAGCTCTCGAGCGTCTTATCCACATCACCGTGTTCAATGCCGTCGCGGACGCAGTGCTGAATGTGGCCTTCGAGTACCACCTTGCCGCAGCCGTTGAGCGTGGATTTGGCCGCGCTGATCTGCGAGAGAACATCCTCGCACGGCACGTCCTCATCGATCATGCGGTCGATGGCCTGCACCTGTCCGATGATCTTTTTGAGTCTCCGATGCAAATTTTCCGAATGGTTGATTGCATAATGAAGTTGGACACCTAAGGAACCTCTGATTTAATCGGCACTATGAAAAAAGCTCTGAGTATGGTATAATACAATCATCAAAGCAATGGTGGTGCACGGAAATGAAGCAGGAAACATTTACCGATATCGAAT
>CAVGGQ010000082.1:0-8712 GCA_963628785.1 Oscillospiraceae bacterium | reverse complement strand
CTCCTGGAGCACTGCTGGCCGATGATGAAAAATATGCGGACTACCTCATGAAGCACCTGGGCATGCGGGATCGGGATAAAAAAGAAGCCAAAGCCAATCCGTATAACCAATACACCTATGAAAAAGGCATGCATCTCGGCGAGTGGCTCGAACCGGCGGAATTTCAGGAAAAGATCACCGCCTCCAACCGGCCCGGGCACCCCGAGGAAGCGACGGCGTTTCCATTATACCATGAAGACCTTGGCGGACATTGCGCACATCCTCGGAAAGAGCGAGGAAGAGGGGCTATATCTTTCCTATGCCGACGGCGCGAAAAAGGCGTATGACTATCTGTTCGTCAAAACCGGCACACTGGACACGAACCGTCAGGCAAAGCTCGTCCGCCCACTGGCTCTCGGCCTTCTGGACAGCGAGAACAAGGCGTACGCGCAGAAGCGGCTGGCCGAAGCCGCGGAAGCATGCAGCTATCATGTCGGCACGGGCTTCCTGTCCACGGTGTTCCTCCTGCCGGTGCTGACCGAAGCGGGCTTTGCGGATAAGGCGTACAAAATGCTGGAAAATACGGAAAAGCCCGGCTGGCTCGCGGAGATTGAGGACGGCGCGACAACGATCTGGGAAACATGGGAAGGCAATGTCAGCCGCAACCACTATTCGCCCGGCGCCGTATGTCAGTGGCTCATGGAGTATGCCGCCGGCATCCGCCAACAGGAAGCCCGCCGGTTTCTCATCGCCCCTTTACCGGGCGGCACACTGACCTTCGCCGAGGGAAGCTGGCGGAGCCTCTACGGCGAAGTGAAGACCAGATGGGAGAAAAACGGAAACACCACGAGGTTCACCGTGACCGTACCGGCCAACTGCACGGCACAAGTCCGGCTCCCCGACGGAACGCAGCACGATGTGACCGCCGGAACCTATTCTTATACGGTCGTTTCCGAATAAAGTATTGGCAGCACAGCACAATGTTGTCCTCGGCGCTTTGCGGAAATTTTGCTCGCAAATCGCTCTTGCCAAATTATGCGGCACTGCCTATTCCTTTTGCGGTGCTCCTGTGATATAATCCCGCATAAATGAGATCGCATACACGGAGTTATCACATGAAATACTATTTTGCCCCAATGGAGGGCATCACCACGCATACCTTTCGGCAGGTGCACGCGCGCTTTTTCCCGGGCGCCGACCGCTACTACACGCCGTTCTTTTCACCGACATCCGATCAGCGCTTCACGCCGCGCGAACTGCGTGAGCTCCCGCCGGAGCAGAACCGCGGCATCACTGTTGTGCCGCAGATCCTCTCCAAGTGCGCGCCGGACATCGTGTGGGCGGCGGCCGGCCTGCGGGAGATGGGATATGAGATGTTCAACTTCAATCTCGGCTGCCCCTCGGCGACCGTAACGGCCAAAGGCAAGGGCGTGGGGCTCCTGCAAAACCCCGATGCACTCGATGCCCTGCTCGCCGATGTCTTTTCCGGCTCACCCATCGCCGTGTCGCTCAAAAGCCGCATCGGCTTCCTCACGCCGGACGAGTTCCCGCGCCTTTTGGAGATCTACCGCCGCTATCCCGCCGCGGAGCTCATCCTGCACCCGCGCACGCGAAAGGAAATGTACCTCGGCGATGTCCACACAGACGCCTTCGCACTCGCCGCCGACGGCAGCCCGTTTCCGGTCGTATATAACGGCAATCTCTTTACGGTGCGGGATGTTCGTGCCTTTGAAGCTGCGCACCCCGATGCGGAAGCCGTAATGATCGGACGCGGCGCCGCGATGGACCCCGCTGTTTTTCGCAAACTTCACGGCGGAAAGAGCGCATCGCGAGCGGAGCTTCGCGCCTTTCACGAAGAACTCTACGCCGCCTACCGCGAGGAGATCGGCAACCTGAACGCCATGCGCAAAATGAAGGAGGTCTGGCACTATCTCTCCGCCCGCTTCGAAGACGGCGAAGACCTCGCCAAAAAGGTCGCCCGCACCAAGGACATAAACAAATTCGAAGACTACATCTCCTCTGCCTTCCGCGAAAAAAAGCTCATCGATGAATAAAAATGCGTGCCGCCGGAAAACCAACCGACAGCACGTATTTATTCATTTTCCAAAGCCTCCCGCACGGCCTGCCATTCCGCAATGAGCTTCTCCAGGGAGTAAACCGCATTGGCGGGGCTTGTGGAGGGGAGACGCACATCTTCACGAACTGTGACCAGTAGAGCATATTTTTGATAGAGCTCATGCGCCTTGCCGCCGTTTGTAAATACGCGCCGAATGTCGGCGGAAGCGAAAATAGGGGAGAGGTCATTCGGCACGGCGCCGCGTATGGATGCATCCGATGAACCGGAAATATCGCACGAGGCGATAACATCCCAAAGCGCAATGCGGTGGGAGAGCAGCAGCGCGCGCTTTTCCTCAATGCTCTGCGGCACGCTCTCCCCGAAAAGCGCCGCCATAACGCGCCAGAAACGGTTTTGCGGATGGCCGTAAAAGAACCGCTGTTCGCGCGATTTCACCGAAGGAAACGACCCGAGGATCAGAACGCGCGAGTCCGGTGCATACAGCGCGGGGAAGGGATGACGCAAAGTTTCGTATTCCATATCAATAATGATACTTCTTCTGCTTTGTGATGAGGAAGGTCACCGTTAGCACGAAGGCCATGAATTCCGCCACATCGATGGAGTACCAAATGCCGTCAATGCCCCAAATGAGCGGCAGCAGCAGTACGGCGGCGATCTCGAATACCAGCGTGCGCAGGAACGAAATGAGCGCGGAGGTGAGGCCGTCGTTGAGCGCCGTGAAGAAACCGGAGCCGTAAATGGCAAAGCCCATAAAGAAGAACGAGAGCGCAAATACGCGGAAGCCCGAAACGATAAGCTCGAGAAGCTCCGCATCATAGCTCACGAAGATCTTGGCAAGCGGCACGGCGAGGATCTCGGCGCAAATGACCATGGCCGCTCCGAACGAGCCGATGAGAATCAGGCTCTTGCGCATCAGACCCTGCAGCTCGGGATAATTTTTCGCGCCGTCGTGGTAGCCGACGACGGGCGCGGTGCCGACGGAATAGCCGATGAACGCCGCGGAGAAGATCATGCTCACATACATCATAACGCCGTACGCCGCAACGCCGTTTTCTCCGGCGTACTTGAGGAGCTGGACATTGTAGAGCATACCGACCACGCTCATGGGAATGTTGCTCATGAGCTCGGAAGAACCGTTCGTACACGCCTTCACGATCGCCTTGCCGTCAAACCGGCAGCGGCCGATGCGCAGAAGACTCGGATTTTTGCGGATAAAATAGATCAGCGGAACAGCCCCGCCGACCGTTTGACTCAGTGCCGTTGCGGCAGCCGCCCCGGCCAGCTTATATTCCTGCGGCAGCAGAATAACGAGCACCGCATCGAGCACCATGTTCGTAAGACCGGAGAATAACGTGGCGCGCAGCCCGAGATTCGGGATTTCCGCCGTCACGCAGAAAGACTGGAAGAGAAACTGCAGCACATTGAACGGCAGCGCGAGCAGAATGATGCGCGCATACAGCACCGCATTGTCGAGCATCGCACCCTCCGCGCCGAGCAGCCGCGCGATGGAACGCGTAAAGGCAATGCCGAGCGCCGCAAATACCACGCCGAGCCCCGCGGTCACATAGACAAACAGGGAGAAGTACTCGTTGCCGCGCTCTCTGGCTCCCTCGCCGAAGGTCTTTGCCACAATAGCGGAGCCGCCCGTGCCGAACATGAAGCCGACGGTCGAGAGGATCATCAAAAACGGATAAATGAGATTAACGGCGGCAAACGGCGTTTTTCCCGCAAAGTTTGATACGAAGAAGCCGTCCACCACGCTGTAGACGGAGGTAAAGATCATCATGCCGATGGACGGCAGCGTGAAGCGCAGCAGTCGCCCGTAGGTAAAGTGATCGGATAATTGAATGCGGCTTGTCATTTTTCCTTCCCGAACCAGCGCAGGGCAAACTCCGTGACCGGCTCGACCAGCTCTTTGATCTCCCACTCCGAGGTGTTCACCGTGAGGTGATAGGCATCGCGCTGTCCCCACGCAGACCCGGTGAGAATGTCGCGCGTCTGCGAGCGCACCTTGTCGATCTGCTTCATCTGACGCACCAGCTCTTTATCCGAGAGAACTTCCCCCTCAGGCGCACGGTCGCGGCAGCGGCGCAGCTTGGCCTCGGTGTCGGCACAGACAAAAATGTTGAACGGACGATGATCGCGCAGCAGCACATCGGCATTGCGCCCGACGATGATGCAGTCACGCCCGAGCGAGGCAATGTGCTCGATGACCTTCTTCTGCTGCAGCAGAAGGGCCACCTTGGACGACTGAATGTACGCCGAGGATCCGAGCGTCGAGCGGAACGACATCGCCTGATTTTTCCATGCGTAGTTATTGAGCAGTGCGTCCGCATAACCGGCATCCATGCCGCTCTCCTTGGCAATGGCGGAGATGATCTCGCTGTCGTAGTAGTCATAGCCGAGCCGGTCGGAAAGCCGTTTCCCAAGCTCACGCCCGCCGCTTCCGAATTCGCGGCTCACGGTAATAATGTTCATAATATTCACCTTATTATAAATTATAATATGATCAGTACGGCTGGATCTCGATTCGGATGCCCTCGTCGCTGAGCTCTGCCTCCGCACGCAGCGCCCGCTCAAACGCCAAAACATTCTCCGGCCTCTCCCGCGTAAACTCCCGGATCTTTATATCACACCTCAGAAACAAAAGCACCGAATCGGTGAAATAGCCAAGAAACTATAACGAATTCTATGACTTTTGTCAATGAATTCTCGCAAAAAACCAACCGCCCGAATCTTTTTCGAGATCCGGGTGGCCGATGTTTTTCAGAGAATATGGACGGCTTCGGCGAGAATGCCGAAGACCACGCCGGAGGCGTAGAGGAGAGCGAGGGTGATGAGGTTGTCCTTTTGGTCGCGGTTCATGCGCACCAGCACGAGCAGACCGACGCCCGAACCGACGAGCAGACCGGAGAGCATGGCGCCGCCGGACATCGCACCTTCAAGATAGAGCGTCGTGAGCACCACGCTCGAGGCGCAGTTCGGAATGAGACCGATGATACCGGCCAGCAGCTGGCCGATGACCGGACGGTTGAGAATAAACGCGCCGAGCCGCTCCATGCCGACCGCCTCGACCAGTAGATTCATGATAAAAGTAACGGCAAAGAGAAATACAAAGATCTTAAGCGTATGGATGAGTGCGGATTTTACGATGCCGTTTTCGCAGTGGCAGTGCTCTGCCTCGCACATCTCATGGATGGTCTTGTGCCGCTCATAGGCGATTTTCGCGGAGATCATGTCGACCAGCACACCGACGATAAGGCCGATGAGCACCTTGATGCCGAGAATGCGGAAAATGAGCGCCGCCGAGGCGTTCCCTGCGATGAGGACGGGCAGCATTTCGTCCGAGGTGGAGAGAAATACCGCAAGGAGCGTGCCCCGCGTAATGATGCCGCCGGCATAGAGATTGGACATTGCCGCGGAAAAACCGCACTGCGGTATGATGCCGAGTGCCGCACCGAGTACGGGCCCCCAACGCCCCGCCCGATGCACGATGGCCACGGTCTTCTCCTCGGCCCTGTCTTCGATAAATTCAATGGCGAGATATGCCGCAAACAGAAACGGCAGCAGCTTCAGGCTGTCAACGACGGTCTCACGCAAAACTTCCCAAAACAAATGAACTTCCTCCAATGATCACACAGTTCGGTCATTATATCACACAAGTGCTAAATAATACCATAGAATTTTCATCTTATTTTCGCTTTTTACGGTTGCATTTCACGGGAAAACAAGGTATAGTTAACGGCAGAAAAACAAATGTACGTAACAGGGGGACGAAGCCATGCAATTTATCAGCTCCAGAGGAAAATCACCGAACGTTTCGGCAGCGGAGGCCATCCGCCGCGGCCTTGCACCGGACGGCGGACTGTATATCCCGGACGAGCTCCCGGTCTTTTCCGAGGAAGAACTCGCCGAGCTTTACAAACTGCCGTACCCGGAGCTTTCGGCATCGGTCCTCGAGAAATTCCTGCACGGCTTCTCGCACGAAGAACTTTCGGAATATACGAAAAAAGCCTATGCGAGTTTCGATACCGACCTTGTCGTTCCGCTGCACGATCTCGGCGATAAGCTCTGGACGATGGAACTCTTCCACGGTCCGACCTGCGCCTTCAAGGATATCGCGCTGCAGATCCTGCCGTATCTCCTCGCAGCCGGAACGAAAAAGTGTGCCGATGACAACACGGTCGCCATCCTCGTTGCCACGAGCGGCGATACCGGAAAAGCGGCTCTCGAGGGTTTTGCCGATGTACCCGGCACGAAGATCGGCGTATTTTACCCCGACGGTGGCGTTTCGGACATTCAGCGCGCGCAGATGGCAACGCAGAGTGGCGAAAATGTCATGGTGCTCGCCGTGCGCGGCAACTTTGACGATGCGCAGACCGGCGTAAAGGACATCTTTGCGGACAAGGCTCTCGCCGAAGAACTCGATAAAGCAGGCATCGTGCTCTCGAGCGCAAACTCTATCAACTGGGGACGGCTCGCCCCGCAGATCGCCTATTACTTCGCGGCCTACGCGCAGCTCCTGCAAAGCGGCAGCATCCGCCCGGGCGAGAGCGTTGATTTCTCTGTCCCGACCGGCAACTTCGGCGACATCCTCGCCGGATACTTTGCCAAACGCGCTGGCCTTCCGGTCGGCAAGCTCCTGTGCGCCTCCAACAGCAACAATGTCCTCACGGACTTCCTGCGCACCGGCGTATACGATAAAAACCGCCCGTTCTTCAAAACCATGTCGCCCTCGATGGACATTCTCGTGTCCTCCAATCTTGAGCGGCTCCTCTTCCTCGCCACGCACGACGGCGCCCTCGTCTCCGAATGGATGGCGGTGCTCCGCAGCGGCGGGAAGTATGAGATCGGCGAAAAGCTCCTGAAGATCCTCGCGGACGAAGGCTTCGCGGCGTTCTGCTCCTCGGAAGACGAGACCACCCAAGTGATCCGCAAGGCATGGGAAGATAAGCACTATCTGGCAGATCCCCACACGGCGGTGGGCCTCTCCGCCGCGGAACGGTACCGCGCCGAGAGCGGCGAGGTGCGCCCGTGCGTGGCTCTCTCCACGGCGTCGCCCTTCAAGTTCGCCGCGGCCATGCTCTCCTCTCTCGGCCAAAGCGTGCCGGAGAACGATTTCGATGCCCTCGATGCTCTCTCGGCGTATGCCTCGCAGAAAGCCCCCAAACCGCTGGACGCGCTGCGGCGAAAGGAAGAACGGTTCAAAACCGTGGTAAACAAAGAAGAAATGCGCGAATCCGTAAGAAAGTGGCTGGCAGAATAATATGAAGCATGTAGTTTTTCTCGGCGACGGCATGGCCGATGAGCCGTTTGCACCCCTCGGCGGTCATACACCTCTGGAGCTCGCCCAACATTCGGGCATGGACTTCCTTGCCACGGCGGGAGAGTTCGGCCTCACACGCACCGTACCGCACGGCATGCCCGCCGGCAGCGACACGGCCAACCTTTCCGTGTTCGGCTATGACCCGAAGATCTATTATTCCGGCCGCTCTCCGCTCGAAGCTGCGAGCATGGGCATTCCCCTCGCGCAGGAGGATGTGACCTACCGCTGCAATCTCGTGACGCTCTCCGATGCCGAAAGCATTGAGGACACCGTCATGGTGGACTACAGCTCGGACGATATCTCCAATGAAGAAGCACACGAGCTTATCGCCGCCATCGCACCGATTTTTGAAAAAGCCGGCTGCGAGCTGCATCCCGGCGTGCATTACCGCCACTGCCTCGTTCTCCGCAATGCCTCAGACGGCGCGCAGCTCACGCCTCCGCACGACATCAGCGGCAAGCCCGTCCGCGAGTATCTGCCGAAGGGCGAGCACAGTGATCTGTTCCTGCAGCTCATGACCGCCGCGCGCAAGGTCCTCCTGAGCCACCCGGTCAATCAAAAGCGCATCGCCGCAGGTCTGCACCCAGCGAACAGCGTATGGTTCTGGGGCGAAGGCCGCCGTCCGGCACTCACCTCGTTCCGCGAAAAGTTCGGCGTGGAGCGCGGCGGCGTCATTTCCGCCGTCGACCTCGTGCAGGGCATCGGTGTGTGCGCTGGACTTGAAGTCATCCCGGTCGCGAACATCACCGGCAACTACCACACAGACTTCGCCGCCAAGGGCCGCGCCGCCGTAAAGGCGCTCACGCAGGACGGCTTTGATTTCGTCTACATCCATGTGGAAGCCCCCGACGAATGCGGACACCACGGCGAAGCAAAAGAGAAGATCTGGTCAATCGAGCAGATCGACGAGAAGATCATCCTGCCAGTGCTCGATGCGCTCCGTAAGAGCGGTGAGCCGTTCTCGACTCTAGTCATGCCCGACCATCCGACGCCGCTCGCCAAGCTCACCCACACCCCAACGCCGGTACCCTACGCCCTCTACCGCAGCGACGCCGAGACCAAAGGTGCCAAGCAGACCTTCACCGAAGCCAACGCCGAAAAAATCGGCATATTCACCTCCGAAGCCTGCACCCTGATGCCCCGTCTCCTCCAAGAATAAAAAAAGGTTCTATAATAGTGTCTGCTTCCAGTCTGAAAAGTGTTGAAAATACAAGCATTTATGAGTCGTTTGTGGTATAATAAGTGCAAAGGAACAGCGTGTTAACGGGTAAAAAGCTTGCACTTAAGTCGGAGGATGGATATGTACAAACGCCACAATGGTCAGATTTCA
>CAVGGQ010000081.1:0-8714 GCA_963628785.1 Oscillospiraceae bacterium | reverse complement strand
GCATTTCCTTGCAATACACAAAGTATTGCTGCGTCAAAGCGCCTCATTCGGAAGCAAAATTTGCTCGCAAATCGCTCTTGCTGAATTATGCGGTATTGCCTTAAGATTTCCCGCACTTTATTCTTAAACAGGAGTTTGTTACCATATTGTCACCCGTGGGAGAGAACCGATTTGGGGATCGGAGCGTCTTAAAATCAGAAAATACCGGGCAGACCGCGAGGCGCGCCCGAGGCATTCAGGAGTGAAAGCATATGGATGAAAAGAAAGTCAATCCCGCGCCGGAAGAATCGACGGAGCGGGACAAGGAGCTCTTCGATGCGCTGCGGCGTGAGAAGAAGCGCAAAAAAACGCGCCGCATCATCATAGTTGCGGTGATCGTCGCGGCCCTGGCGCTCGCAATCTTCTTCGGTGTGCGCGCGGCGAAAAATAAGGTAAACGAAGCCATCGGCTCGATGAACTACACTGCCGCCGTGAGCGAGGCGACCGTCACGACCGGCAGCATCAGCACGACTGTCTCCGGCTCGGGCATGCTCTCGGACTCCGACACGACGCAGATTGTTCTCCCCAAGGGCGTGAAGCTCGAGAAGATCCTCGTCAAAGCGGGTGAGACCGTGAAAAAGGGCGACGACCTCGCCACGGTCGACATCTCCTCCGTGATGAGCGCAATGAGTGATACCCAGGCCGAGCTCGATAAGCTCGATGAGCAGCTCCGCACGGCATCTAACGAGACCGTCTCCTCGACGATCACGAGCGGCGTGAACGGCCGCGTGAAGATCGTCTATGCGCAGAAGGACGACGATGTTGCCGCTTGCATGACGGAAAACAGCGCGCTGTGCGTCATCTCGCTCGACGGCTATATGGCGCTCGACATCGATGCGGGCTCTCTTGCGGCGGGCGATGCCGTGACAGCCGTCGTGGACGGCAAGACCTATAAGGCTACTGTCGAAAAGGCTGAGGACGGCAAGGCCGTTATCCTCGTTCCCGACAACGGCCCCGCGTACGGCGCATCCGCCGAAGTGCAGAGCGCCGACGGCACAAAGCTCGGCGAGGGAACACTTTATATCCATACCCCCCTCCGCATCACGGGCTACGCCGGCGTCATCTCCCGCGTGAATGCTGCCGAAAACCAGCAGGTATACGCCAATAGCACGCTCTTCACGCTGACCGATACTGCGTACACCGCAAACTACGAGTCCATTCTGAAGACCCGCCGCGAAAAGGAAGAGGATCTGCTCGCCCTCATCAATATGTACTCGGCGGGTGCCGTGACCGCACCGTTCGACGGCACGGTCTCGTCCGTCGACTACAGCGATAAATCGACTTCCGGCACCGATATGAGCACAGCTTCCTATGACGCGACCTACAGCTACAGCGGAACGACTGACACTGCGGAGGGCACATCGACAGACACAAGCGGCGAGACGAAGCTCCTCACGATCTCTTCCGATACGAGCATGAAGCTCACCGTGAGCGTGGACGAAACGGAGATCCTCTCCGTGGAAAACGGCCAGCAGGCGCAGATTACCGTAAGCTCCATCGGCTCGGATGTGTTCTCCGGCGTGGTGACAGCAGTGGAACGCTCGGCCAAGAGCGACTACGGCATCACGAGCTACTCCGTGGAGATCACGCTCTCCAAAGACCCCCGCATGCTCTCCGGCATGACGGCCAAGGCGCTCATCCGCATTGAGGGCGTGGACAACGCGCTACTCATCCCTGAGAGTGCCGTGCGCCAGACGCGCGACTCCGCCTTTGTGTATACGACCTATGATGCGAAGACCGGCACGCTCGGCGGCGAGACGGCCGTCATCACCGGCCTCACGGGCGGCGGAATGGTAGAGATCACCGAGGGCCTCACTGAGGGGCAGACTGTGTACTACTACGAGTCCACCGACGACTATTACTATTACTACGGCTCTGACGGCGATGCGGCGTGGGTCGAGGACAGCTCCTCGGATGATGCCGCAGTCGATGCTTCCGACGGCGATGCCGCCGCTTCCGAGAGCGAGACGGCTGTCGCGGCCGAGACCGATGCGCCCTGACCGATGACGGCGAGAAAGGATAACGGCGTATGATCGACTTACAGGATGTCTCCAAGGTCTATCAGATCGGCGAGGAGCGGGTGCACGCGCTTGACCATGTGTCGCTGCACATCTCCCCGAAGGAATTCGTGAGCATTATCGGCCCCTCCGGCAGCGGCAAGTCGACGCTGATGAACATCATCGGCTGTCTCGACATCGCCGATGCGGGCGTCTACAAGCTCGACGGCATTCCCATCGGCGACTACAGCGAGAAACAGCTCGCCCGTGTCCGAAATGAAAAGATCGGATTTATTTTCCAGAACTTCAACCTTATCGCAAAGCTCTCCGCAGAGGAGAATGTGGAGCTGCCGCTCGTTTACCGCGGTATTCGCCCGGCCGAGCGCGCACGGCGCGCGGCAGAGGCGCTCGAGCGCGTGGGACTTTCCAAACGCGCCAAGCATCTGCCCACGGAGCTCTCCGGCGGACAGCAGCAGCGCGTGGCCATCGCCCGCGCCCTCGTAACGGAGCCGTCGCTGATGTTGGCGGACGAGCCGACCGGCAACCTCGACTCCAAAACGAGCCGCGAGATCATGGACATCCTCCATGAGCTGCACGAGCAGGGAAACACCGTCGTGCTCATCACGCACGACAACGACATTGCCCGTCAGGCCAAACGCAGCATCCATATCCTCGACGGCAAGGTCACGGAGGTGCAGCTATGATATCATCTTTTAAAATGGCACTGCGCAGCATCGGCTCGAACAAAATGCGCGCCGCGCTCACCATGCTCGGGATCATCATCGGAGTTATGGCGCTCGTGGTGCTCGTAAGCCTCGTAAACGGCGCGACCAGCACGGTAACGGACGAGGTGTCCAGCCTCGGCAGCAACTATGTGAGCGCCTACACATGGAGCTACGGTGAAAATTCCGCGTCTATGACTGTCAACGACCTGAAGGACTGGGCCAGGGAAAACGACACCATTGAGTCCGTTGCTGCCGTCTATTACGGCAGCGGCAAGGGCAAGGCCGGCTCCTCGAGCCATGACATCAATATCGTCGCCACCATGCCAGCCTATGCCGACATCAACGGCCTGGAGATCGCTTACGGACGCTTTTTGAAGAACACGGACATTGACAACAACAGCCGTGTGTGCGTGCTCTCGCAGAGCGCCGCCGAGGAAGTCGTCGGCTACACCGACTGCGTGGGCGAGGACTTCTCCATCGACGGTATGCGCTACACAGTCGTCGGCGTGCTCAGCACGAAAACATCGCTCCTCTACAGCTCCTATAAGGGCTACGAGGTATATATTCCGTACACGGCCTTCACGCGCCAGTACCCGCAGTACGGCAGTGCCGTCACGCAGTTTTACGCCACGGCATACGAGGACATGAAAATGTCGGACGCCGAGGCGGAGGTCAACAGCTTCCTCTACGATTTCTACGGAAACAGCGACAGCTACTATGTCTACTCGCAGGATGTCATGGAGGACACCATGGGCAGCGTTACGAACATCCTCAAGATCCTGCTCGGCGGCATCGCGAGTATCTCGCTCATTGTCGGCGGCATCGGCATTATGAATATCATGCTCGTCACCGTAACGGAGCGCACGCGCGAGATCGGTATCCGCAAGGCCATCGGCGCGAACCGCGCGGATATCCTTCTGCAGTTCCTTATGGAAGCGGTCGTGCTCTGCATGCTCGGGTGCCTCGTGGGCATCTTCCTCTCGTGGTGCGTCCTGCGCCTGGCTTCGACCATCGGTGCGGATGCGGGACTGCACTTCACACTCAGCGGCGGGATCGTGGCGCTGTCGGCTGCATCCTGCTTTGCCATCGGTGTGATCTTCGGGCTGTACCCCGCGAACAAAGCGGCGAAAATGAAGCCTATCGACGCGCTGCATTACGGAGGCTGAGACATGGAAGCAAAACGCAGAAAAACGAAAAATATCATCATCGCGGCCGTGCTCGCGGTCGTTGCGATATTGATGATCCTCCTCCCGACGATGCTCTCAGCGGAGAAGGACACCGAGGATAGCGGCACCGTGAAGAGCGAGAGCGCCGTGCGCGGCGATATCGTATCCACGGTCGCCGGTGCCGGTTCGCTCACCGGAGAGGACGGGGTAAAGGTCACCGTCCCCCATGGCGTGGAGATCACGGGCTATCTCGTGCAGAACGGCGAGCTCGTCACCGAAGGGCAGGAGCTCGCGACAGTGGATAAGACCTCGGTCATGACGACCATTGCCACGGTGCAGAAAAATCTCGAGTACATTGCCGGTGAGGTGCGCACGGCGGCCTCCGGCGCGGCAAACGCCTATCTCTCCGCCCCGACCGCAGGACGCGTGAAAGCCATCTATGCCGCCGCGGGCGACGATGTGCAGAGCGTGATCGCGCAGTACGGCGCGCTTATGGTCGTCTCGCTCGACGGCCGCATGGCGGTCGATGCGGAGACAACATCCGATGCCGCGCAGCCCGGCAAGAGCGTGACGGTTCGCCTTGCGGACGGCACGGAGTACGCCGGCCGCATTGAGATCCGCCGCGCCGATACGCTCACGGTCACGCTCACCGACAACGGCCCCGCGCTCGGCGCGGGGGCGGACATCCTTCTCAACGGCGAAACGGTGGGCCACGGCGCGCTCTATGCGCACAGCGCATGGAATGTGACCGCATCTGCCGGAACGGTCGCGGCGGTCAATACGGCCGTCGAGCGGCAGATCACCGCCGGCACCACGATCCTCACGCTGCGCGATGTGGATTCCGAAGGCGAATACCGTCGTCTCTCCGAGCTCCACCGCGACTATGAAAAGACGATGCTTGAGCTCTTTAATCTCTATGAGAGCGGGACGGTCAAGGCGACCGCCGCCGGCCGCATCTCCGATCTGAGCAAATCCAACATCGGCGTGATGCGCTCCGACGGCACCGGCTTTACCGTGCAGCTCCTCGCAAGCCCCGATGAGGGCGTGCCGGAGGGCTACACCATCCGTGCCGCAGCGATCACCGAGATCACCTTCGGCAGCATGAAGTTCCTTGCCAACGAGGCCGCTCCGGTCGAAGATCTGACGGCGCAGCCGACGGTCGACACGGAAACATCGGAGGAGATCACCGTAACGAACTTCGACGGCGTGTCCGTCTATAAGTGGGATCCCGAAAACCTCATGTGGACGACTTCCAATCCCAACAAGCTCGCCGAGAACGATATCGTATATCTCGTATATGATGAAAACGGCGCCCTGTTCTGGGTCGTGATCCCGGAAAAACCGGAAGAGCCGGTGCCCGATGACGATGACGGCGGCGACATCATCTGGGGCGGCGGAGGCGGCGGTGAGACCGTGACCTTCGAGTACTACGACCGCACCGAGACAGAGCTCATGCGCATCGCTCCGACCGACACCGTGAGTGTGGAGGTCACCGTCGATGAGATGGACATCCTCTCTGTCTCCGTCGGGCAGGAGGCCGAGGTGACGATCGACGCGCTGCCGGGCCGTTCCTTTACCGGCACCGTGTCGAACATCGACCCCAAAGGCAAGAATAACGGCGGCAACAGCCAGTATACCGTTACGATCACGATGCCGCGCGCGGAGAACATGCTCGACGGCATGAACGCCATGGCAGCGCTCACCATCGGCACAACGGAGAGCGTTGTCTATCTCCCGACCGAGGCACTCACCGAAAAAGGCTTCACCACCATCGTGTATACAGGATATGATGCCGGCACAGGAATGCTCACAGACCCCGTAGAGGTCACCACCGGCGTGTCCGACGGCGAGTACACGGAGATCACCTCCGGCCTCGACGAGGGCACAACGGTCTGGTACATCGCCTACGAGAGCGCCGACGCCGCCCTCTTTTCCGCGACCGGCACAGCGGAAAACGCATAAACCGTACAAGAGTACGCAAGAGTTCCTTGCAATTCGCCGCGCACTCGAGTAGAATACAAGGGCAGCATCGTGCTTGCGGTGTTGCCCGATTTTGATGAAACCCGGAGTCGATCATGCAGCCGAATGAAACTACCGAAAAGAAAAAACGCACCGTCCGCCCGCTGGGACGGATCGGCTCGTTCCTCCTTGTCACGCTGGGACTTGTGCTCGTCACGCTCCTCGGCGTCATATGGGTGCTCGAAAAAGGCCCCTCACCGACGGTGACGGAGAAATTCTGCCGTTCCATGCGCGAGACGAGCGCCATACAGTGGATCCCGAACATCTTCCTCACGGACGAGGAAGTGGACGCCTTCAAGAGCGAGAGCACCGAGGACGCGGAGACCGAATCGGTGAACACCTCCCTCATCCACATTGCCCCCGTGGAGGAAAAGGAAGAGAACGACGAGGACACCGCCGGCGGCGTGCAGCTCATCAGCATCGCGCGCGGCACGGTCAAAGGCAAGCTCCTCATCGTGAGCGACCCGAGCCGCGTCATTCTCGGCGTATCCTCAACGGAATTCAAGGCGAGCGTCCCCGGCCTGCAGCTCACGGAGCTCGTGGCAAAGTACAATGGCGTTGCGGGCACGAATGCCGGCGGCTTCAACGATGAGAACGGCCGCGGCAACGGCGGCCTGCCGCAGGGGCTTGTCATCTCCGAGGGAGAGCTTCTCTCGGGACGCGCCGGCATAACCTACAACGTGGTAGGCTTTGACAGCGACTGCATCCTGCACGTCGGCACCATGACGCCCGAAGAGGCTTTGGAACAGGGTATATGCAACGCCGTGAGCTTTACCACGCACGACGGCCTTGCGTCCTCTCTCATCATCAACGGCGAGATGCAGACCAAAAATTTCGGCGGCGGCGTCAACCCACGCACCGCCATCGGCCAGCGCGCCGACGGCAGCGTCCTCATGCTCGTGCTGGACGGCCGCTCCATCAACACACTCGGCGCGTCGATGGAGGACGTAGCGGAGATCATGCTCGAATACGGTGCAGTGAACGCCGGCAATCTTGACGGCGGCTCCTCAAGCGTGATGGTGTATGACGGCGAGATCATCAATAACTGCGCCTCCGTTACCGGGCCGCGCAACATTCCCACGGCGTTTGTCGTGCTGCCGGATGGGGCATGAGCATGGACGAAAAGAAAGAGAATATCCCCGAAACGCCCGCCGCTCCCATGCCGGAGAAACCCGATGAAGGCAAGCGCAAAACCTCCCGCCCCGCCCGCCGCTGGCGGTGCTTCCTCCTCATCTATGCCGCCGTGTGGCTTCTCTTCGCGGGACTCGGCTGCGCGGCGTTCTATAAGTATCTCCGCGTGTACGAGGAGGCCCTGCCCGAGCATGTGATGGACGATCTCATGGAGAGCACCGACCGCTCCGTATGGCTTTCGTATGTGCAGACATCGATCGAGGGAAACATCGATGCCTTCGACGACGCACAGACGGTCTACGGTGAGTATGTGAGCACACTCCTCGAAGGACGCGACTTTTCCTATCGTCGCGCGCCGGATTTCAGTGACGAAACGCCGGTATTCATTGTCCGCTGCGGCAGCGCGGATGTGTGCACCGTGACGCTCACGGGCAAACCCGACAGCGACCTCGGCTTTGATAAGCACCTGTGGCAGGTCGCGGACATCACGCCGTGCGATGCCCTCTCCAATCTCCAAAGCACTGCCCTCGATATCACCGTGATGACCGGCACGAATGTGCACGTGAACGGTACGCTCCTCACGGACGAGCAGACGGCGGAGACCGGCCTCGTCTTCGACGATATGCCGGAGATCGAAGCGCGCTTCACGAGCGTCCCCACACGCACACGCTATTACATCGAAAAAATGTACGGCACCGTCACCGTCACGCTTGAGGACGGCACGGAGCTCTCTCCGGTGAGCACTTCGGCCGGTATCACCTACTATGAAACAGAGCAGATGCGCTACAGCGTGTCGATCTCCGCACCCGAGGATGTCACCGTAACGCTCTGCGGCACGGTGCTCACGAAGGACGATGCGCAAAGCTGTGACCGCGGCGTTCTGCAGGGTGTGGAGGCCTACACCGGCGACTCGGCGTACGATACGGTGCGCTGGTCGTTTGAAGATCTCTACTCCGTGCCCGATGTCCGTGCCGTGGACAAGGACGGCACCGAGCTCGCGCCGCTCGTCGGCAAAGACGGACAGATATTCTTCTTCCACGCGAACAACGATGCGCTGCAGAGAGCGCAGGAGAACACGGCACAGTATTTCCTCCGCTGCTATATAAACTACACGCACAAGTCTTTCCGGGGCAATCTGGATGTCACGCGCGAACAGGCCTATGACGAATCCATCGAAATGGATGAGACCATCCGCGACTCCATGGTACGCTATTACCGCCTGCTCGACTGTATCCTTCCCCAGAGCGACCTCTACAGCAATGTAAAGAACTCTACAGATGCGATGATCTGGGCTTCGGCGACCAAAGTAGATTATAACAATCGGGAATTCGGCAATTTCTCTTTTGTCGGCACGAACTGCTTTGTGTGCACCGTTTCCTACGACGCAGAGCTTACCGCCCACTCCTGGTCGGAGCGCACCGAATATAACCTGAGCAATGTCTACGAGCTCGTCTATGTCTGCAGCGGCGGATATTGGTATGTCGCTTCCATGAACGCATTGACCGAATAAAAAGGCTTTATGTCAATAGTTGGGGTAGAGCAAATAACAAAGATCTGAAAGAAGAGAGTGTACGGAGTGGCGTGCACTCTCTTATTTAGTAGGAAGGATCGCAATGGAGTATCCTGTTTCTGAAGGT